>JAWVYO010000127.1:0-5893 GCA_033722675.1 Acidimicrobiia bacterium | reverse complement strand
TCACCGGCCGCGCGTACGGTCGGGGATGGAGGGGGAGAAAGGAGGTGGGTCGTGAGCGACACCCTCCGGGACACCCGGCCCACCCGCACGCCGGTCGACCTCGAGCCGAAACCACCGCTCCGCGTTCCCCCACGGGAGCCGGACGAGGTGTCCGGATGGCTGCAGTGGGCGGTCGTGTTCGTCACCATGGGGCTCGTCGCCGCCGCGGTCCTCGTCGTTTTGTTCACCGGCGACACGGCGGACTCCACGCTCGTGCCGATGGGTGAGCGGTACACCGACCCAGACTTCGATGTCGGCGTCCGGTTCGCCGGCGAGAACGGACCGACACTCGAGCAGATCGACGAGCTCACGACCGGGGAGCTCGTGCCCCTCGGTGCCCGCTACGCAGATCCAGGCTTCGATGTCGGGACCCGGTGGGCGGGAACGTCCGATCTGACGCTCGAGGAGCTCGAAGCGATCTGGGGCATCAGCAGGGATGATCTGGTCGTGGACCGACTCCGCTGGAACGCGATCGTGCGATCGTCTCCAGCGCTCCTGGACCTGATCGCCGCCGACACGAGCGCCGACCGGGCCGCCTGGGAGGCGCGCATCGTGGCGCTTCCCTAGACCGTCCCCTCGATGAGACCGTCGACGACCTCGGCGGCCCGTGAACGGGCGCCGTCGAGGTCGTCGATGCGTTCCAGGTTCTTCAGCTGCAGGCCCATCCGGTGGTTGTCCGCCAGCATCTCCCGGTTGCGCGCCAGGAAGTCCCAGTAGAGCGCCGTGAACGGGCAGGCGTCCTCGCCGGACCGCTGCTTCGGGTCGTAGCGGCAGTCCCCGCAGTGGTCGCTCATGCGGTCGATGTAGGCGCCCGAGGCCGCATAGGGCTTGGTGGCCATCCGTCCGCCGTCGGCGTGGAGCGCCATTCCGATGACGTTGGGGAGCATGACCCATTCGGCTCCGTCCACGAAGGACCGCCACATCCAGTCCACCATGGCCTTCGGCTCGACGCCCGAGAGGAGGGCCAGGTTGCCGAGCACCATGAGCCGTTCGATGTGGTGGCCGTAGGCCCGGTCGCGGACGTTCTCCATGGTGGCGGCGAGGCACGCCATCCCGGTGTCGGCTCCGGTGAACGCCGCGGGAAGCGGCCCGTCGGCCCCGAACGCGTTCTCGTCGCGGTAGTCGGGCATCCAGAGCCAGTAGAGCCCCCACACGTACTCACGCCACCCGATGACCTGGCGGATGAAGCCCTCGGCCGACTCGATCGGGACGCCTCCCTCCCGGTACGCCTCCTCCACGGCGTCACACACCTCGTCGGGGGTCAGGAGGCCGATGTTGAGAGCAGGGGAGAGGAGCGAGTGGGCCAGGTGCCAATCGTCGCCGAGCATGGCGTCCTGGAAGGGGCCGAAGTGGGGGAGCACACCGCCGACGAACTCCTCGAGCCGCTGGAGCGCCTGGTCTCGTGACGTCGGCCACCACCCTTCGGGATCGGCTCCCCACGCGTCGTCGGGCAGCCCGTCGAGGACCGAACGGTCCACGTCGTCGAGGTCGAACCGCTTTCGGGCCGGCCATGGGACGTCGCCGTCGGGGGGCGGATCACGGTTCTCGGCGTCGAAGTTCCACTCGCCGCCCACCGGGTCGTCGCCGTCCATGAGGAAGCCCAGCCGGCGGCGCTGCCACCGGTAGAAGTCCTCGTGCCGGAGACGCTTGCGGTCCTCGGCCCAGTCGGCGAAGTCGTCGTAGTGGCACAGGAACTGGTTGGAGCGCACGACGTCGCAGTCGAGGTCCTCGACGAGACGGAGGCCGTCCCACGACGCGGGTTCCATCACCCGCACCGTGTCCGGTTCGAACTCCTCCCGATGGGCCGCCAGCCCGTCGGCGAGCGACGGTGCGGCCCGCTCGTCGACCTCGAACCCCTCGTCGCGGAGTTCGTCGGCGAAGCGTCGCATGGCGGTGAGGACGAGATGGAGTCGCTGGCGGTGCCACGTCCCCGAGAGCTTGGTGTCGCTCCGCACCATGAGGATGCGGTGGCTGTCGGGGGCGACGTCGTCGAAGCCCGCGAACGACCGGTTCAGCTGGTCGCCGAGGATCCAGAGCGTGTCCATGTCCCGAGCGTATGGACGGCGGCGGCGCTACCTAGACCGGCGGGTCGGGGTCGTACTGGATGTACCGCCGCACGTCGCGGGCGCGGTCTGGCGAGTGGAGCCGGACGACGAGGTGCAGGGCCATGTCGATGCCCGCCGAGACGCCCGCGGCGGTGATCACACTCCCGGAGTCGACGAAGCGGTCGTCGGGCCGCACCTCGATGCCGGCGCCGAGCTGGGCCAGGTAGTCGAGGCTGCCCCAGTGGGTCGTGGCCGGACGAGCGTCCAGCAACCCGGCGTCGGCGAAGAGCAGCGACCCGGTGCACACGCTCGTCATGAGGACGCCGTCGTCGCGGAGCCGGCGCAGCCACCGGGCGATCGATCGGTTGCCGACGAGCGTGCGCGTCCCGACGCCGCCCGGCACCAGGACGACATCCAGTGGTGGGAGGTCGTCCCAGGTGCGGTCGGGGAGCACCCGCAGCCCCTTCGCGCACGTGATCACTCCGTCGGTGCGGGCGAACGTGAACACCGTCACCTCGTCCTCGGGCCAGCCCTGCGCCCAGGCGGCGAGCACCTCCCAGGGGCCGGCCCAGTCGAGCTCCTCGGCTCCGTCGAACAGCAGGATCCCGATGGTCGGCATCCCGAGAGTGTGGCAGGCCGGTCAGCGGTCGACGAGGACCGGATGTCCCGATTCGACGATGAAGGCCGGGATGAGGCGGGCGGAGGTGGAGCCGTCGGGCTCCACGACGATCTCGGCGACGGCGGTCGTGGCGCTGGCGTCGGATTGTCGGGGCCACACGAAGTTGCCGAGGCCCCAGGCGACGGGCACGCCGTCGACGTACTCCAGGGGATTCAGCCGATGGGAGTGATGCCCGAAGATCCCGTCCGCCCCGGCGGCGATCATCGCCCGGGCACGTTCGACGTCCTCCTGGCGGGGCCGGGTGTCGAGTTCGACCCCCCAGTGGATGGTGACGAACACCAGATCGGCGAGTTCGTCGGCGCGGCGCACGGCGGCCACCATCGACCCGACGTCGTCACCGTCGGACATGCCGGGCGAGGTCTCCGTGGCGAACCAGCCGGGGTCGGGCACCACGCCGCCGAGTCCGACGACGGCGATCGTCCACCCACCCACCTCGACGATGGCCGGGGCATTGGCCCCGGCGACGTCGTCGCCCACCCCGACGGGCAGGATCCCGGCGTCGAGGAGGCGGCGCCGCCCGTCGAGCATCGCCTCCTTCCCGTAGTCCTGACCGTGGTTGTTGGCGAGGTTGGCGACGTCGACGCCGGCGTCGCGCATCTCGTCCAGGCCGTCGGGGCACCGGAAGACGAACTGTTTCCAGGCCGGGGTGCCGAGGGGGGAGGGGGAGCACTCGAGATTCACGATGGTGAGATCGTCCTCGGCGAAGAGCCCTTCGAGACCGCTCCAGGCGTGGGCGTATCCGTTGGCTCGCAGCCCGGTGGTGTAGTCGGGATCGAGGTTCACGTCGCCGGTGCCCCGGACGACGATCCGCTGCTTCGGGGCCGTGGTCGTCGTCGTGGTGGTCGAGGTGGTCGTGGTGGATGCGGCGACGGCGGTGGTCGTCGTCACGTCCGCCTCCACCGCGGGTGCCGGTGCCGCCGAGGGCGGGGTGCGCGCCGGTGGGACCCCGGCGCCGAGGGCGCAGGAGGAGGCCAGGAGCAGGAGGGGCAGCGCCCACGTGATGCCACGCATCGTGCTCGTGACGGTAACACTGCGTGGTGAGCCCGTCACGGGTTCGGTCCGCCCAGCGCACCGTGTCGGCGGACGGAGGCAGCCGCCGACTAGGTTCGCGGCGATGCCCACGGTCGTCGTACTCGGATCCGGTCAGGACGGCGGGCTCCCGCAGTTCGGGGCCCGTTCCGGTGTGTCCCACCGCGCCCGCCACGACCCGGCGCTGGGGCGCACGGCCGCCTCGATCGCCGTGGTCGACGACGACGGGGGGACGCTTCTCGTCGACGCGTCGCCAGACCTCCGGATCCAGGAGGCGCGGCTCCACGGGATCGCGGCGTACGCCGCTCGTCCGGGCTCGTCGCCACCGGTGGACGCCGTCGTGCTCACGCACGGGCACATCGGCCACTACCTGGGGCTGGCCTTCTTCGGGCGTGAGGCGGCGGCGACCGAGGCGATCCCCTGCCACGTCACCCAGCCGATGGCGGGGTTCCTCGTCTCCAACGCGCCGTGGCGGCTGCTCGTCGAGGAGGGTCACGTGCGTCTCCGGGCCCACACGGCGCCGGTGACCGTCGAGGCGCTGCCGGGGCTCGAGGTCGAGTTGTTGTCGGTCCCGCACCGCCACGAATACACCGACGCCGTCGCCGTGTCGATCGCGGGCCGGGTGCTCTACGTCCCCGACATCGACCGCTGGGAGGACTGGCCGGAGGCGGAGGAGACGATCGCTCGTCACGAGGTGGCGCTCCTCGACGCCACGTTCTGGGATCTCGACGAGGTTCCCGGCCGCCGGGGCGAGGACATTCCGCATCCACCGATCCCCGACACGCTGGAGCGCTTCGGTCACCTGGCCGAGGATCGTCGCCTGATCCTCACCCACCTCAACCACACGAACCCCGCGGCGGATCCAGGCTCCCCGGAGGCGGCGACGGTGGTCGATGCGGGTTTCGAGATCGCGGTCGACGGGATGACCCTCAGCCTCTGAGCCCGCCGGAGGATCCTCTCCGGGCGGAGTGTACGATTCCCTCACAGCGTCTTCCCCTTTTCGGAGGTACCGGTGGCAGCCGACACGATCCCCGCCCGACTGTTCCGTCGCGCCGAGCAGATGCCCGGACGACCGGCCTACCACGCCAAGCGCGACGGGTCGTGGGTGGCCTCGTCGTGGGGCGAGTACGCCGACCTCGTCCGGCGAGCGGGCAAGGCCCTCATCGCCCTCGGCGTGCAGCCCGACCAGGTGACGACGATCCTCGGATTCAATCGGCCGGAGTGGGTCGTGTTCGACGTCGCCACGATGGCGATCGGCGGCGCCCCTGCCGGGATCTACACGACGAACTCGCCCGAGGAGGTCGAGTACATCACCGGACACGCCGAGGCGCCGGTCATCCTCGTGGAGAACGAGGAACAGCTGGCGAAGGTGCTCGAGGTCCGCGATCGGCTGCCCCGGCTCCGCACGATCGTGACCATGGAGGGCACCCCGGCCCACGACGACGAGTCGATCTTCACCTGGGAGGCCTTCCTGGCCCTGGCCGACGACGTCGACGACGCCGACTTCACGGCCCGCCTCGAGGGCTTGAAGCCCGAGGGGTTGGCCACGCTCATCTACACCTCCGGCACCACCGGACCGCCCAAGGGCGTCATGCTCACCCACGAGAACCTGACGTGGACCTCCGACGCAGCGCGCGGCATCGTCGAGATCGAGCCCGAGGACCGCGGCATCTCGTACCTGCCGCTCAGCCACATCGCCGAGCAGATGTTCACCATCCACATCCCGATCACCCGGGGCGGCCAGGTGCACTACGCGGAGTCGATCGACGATCTCGCCGAGAACATCAAGGAGGTCCGCCCCACGTACTTCTTCGCGGTGCCGCGGGTGTGGGAGAAGTTCCACGCCGGCGTCGCCACCGAGCTGGGGAAGGCGTCGGGCGTGAAGGCGAAGATCGCCGACTGGGCTCAGAACGTGGGGCGCACGGTGGCCCACCTCCGCAACGAGGGCAGCTCGCCGACCGGGCTCCTCAAGCTCCAGCACGGCCTCGCCGGGAAGCTCGTGCACGGCAAGCTGCAGGAGGCGCTGGGCTTCGACGAGGTCAAGTTCCTCGCCAGCGGCGCCGCTCCGATATCGGCAGAGGTCCTCGAGTTCTTCGCCGGG
>JAWVYO010000126.1:0-5931 GCA_033722675.1 Acidimicrobiia bacterium | reverse complement strand
GCTGGCGGATGTAGCCGGCGCGCACCAGCAGGCGGTGGCTGGCCGCCTCGGCATCGGCGGGATCGTCTCGGAGGGTCGGGATGTGGGCCCGGGACCACCGCACGGCATCTCCTCGGTCGTGGGTCGCCCGAGGGTAGCCCCCGTCGGGACGCCGGGACCTACTCCCCCGCCGCCACCTCGGTGACGGCCCTCCGACGCTCCTCCGCCCGGTTGGCGTCGCCCTGGATCTCGAGCAGTTCGTCGGCGGTCTGGCGGGCGAGCTCCTCGGCCACCCCGTCGGCGGCCGCGAGCCGGGCCTCGATGCCCTCGGCGGCGAGTTTGCGGGCCTCGTCCAACAGGGCGTCGACCATCTCCGCCTCGGGGACGACCCGGACCACCTGGCCCTTGATGAACAGGTGCCCCTTGCCCTTCCCCGCGGCGATGCCGATGTCGGCCTCGCGCGCCTCACCGGGTCCGTTCACGACGCAGCCCATCACGGCCACCTGGATCGGGAGGTCCTCCGCCTCGAGTGCCCGCTGGGCGTCGGTGGCGACCTGGATCACGTCGACCTCGGCCCGGCCGCACGAGGGGCAGGCGATCAGGTCCAGGCCCGCCCGCTCCCGCAGGCCCAGCTGTTCCAGCAGACGTCGGCCTGCCTCCGCCTCCTCGACGGGGTCGGCGGTGAGGGAGAAACGGATCGTGTCCCCGATCCCTTCGAGGAGCAGCGTGGCGATGCCCGCCACCGACTTCATCAGCCCCGCCGGCGGCGGCCCGGCCTCGGTCACCCCGAGATGGAGGGGGTAGTCGACGCGGTCGGCGAGCAGCCGGTACGACTCGACCATGGAAGGAACGTGGCTGTGCTTCACCGAGATCTTGATGTCGGTGAAGTCGACCTCCTCCAGCAGACGGATCTCGTGGAGCGCCGACTCGACGAGCGCCTCGGGCACCGGTGACCCGTACTTCTCCAGCAGGTCCTTGTCGAGGGACCCGGCGTTGACGCCCACCCGGATGGGGACGTCACGCTCACCGGCGGCCCCCGCGACGGCCTTGATGTGCTCGGGCTTGCGGATGTTCCCCGGATTCAGGCGGAGCCCGGCGACCCCCGCCTCGAGGGCGGCGAGGGCGAGGCGGTACTGGAAGTGGATGTCGGCGACGATCGGCACCGGCGACCGGGGCACGATCTCGGCGAGACCGGCGGCGGCGTCCACGTCGTTGCAGGTGATCCGGACGATGTCGGCTCCCGCTCCCCGGAGGGCATAGACCTGGGCGAGGGTGGCGTCGACGTCGGCGGTCTTCGTCGTCGTCATCGACTGCACCGAGACCGGGGCACCGCCGCCCACGGCGACGTCGCCGACGTGGATCCGGCGGGTGGGGCGGCGTTCGATCATCAGTTCAGGTCCAGCGGGTTGGCGATGTCCAGGTAGATGGCGAGCACGCCGAGGAGCACCATGAAGATGACCACGGCGGCGGCGATGGGGGCGAGCTTACGGACGTCGGCTTCCCGACCCCGGATCTTCTCGTACAGAGCCACCGAGAAGTGGCCGCCGTCGAGGGGGTAGATGGGGATGAAGTTGAAGAGGCCGACGAACACGTTGATGAGGGCGACGAGCTCGAGGGTGAACCCGATCCCGAGGTCCTGGGTCTGGGCGCCGATCCGCACCAGGCCGATCGGGCTGGCGGGGCGGACCTCGTCGATGCCCTCGGTGTCCCCGGTGATCGTGGCGCCGATGAGGTCGCCGAGGCCGGTGACGAGCTGCCACATCCCCTGCGTGCTCACGACGACCGCCTCGCCGACCGCGCCCCCGGCGCGTCCGAAGCCCACGATGGGATTCACGCGCTCGGTCTCGGTCGACGGCGCCACACCCAGAAACCCGCGCTTGCCGCCTGCCTGGTCGTCCACCGAGGCGAGCGTGACCTCGAGCGGCCGGATCGTGCCGTCGCGCTCCACCCGCAACGTCACGGTCTCACCGGGACGGGCGGACACGACGTCCACGAGGTCGACCCACTCGGGTGTCTCGATGCCGTCGATCGACACGATGCGGTCGCCGGGCTCCAGCCCCACCTCGGCGGCGGGGGTGGCGCCGCCGTCGGGCAGCGTGTCCTGGACGGACGAGACGGTCGGGCTGAGGGTGTTCACGCCGATCAGGCTGAACACGAGGAAGAAGAGCACGAAGGCCACGATGAAGTGGCTGGCCACCCCCGCCAGCACCACGATCGACTTCTGCCAGAAGGGACGCTCGCGATAGGTGCGGCCCTCGTCCTCGGGCGCGACCTCCTCGTAGGGGTTCATGCCGATGATGCGGACGTACCCGCCGAGCGGGATCGCCTTCACGCCGTACTCGGTCTCGCCGCGTTTCGTCGACCAGATCCGCGGGCCGAACCCGAAGAAGAACTCGGTGGCCTTCATGCCGAACGCCTTGGCCGCGAGGAAGTGGCCCGCCTCGTGGATCATCACCATCGAGACGATGCCGAAGAGAACGATGAGGCCGCCGGTCATGTCGGCGCGAACGCTACAGCCACGACCCGATTAGCACGATCCACCGAGGAGACCCGTGGCGAGGTCCCGGGCCTCCCGGTCGACGGCCCGAACGTCGTCCACCGTGCCCAGCTCCCGGTGCTCCACGGCCTCCAGCGTCCGCTCGACGATCTCGGGGATCGTGGCGAAACCGATGCGGCGATCCAGGAAGGCCCGCACGGCGATCTCGTCGGCGGCGTTGAGCACCGCCGGTGCCGATCCCCCGGCGCGGCCGGCCTCGTAGCCGAGGCGCAGGCACGGGAACGTGTCGACGTCCGGCTCCTCGAACGTCAGGCTCCGTCCGGCCAGCGAAAACCGGTCCAGGGCACCGGGGGCCCGATCGGGATGCGTGATCGCCCACTGGATCGGGACGCGCATGTCGGGTTCGCCGAGATGGGCCTTGAGCGAGCCGTCCACGAACTCGACGAGGCTGTGCACGATGCTCTGGGGATGGACGACGACGTCGATGCGGTCGAAGTCGAGGCCGAAGAGGAAGTGCGCCTCGACCACCTCGAAGGCCTTGTTCATGAGCGTGGCGGAGTCGACGGTGATCCGGGGCCCCATCGACCAGGTGGGGTGATCCAGCGCCTCCTCCACGGTGACCGCCTCGAGCTCTGCGGGTGACCGACCGCGGAAGGGCCCACCCGAGGCCGACAGGAGGAGACGTGCGACGGCGTCGAGGTCTTCGCCGAGAAGGCACTGGGCGATCGCCGAATGCTCGGAGTCGACCGGGAGCAGCTCGCCGCCGCCCCGCACCCGTGCCGCCTCGACGACGGGCCCCCCCGCCACGAGACTCTCCTTGTTGGCGAGCGCCAGCCGGTTCCCCGCCTCGAGCGCAGCCACCGACGCCGGCAGACCCGCCGAGCCGACGATGCCGTTCACCACGGTGGTGCCGTCGAGGGAGGCGAGCTCCTCCATGGCCTCGGCGCCGAATCGCACACGATCACCGAACGCCGAACGGAAGGCCTCGCGTTCGTCCCCGGTCGGCGCGGCGACACCCACGAGCGCGTCGGGCAGGTCCCGCGCCCGGGCGGCGAGGTCCTCCGAGCCCCTCCGTGCGGCGATCGCGTGCACGGGCACGCCGAGGCGGGCGGCGACGTCGAAGGTCTGGGTCCCGATGGACCCCGTGGCACCGAGGACGACGAGCGGCCTCAGACCAACAGCCCCGACGCCTCGAACAGGATCCACGCAGGGGGGATGGCGAAGAGGAAGGCATCGATCCGGTCGAGGATGCCGCCGTGCCCGGGGAGGATCGACCCCATGTCCTTCACCCCGAGACTCCGTTTCACCATCGACTCCGCCAGGTCGCCGAGGGGGGCGGCCAGGGCGACGACGAGGCCCAGCCATGCCCCGGTGCGGATCGTCATCGGATCGGACAGATCCAGCCACCCCCATCCGATCGTCGCCCCGAGGCAGAGCATGACGCCGCCCGCCAATCCCTCGATCGACTTGTTGGGCGACAGCACCGGGGCGAGCCGGGCGTTGCCGAAGGACCGTCCGAAGAAGTAGGCGCCGACGTCCATCGCGACCGTGGCGACGACGACGCCGAACACCAGCACGCGGAAGTCGGCGGTGGCGACGATCGGCAACGCGAAGGCCGCGGTGCCGGCGATCCAGGCGACGCCGAGCACGGTCAGGCCGCCGTTGGTGAGGGCGTCGGTCCGCTGGGGGGTGAACGTGTACACGAAGTAGACGACGACCGCGGTCGCCACGATCGACGCCGGAATGGCGATCGGCCCGTGGAACCAGGTCAGGGCGTAGGTGGCGATGCCGCCGAGGTAGCCGAACACCGTGACCGGGTGGTATCCCATGGATCGCAGCGTGCGGTAGAACTCGTAGAGCGCCAGCATCACGAAGCCGCCGAGGAGGACCGCCAGCCATTCGCCGCCCGCCCAGATGGCGGCGACGACGAGCGCGATGAGCGTGACCCCGGTGGCGACCCGGACACCGAGGTCCGAGGGGTCCGGCTCCTCGTATTCCTCTCCCGTCCCCAGGTCTTCCACGTCTTCGAAGCCGACGACCCCCGTCTCGATCCCCGCCATGGGGGCGGAGAGGGCCGTGCGTTCGGTGGTCTCCCGGCTCGCCGCTTCCACGGCCTCGGCGAGGCCCCGGTGCTCCACGGTCCCGGCGCCCGAGTACAGGCCCTCGGAGAGGTCGGCCTCCTCGTGGTCGTAGACGTCGATCGGCGCGTCCTCCGTGGAGCCGTCCCACGGGCCGCCGGCGTCGGGGCGTCCGGCATCCCACTCGTCGGGCTCCCGGTCGTCGGCGTCGCCCTCCGGGACCTCCGCCTCGTCGGACTCTGCTGGACCCGGCGCGGCCAACTCGAATTCCTGGGCCTCGGCCGCCGCCCGATCGAGCTCGTCGAAGGCGGCCGCCATCGCCGCCTCCGCATCGAGCGACTCGTCGGGCTCGGGGACGAACTCGGGATCCTGTTCCGGTGCGCCCGGGTGCTCGTACCCGAGGTCCGGTGGCCAGATCTCCGCCGTCGGCTCGTCGTCGTCGTGGCCGAGCGGAACCCGCGGAGGCCCGGCGGGAGCCCACAGGCCGGGCTCGTCCGGCTCGCCGTCGGAGGCACGCCACACGACGTCGCCGTCCGTGAGATCGTCCGCCGCCTCGGCCGGCGGCGTCTCGTCGTCGTCGGGGCCCGACGCCTCGGCGACCGGTGCGTCGTCCTCGAACCGGAACTCGCCGAAGTCGGGCAGGGAGAACGTGTCCTCTTCGGCGCCGGGGATCACCGGTTCGTCGACGGCCGGTTCGTCGGCGGCCACCGGCTCGTCGACCACCACCGGCTCGACCGTCGCCGCGTCGTCGGCGAGGCCCGCCTCCTCCGCCTCCTCGACGACCGGGGGCTCCTCGATGACCGGGGGCTCCTCGACCACCGCCGATTCCTCGGGCCGGACGGCCCCGTCGTCGATCTCGGCGGACGCCTCGACGACATCGAGGTCCGAGGCCGTGTCCAGTGCGTCCTCCATCACCGCGTCCACTGCGGCGACTGCGGCGACCTCCGCCGGCTCCGGCGGGGCCTCCGCCTCGTAGTCGTCCTCTGGGACCGTGTGGGGCGGCGGCTCCACCTCGTCCTCGTCGATCTCGGCGAACCAGGAGGAGGGGAGCCGGCCCGGGTCGCCGGCATCGGGGACGGCGACCTCGTCGATCTCGTCGTGGGCCGGCGGGACGTCCTCGTCGGTGACGGTGCCGTCGATCGTCAATTGCGTGGGCAGGTCGTCGACCGCGCCGGGGCCGGGCCGGACTTCCGGCTCCACCGGCTCCTCCGACACGACCTCCGGTTCCTCGTCGGCACCCAACGCCGCCACCGCCGCCGCCAGATCGTCCTCCGACTCCCCCTCCGACACCGAACCGACCGGGACCTCCTCCTCCGACGGCTCCACCAGACTCGACAGCTCCCCCGACCCCAGCTCCACGTCCTCGTACTCCGCCGC
>JAWVYO010000125.1:0-5942 GCA_033722675.1 Acidimicrobiia bacterium | reverse complement strand
GCCAGCGTTCGGCGAAGAAGGCGTCGCCGCGCTCGGGGGAGCCCTGGTGGACGAAGAGGACGGTGGGATAGTCGGGGTCGCGAACTGCGACCGTGCGGAGGTCGTCGACGACCTCCTTGGGGAACAGTCAGCCGAAGTGGCGGAGGAAGACGAGCAGCGTCGGCCCGTCCAGCTGCTCGCGTAGGGTCCCGGGTCGCAGGTGACGGCCCTCGACGGCTCGATCGAGTACGGATTCGGTCATGGCTTCTCCAGAGGGTGCCGGGCGACGGACAACGTACCCCCCGGGCCGTCCCTACATGTCGAGGACCGTCGTGCGGACCGCCACGAGGGAGGGCCGGCCCCTCACCGCCAGCGCCTCGGCGAGCGTGTCCTCGAGGTCGTCGGGATCGGTGACGCTGAATCCCGCCCCGCCGCAGCTCTCGGCGTAGGCGGCGAAGTCGGGGTTCACGAGGCCCGTCTTCCACACCGGGCGGAGTTCCGCGATCTGCTCGCGGCTGATCTTGCCGAGGTCCCCGTTGTCGAGGAGGACGTGGGTGATGTCCATGCCGTAGCGCACCGCGGTGGTGAAGTCGGCGAGGTACTGCCCGAACCCGCCGTCGCCCGAGATCGACACGACCTTGCGGTGGTCGCCGACCGCGGCCCAGGCGCCGAGCGCCGCCGGGAATCCGAAGCCGATGGAGCCGAGGTAGCCGGACATGATCACCTCCTGCTCTCCGGTGCACTCGAAGTAGTGACCGAAGGCGTAGGTGTTGTTGCCGACGTCGACGGGGAGCACCGCATCGCGAGGGACCACCCGGGTCAGCGCGTCGAAGAGCGCCGCCGGATGCATGCGTCCCTGGTCGTCGACCTCGCTGCGGCGCTCCGCCTTCTCGGCCCGCCAGTCGTCCCAGCGCCGGGCGACCTCCTCGCGCACGTCCGGTCGGTCGACCGGGTCGAGAGCGTCGCCGAGCAGTTCGAGGGTCCGTCCGATCTCCCCCCAGATCGGCAGGTCGACCGGGTGGAACTTGCCGAGGGTCATGCGGTCGTAGTCCACCTGGATGGTCGGCTTGTTCTCCGAGATGCCCGTGTGGTCCGAGAACGACGCGCCCAGGACGAGCAGGAGGTCGGCGCCCCCCATCATGGCCGAGCCCACCCGGGTGCCCGACCGTCCGAGGACCCCGCACGCCAGGGGGTGGTCGTCGCCGATGAGGCCCTTCGCCTTGAACGTCGTGATGACCGGGGCGTCGATCCGCTCGGCGAAGGACGTCACCGCCGCCCGGTGGGACCGGGCGCCGTACCCCGTGATGATCACAGGGCGTTCGGCCTCGCGCAGCAGGTCGACGGCTCGCTCGAACTCGTCGGCGGGTGGGGCGATCTCGACCGTGGAGATGCGGCCGGCCCGGGGCCGCTCCGGCGGGTCGTCGAGCCCGGGGAGGTTCTGCACGTCGTCGGGGAGGATGAGGTGGGCGACGTCGCGTTCGACCACGGCGTGTTTGATCGCCAGCGCCATGAGCTCCGTGGCGTTCTCGGGGCCCAGGACCGTCTGGCTCCACTCGGCCACCGCCTCGTAGGCCGATGCGAGGGGGATCTCCTGGAAGGCGCCGGGGCCGAGGACCTGGGTGTTCACCTGGCCCGTCAACGCCAGGATCGGCACCCGATCGACCTTGGCGTCCCACAGCCCCGTCAGCATGTTGGTGGCGCCCGGTCCGGCGATCGAGAAGCAGGCGGCGGGCCGGCCCGTGAGCTTCCCGTAGGCGGACGCGGCGAAGGCGCCGGCCCCCTCGTGACGGATCCCGAAGTACCGGAGGCGTCCGTCCTCCTCGGCCCGACGCATGGCGTCGGCGAACCCGAGGTTCGAGTTGCCGACCATCCCGAAGACGGTGTCGATGCCCCAGTCCGTCATCACGTCGACCATCTGGTCGACCGTGGTGGCCACCGGCTCGACCACCGGGAGCCGGACGTGGAGGCCGCCGTCCCGCTCCTCCACCTCGTAGGCGGTGGCGACGTCGTCGTAGCCACCCGGCGGCGTGCCGTCGATCGGGTCGTACTCGTATCCGTGCCACGGGCAGATGACGCACCCGTTCTCGATCAGCCCCTCGCCGAGGGGGCCCCCCTGGTGCGGGCACCGGTTGTCGAGGGCACCCCAGCCGTCGTCGGTCCTGGTGATGGCGAGGGCCCGATCGCGGGCGATCACCATGGTCACGCCGCCGACGGGGACGTCGCCCGGGTCGATGCCGACCCACTCCCACCCCACGATCTCCTGGTTCGGACGGGTCGGATCGACGGTCCCCTCGACCATGGCGTCCCCTCGTCGGCTGACGGCGAATGTACCTCGGAGGGTTGGTTGTCCTGCGGGGTACGTTGCCGGGGTGCGCCCCGCCCTCGTCGGCCTGTTGCTCCTCGTCGCCGGATGCACCGGTGGCGACGGGGTCCCCGCCTCCGTCCCCTCCGCCGAGTCCACGGCCCCGCCTCCGACGACGGCCACGCCTCCCACGACGGCCCCCGCCTCCGCCCTCGGGCCGGGCCGTTGGACGGTGCGGGTCGACGTCGACGGCGTGGAGCGCTCGGCGGTGGTCGTCGTGCCCGAGCGCCTCGTACCGCCGGTGTCGCTCGTGCTGGTGTTCCACGGGTTCGCCGGCTCGCCGGAGGGTGCGGAGGAGCGGTCCGGCTTCACCGGGCTCGCCCTGGACGAGGGCTTCGTCGTGGCCTATCCCCGGGGGGCCGGTCCGATTCCCGCCTGGCGCACCTCCCCGTTCCAGGGTGACGCCGATGTGCGTTTCGCCGAGACGCTCGTGGCCGACCTCGATGCTCGACTCCCGATCGACGAGTCCAGGGTCTACGCCGCCGGGATGTCCAACGGCGGGGGCATGGCGGGCCGCCTGGCCTGCGATCTCTCGGACGTCGTCGCGGCGGTCGCCCCGGTGGCCGCCGCCCATCCCACTGCCGGGTGCGGTCCGGCGCGCCCGGTGCCGGTGGTGGCCTTCCACGCCCTCGACGATCGCATCGCCCGCTACGACGGGTTCGGACCGCTTCTGGTGGGCATCGACGACTGGGCCGCAGCGTGGGCCGATCGGAACCGGTGTGCGACGGCCGGTCCCGACTCGACTGCGGTGGCCGACGGCGTCGAGCGCCTCGCCTGGGCGGGGTGCGAGGCGGATGTCGTCCTGTACCGACTGCTCACGGGCGGACACACCTGGCCCGGGGGTGATGCAGCAGCGGGGACCGCCGGGATCGACCTCGACGCCACGGCGCGCATGTGGTCCTTCTTCGTCGAGCACCCGATGCCCTGATCGGCTTCTACCCTGTCGTCCCGTGCGACGCCGACTGCTCCTCCTCACCCTGATCACGGGCGCGCTGTGGGCCGTTCCCGCCGCCGCCGGAGCCCACGGCATCGGCGGCCGCAGCGACCTCCCCATCCCCGTGGAGTTCTTCGTGGTCGGCGGCGGCGTCGTGCTCGCCCTGTCCTTCGCCGCGCTCGCGGTGCTCTGGCCGGAGCCGCGTCTGCAGGACGGCCCACGCTGGCGGGGAGCGGGAGTGCGGCTGCCGGACGCGGTGGGCACCGCCCTCGGCGTCGTCGGGATCGCCTGGCTGGTCCTCGTCGTCGCGGCGGGCCTCTTCGGCGACGGCGACGCCCGCACGAACATCGCACCCGTCTCGCTCTGGGTCGTGTTCTGGCTCGTCCTGCCCTTCGGGGCGGCGGTGTGGGGCAACGCCTACCGGCTCTACTCCCCGTGGGGAGCGATGGGCCGGTTCCTGCGGATCGACTGGGACGAGGCGCCCCCGGCGTGGGGTGTGCTCCCCGCGGCGGCAGCCTTCGCCGCCTTCACCTGGTTCGAGCTGGTCCCGTCGAACTCGGGGGAGCCCCGGCAGATCGCACTGGCCGCCCTCTTCTACACCGCGTACCTCATGGGATGGACCGCCCGTGTCGGCAGCCGCGGCGTCGCCCGCTCCGTCGACGCCTTCGCGGTCTACCACCGGCTGCTGTCCGCGATCGCCCCGATCGGCCGCGACGAGCAGGGGCGGATCCGCCGGCGCGGCTGGCTGCGCGCCCTGCCCGTCGTCCCCGAGGTCCGCGGCCTCACGGTCTTCGTGGTCCTCATGATCGGCACCGTCTCCTACGACGGGCTGTCGGCGACGCCCTGGTGGGAGGACGTCGCCACGTCGATCTCCGAGTCGGCGGCCGGGTCCGCGTGGTTCGAGACGATCGGCTTCCTCGTGATGAACGCCGCCGTCGGCGGGGCCTACCTCGGCGCCTGCTGGTTCGCCGCCCGCCTCGGCGGGGACGAGGTCACGACCGGGTCGGTCGCCCAGCGTTTCGCCCACACGCTCGTGCCCATCGCGCTGGCGTACGCCTTCGCCCACTACTTCACGCTCGTCGTGTTCGAAGGGCAGATCCTGATCGCCGCCCTCAGCGACCCCTTCGGCGTCGGATGGGACCTGTTCGGGACGGCGACGTGGCGCCCGAACTTCCGGTGGCTCTCGCCGACGGCCATCTGGTACGTCCAGGTGGCGGCGATCGTCGGCGGGCACCTCGCCGGCGTCGCGCTGGCCCACGATCGGGCGCTGGCGATGTTCCGCAAGCGGGACGCCGTCGCCAGCCAGTACGCCATGCTGGCCCTCATGGTGGCCCTCACCGGCCTCGGCCTGACGATCCTGGCGGCAGGCTGATCAGCCGAGGACCGACGCCGCGGCGAAGGCCGCCCACCCGGCGGCGAGCACGAGGCCCAGGTTGGCCGCCGACTCGCCGAGGTGGGTCCTCCGACCGCCCGCCAGCGCCAGCGTCTCGACCATCCACGTCGAGAAAGTCGTGAACCCGCCGAGGAACCCCGTCCCGAGGACGAGGAGCCGGCCGGACGAGGGGTCGGCCGCGAGCAGCCATCCGAGGGCGGCCGCACCGGCGACGTTCACGACCGCCGTGCCCACCGCACGTCCCTCGAACCGTCGCTGGGCGGCGACGCCCACTCCGTATCGGGCGGCCGCCCCGAGCCCGCCGGCGGCGACGGCGAGGAGCGTGGTCACCGGGCGCTTCCGGCCCGGGCGAGGGCCATCCCCGTGTGCGCGGCGGCGAGTCCGGCCGCCAGGCTCAGGCCCACGTAGACGGCCGAGGATCCGGGCGGGAGGGCGTCGGCCTCCGCGACGAACGTCGAGAAGGTGGTGAGCGCTCCGAGGAACCCGACGCCGGCGAAGGCCACCCGACCGGTGTCGGCGTGGTGGAGCATGCGCACGGCCAGGTACCCCAGCAGGGCGGCTCCGGCGACGTTCACCACCAACGTCGCCCACGGGAAGGCCTGGTCGCCGACGAGCTCGGCCACGCCGATGCGGACGGCGGTCCCGAGGGCGCCGCCGGCGGCGACGGCGACCAGCCGCAGGGGCCACGGGGTTCGCCTCGGATCGGAGGGTGGCGTCGGCACGGCGTTCAACCAGCTTCCCGGGACGTCAGTGCAGCCTGCCGCCGTCGGAGCGCAGCACCTGGCCGTTGATCCACGCGCCGCGTTCCGAGCACAGGAACGCAACGAGATGGGCGCAGTCCTCGGGGGTCCCCAGTCGGGGCTGCAGGTTCCTCGTGAGGATCGACGCCTCGATGTCGGGGGTGATCCACCCGGTTTCGAGCTCGTCGGCGCACGCGGCCCCGAGACCCCGCCTCCGGCTGACGCCCGTGACGAGCGCGACGGGTGCTGCAGTCACCGCGTCACCCTACCCCTGCCGCCTCCGGGCCTGCCGAACCGGAGTTCGGCGGGAGCGTCGTAGGCTCCGGAGATCGATCGCACGCCCGGGGAGCGAGCCAATGGATGAAGGGACCATCGTCGTCCTCAACGGCACGTCCAGTGCGGGGAAGTCGACGATCGCCGGAGAGCGGCCGCGGACCGGCGACGCCCCGATGCTGCATCTGAGCCTGGACCTGGTCAGCGAGATGGTGCCCGACGGATTCTTCGTGATGTCGGCCGACGAGGTCGATCCGCCGG
>JAWVYO010000124.1:0-5975 GCA_033722675.1 Acidimicrobiia bacterium | reverse complement strand
TTCGAACCGAGCACCACGAACACGCCGGCGCGGATGCGCTGGTCGTCGGCGACCAGGTGGACCCCGTAGACACCGCCCATCGAGACGCCGACGAAGCCGATCGGGCGGTCCGGGAGCCGTTCTTCCACGACGTCGAGGAGCAGCCGGTGGTCGGCGAGCCACCGCTCGAGCAGGTCCGGAGCGGCCGTCACCGCCTCGGGCAGCGGCTCGCCGGCCCGGTCGCCGTGGAGCGGAGCATCGCAGCCGACCACCGACATGCCCCGGCGACCCCAGAGTCTCCCGGCGCCCGACACGTACGTGGCGTGGCGGCTGTTGTCGCGGCCGTGGGCGACGACCACGACCGGGCCCGGATCGTGGGCGAGGTAGGCCTCGGCCAGGACGGGGTCGCCGGCCGAGCCGACGAACCGCCAGGTCTCGTGGGTGTGACCGCGTCCGCCCTCGCCGGCGACGACCTCCATGTCAGTGGTCGAGGTCGCGGGTGCCCTCGCGACGGACGGTGCCGCCCAGCCGGCAGCGACCCTCCCGCCATGCCAGCTCGATGCGTGATGGGTGCCCCATCGCGTCGCCCTGATCGATCGTCACGGACCCCTTCGGCTCGCCGACCCACGTTGCCACCGAGGCGTAGGCGACGGCTGCGCTGCCCGTGGCCGGGTCCTCGTCGACGCCGAGCCCGGGGGCGAAGCAGCGGGCGACGACGAGATCCTCGGCGTCGTCGCGAGCCAGCAGCATCGTGACGTCGGCCGCCTCCCGCAGGGCACCAATGTCGGGGACCGCGGCGAGGACGGCGTGCGCCAGGCCCAGGTCGACGATGAGATACCGCAGCGGCATCGCCACCCGCCATGCGGCCAGCGGTTCGGGGATGCCCAGGGACCGCGCGATCGGCGTGCCCGGCACCTGCTCGACGGCGGTCGACAGCGGCACGTCCACCCCGGCACCGTCGTCGTCGGCCGTGAACGGGATCTCGCCGATCCGGCACCGCAGGGTGCCGGTGCCGCCCACCGTCCAGGCCGCACCGACGAGCGGGTGCCCGGCGAACGGCAGTTCGGTCGCCGGCGTGAAGATACGGACCGCGACGGCGTCGGAGGCGTGGTCGAGGAAGATCGTCTCGGAGAAGCCGAGCTCGGCGGCGATCGTCTGCATCGACTGCTCGTCGAGGCCATCCAGGTCGTCGACGACACCGAGGAGGTTCCCCCCGGTCTCCCCGCGGGTGAAGACGCTGACGACGTCGGCGGTTCGCATGACACCGAGGCTACCGGCGGTTTCCGCTCCCGCCGGTCGGCTGCGACACTGCGCCCGTGGCCGACTTCTTCGACCTCGACACGTTGCTCGCCCAGCTCGTGCTGGCCCTCGGCGCCGCCCTCGTGCTCGGCAACGGCTTCGCCCTCCTCGCCAACCGCCGCGGCATGCGGCCGAAGGACGCCGATGGGGAGCTGCGGAAGGGCCGGGCCTGGTTCCTCACGGCGGTCGGGCTCGTCATCGCCGTGTGGGGTGCTGCCAGCCTGGCCACCTAGCCGCGCCACGCGGTACGATCGGGCCCGTTCTGCGGGTGTAGTTCAATGGCAGAACACAAGCTTCCCAAGCTTGGAATGAGGGTTCGATTCCCTTCACCCGCTCCATTCATATCCCCGGGCCGACTTCGGCGGCTCCGCCGCCGAACAGACGCCGGTCGGCCCTCCTCCGCAACGTGGGGGCCCAACCCCACGGCGGCCGTACCCGACCCCCACCCGGCCGGACTTCGGCGGCTCCGACGCATCCCATCGTTCGCCCGGGAGCGGAGCGCCGGGCGAAACGAGCCGAGGGAATGCGGCTCCCTCCAGACGCGGTAACGCCCCGTGCCGTGGCCGGAACGGCACGGGACGTCGGACCCGTTGATCTCTAGCGGTCGGTTCGGATGACCGGTGACAGGAACCCGGCGAGTGCGGCGACGAGGCCGGCGGCGACGAAGCCCAGTCCACTGCCGGTGTTGACGCCGAACCAGTCGTTGAAGGCAGCAGGTTCGATGGCGGCGATCGCCCCGAAGATGGCGACGATCACACCGGTGCTGATGAGCGTGCCGCGAGAGAAGAAGGGGTTGGCGGCGTCGGCGAGCATCGTGATGCCGAGCAGGACCTCGATGATCCCGAGCAGAGTCGTGTGACCCATGCCGAGCACCATGACCTCGGTCGTGGTCAGGTCGGCGAACCCGGTGCGGGCGAGGGCCACGCCTCCGACGATCACCAGGAAGGCCCCAGCGGCCGCTGCGAGCAGCTGGGCGGGGCTCCACGTCGACGGACGGACGATCTCGGTCCGGGACCCAGAGCGGTGTTCGGTGCGTTCGTCTGTGCGTTCGGTGGTCTGCGTCATATCGGCCTCCGCCACGATCGATACCCCGATGGCTGGGGGGCCAAACGTCAGGGGACGATCGAGACCTCGTCACCGGTGGCCACGGCCCCGGGCTCGCGGACCCAGGCGTACACCCGGCTGACGGGGCCGCGTTCGTGGTGCATGAGTGCGTGGTCGCCGTCGAGGAACCAACGGGAGTTGGTCGAGCAGGGCAAGGCGTAGGCCGACACCTCGGCGAGGGCGCTGCCGACCCGGAGACGGACCCCGGGCTGCACGTCGGACCAGTCGAGGCCGCCGATCGTCATGTTCTCCCCGGCCGACCCGTAGGCGATCGGATGGCCGTCCGCTGCGAAGGCGTCGACCACCTCGGCCGACCACAGGCACAGCGCCTGCCAGGGCCGACCGTGGTGGCGTCGGGTCGCCTGGGCGTCGCCCTCCAGACCGCGGGGGCCGACGGTGCCTTCGGAGACCGGCAGCTTCGGGACCCCGCCACCGGAGCGGTTGAGTTGCACGACCGAGCCCGATCCCGACGACGCCACCTGACCCGCCTGCCGAAGGGACTCCACGATGCCGCTCCATCCCCTCAGCACGGTGTCGAGGAGCCCCTCGGCCGAGTCGTCGTCGACCGATTTCACGGCGACGCGAGCCAGCCGGTCGAGCTCGTCGCCGACGGCGCCGTTGCCCGGTGTTTCGTCCAGCGCCGACGCCAGGGCGGTCACGAGTCCGCGACCGGCGGCCTCCGCGTCGGAGGGATCGCGTCGCAGGACCGCGTGGCGCCAGAGCTCACCGGCACCGCCCACGGTGCCGCGCACGTCGTCGAGGGTGTAGTCCACGCCCGCCATGATGCCGCGCCGGTCCGATTCAGTCGCGGGGGAACAGCTGGTTGAACGAGAAATCGATCTCGAAGACGAGACCGTGGACGTCGACGATGCCGGTGGCCACGATGCCGTCGTCGAGGGCCTCGGGCGCCACCACGAAGGTCTGGTCGACCTCCCCGAAGAAGATGTATTCGACGAAGCTCGCGTCCTCGAGCCACGACCAGCGGTCGGGGCCGCCACAGCCGTCGAGGAGCAGGGTGAACTGGACCCTGACCTCCTCCACGTTGGAGACCTCCACGCCCTGGAGCAGGTCGTCCGCCAGAGCCGGGCCGGGGACGACACAGGGCTCCTGGGCGACGTGGTCGCGGAAACCGTCGATCTCCACGTCGATGCCGCTCATTTCGAGCCATTCGTCGCAGGCGGCGGGGAGCTCCACGTTCCACGACTCCGATTGCCAGGACTCCTCGATCGCCGCGCATCGCTCGGCCACGCGGTCGGTTTGGACCTCGGCGAGCCTGAGCGTCCAGCCGAAGCTGCCCCGGATCGCGTTCGTGCGACCGGCGGTCCCCCGGGTGAAGCCCCACTCGGCCGATCGACCGTCCTCGTCCACGAGGGTCAGCAGGGCTCCGAAGGGCTCGTCCGCGCAGAGACCCTCGACGAGGATGTCGTGGTCCGTGGCGAGGGGGCCCGTCGCCGTCACGTCGGAGCAGTACCTGCTGGTCGCGAGGTAGTCGATGGTCGGCGTGACCGGCCGGTCGGAGACGAAGGTGACCCGAAGGGCGTCGACACGATCCGGTATCGCCACGGCTTCGAAATCGCTCCAGCGCGGGGGCCCGACGGGGTCCGGGTCGGGGTCGCCGGCGAACTCGCCGACCAGCCCGACGTCGGCGGTCGCCGAGGTCGAGCCCTGTCCGTAGGACGGCCGGTAGTCGACGGCGATGCCGACCGATCCGACGAGACCGCACTCCGGACAGTCCTCCAACCCGTCGATGGGGAGGACGTAGAGATCCGACGGTGCCCCGCCGGTGCAGGGATCCTCGTCGTCGCAGTACTTGTCGGCGTCGATCTGGATGGCGCCGAGCGTCTGGCTGAACCACCGCCCCTCCGACCGGACGGTCAGCGTGATCGGCATCCGGTTCGGGAGCAGGTAGCCCCCGGGATCGCAGATGGTCTGCTGGAGCGTGTACCGCCCGGGCCCGTCGTACGCCGTCCCCGCGCCCCGGCGCCCTTCGGTGGAGCTCGGCCCACATGGCCCGGATCCTCCGACGGTGGACACGCTGATCGTGGCGTCGTCCCCGAGCGCAGCGCCGTCGCGGACCACGATGTCCCGGACCCGCACGATCGCTCGATGCCGGTTGGGCATCCGCACCTCGTACTGGTACCGGTGGACGACGTCGATGAGGTCGACCGCCCGCTCCCCAGTCACGTAGATCCAGCCGCACACGACGTACGTGCGTCCGGCACGGAAGGGGAACTCGTAGTCCCAGCGCCGCTGGTTCCCGTCCCGGTAGAGCGACGTGTACCCGAGGTCGAGCGCCTGGGAGATGAGCGGGTCGGGATGGTCGAAGGAGGGCGTGCGGCGACCGGAGAGATGCGAGGCCTCGATGTCGGTGCACGTGGTGTCGGTCCCGTCGCTCACGTCGATGGGGTAGGCGAAGCCGCCCTCGTTCGCATCGGCGACGACGCCGAACCGCACGCGCCCCTCCGGCCGGTACGAGATCTGCGGGAGCGGATACTCGAGACGGACGGGGGTCGCGTAGTTCGTGGTCGTCGCCCGGGCTCCGAACACGTCGGTGGCCACCACGTCGACGGTGTGGGTGGCAGGCCGCTCACCGAGGGCAGGGAGCACGATGCAGCGCTGCACCCAGTCGAAGGGAGGTCCGTCGGTGACCGTCCCTTCATCGAGCCGTCCCTGCCATCGAACACGTTCGGGGTCGTCGGGTCCCGGCGGGTCGACCGTCACCCGGGACGACAGGGTCTGTCCGAAGTCGTCCGGGGGGAGCCGGTAGGTGATGTCGAGCGCCGAGGGATTCGTGGTGAAGACGACGATCGCCGGGTCGAACGGTCCGGTCTCCGCGAAGCTGCACCGGTAGTCCGAGTCGTCGGGATCGACA
Source organism: Acidimicrobiia bacterium (assembly GCA_033722675.1). Classification (GTDB taxonomy): domain Bacteria; phylum Actinomycetota; class Acidimicrobiia; order Spongiisociales; family UBA11373; genus DATHYU01. Next base: position 721 of record JAWVYO010000124.1, on the reverse strand, counting down.
CCTCGTGATGAGAGGATGTCGAGGGGCGGGTTCCCGGATCCGATCGGGCCGAGCACGACGGCGGGGACGCCGATGGGGCAGTCGCCGAACCGGCCCTCCGCACAGCGGTCGACGAAGGCGCCCCGGAACTCCCCCGGATCGACGAGCGGGCCCAGGACGTCGTCGACGTCCACGACGGCGAAGCCCTCCCCCGTGGCCAGGTCGAACCCGCCGGCGTCGGGATCGGCCGGTTCGCGGCGAAGGCGTTCGAGCAGCTGCTCGACGGGGTCGTCCTCGTCGAAGCCGTCGAAGGTTCGGGCCTGGCGCTCGACCAGGCGCGGCTGCGTCGTCGTGGTGGTGGTCGTCCCCTCGTCGCCCGTCACCGTGTCGCCGTTCCCACCTCCGTCGCCGTCGCCGCCCCCGCCATCCCCGGTGGTCCCGCCGGTGGCGTCGGTGGTCGCGGTCGACGTCGTGGTGGTCGCTTCGCTCGTCGTCGAGGTGCTCGCGTCGGTGCCGGACGGGTCCGGTGCGGTCGTGGTCGACCCACCGTTGGTGGCGTCGGTGGTGTCCCTGGGCGCAGCGGGCTCCGGCGGGTCCGACGTGGGGATCGGCGCCAGGAGCGGCACCTCGACCGACCCCACGACGTTCGAGACGACCGCCTCGGTGGCGACGTCGTCGAGCGTCCCCGAGGCGACGGCGGCGAACACCGGGACCTCGGCCCCGCCGGACGACCCCTCGGTCG
>JAWVYO010000123.1:0-5982 GCA_033722675.1 Acidimicrobiia bacterium | reverse complement strand
CGGCGGCCACGAGGCCGGCGACGGTGATCATTGCGACGGTGGAGCGGCGACCCACGGAACTCCTGCGGGATGCGTCTTCCGAAGTATGGCCCGGACAGCGGCCAATTCCGGCGGGATCCCGGGCCACCCGCGACGATCGGGTCCGTAGGCTCCGGGCCGTGCGACGAAACGAAGACACCGCATCGGTGGCCCTCGGTGCCACCGGAATCGGTGCGGCGACCGGCCGACCGGACCGCCTGGCGGGCGGCCCGGTCGTCGTCTGAGCGCCGTGCCGCCGGCCCTGATACCCGTCGTCGCGACGGCCGTGGCGGCGAACATCGCCGTGAACGTGATCCTGCCCGGGTGGGCATACCTGCCCGCGATGGCCGGCACCGGTCTGGTGACGGTGGCCATCGCCCGGCAGGTCGGGGTGTCCTCGGACCGGTTGGGCCTCACCCGTAGCCGGGCCGGACGGGCTGCGCTGGTCGGCCTCGCCGCCGGTACCGCCCTCGCCGCCATCGTCGCCGCCGGGGCGACCGTGCCGGGCCTCCGCGACCTGTATGTCGACGAACGCGCAACGGGGATCGGGTTGGCCGGCCTGGCCTATCAGGTTCTCCTTCGGATCCCCCTCGGGACCGCGCTCGGGGAGGAGCTCGTGTTCCGGAGCGCCATCCTCGGGATCTGCCTCCGACGATGGTCCACGACGGTCGCGGTGGCGGTGTCGTCGGCCCTGTTCGGCCTCTGGCACGTGCTGCCGACCCTCGACGTCCTGGAATCGAACGCCTCGGTGTCGGGACGGCCCGCCGGGTGGATCGTGGTCGGGGCCGTGCTCGCGACCGGCGCCGCCGGCGCCGGGTTCGCCGCGCTCCGACTGGCGACGGGCCACGTCGCCGCGCCGATCGTCCTCCACGCCGTCCTCAACGGCGCCGCGTTCACGGCGGCATATCTCGTCGGGTGAACGCGTCGACGATCCGGCCGGGCCGAGGAGGCCGGCCGTGCCGGAGCGGCCCCATGACGCGGCAACGCCCGCGACATTCGCGGGCGTTGCGGGTGTCGAACGGTGCCCCCGGAGAGGGGCACCTCCGAGGTCTAGCGGCGCGGCTTGGCGGTGTTGACGGTGAGCTGTCGGCCGTCGACGCTCGATCCGTTCATCTCGTTGATCGCCTTCTGTGCGGCGTCGTCGTCGGCCATCTCGACGAACCCGAACCCGCGCGAACGGCCGGTGTCGCGGTCGGTGATGACCTGGGCGCTGGTGACCTCGCCGTACTCGGCGAACAGGCCACGCAGGCCGTCCGAATCGGTGGAGAACGGCAGGTTGCCGACGTAGATGTTGGTGGACATGGATGCTCCTTCGCAGAACCGTCGAAATGGACGCGCCCTGCAGCGACCATCGGCGGACGAGGACTCACATCGACGAAGCCGGGAGGTTCTGCGGCGACTTCACTCGACGGAACGGAAAGCAAAGGCAGGCGCACCACGCATTCGTACGTGGCAGGGTCCACGCTAGTCCGTCCGTGAGCCTTCGCGGCGTCTCGGGTCGGCCGTCGCCGCCGGCTGCCTCAGACGAGCTGCGCGATGAGCGATGCGGCCCGGGCCGCCCCGTCGGTCTCGACGTCGCGATAGTCGACCTCCCGACCGATCTCCTCGGCCACCACGGTCGCCAGCGCGTCGGGGTCGATGTCCTCGTAGGCCAGGTGGCGTCCCGCCCGGTATCGATCGAGGCGGGCGCGCACGTGGAACTGCTGTTCGAAGTGGTTCCGCAGCGGGACGTAGACGAAGGGCACCTTGCAGGCCGTGAGCTCCATGGTGGTCGTCAGTCCGCCCTGCACGATCGCGAGGTCGGCGGCGGCGAGGTTCCGGTAGAGTTCGGGGACGTACCGGTGGTACTCGACGCCCTCCACCTGCGGCAGCGCCGCCGGGTCGATGCGCGGTCCGGTCACGACGACGAACCGGAGACCGTCGACGGTGCGGGCCGCCTCCGGAGCCGCCTCCACGATGCGCCGCAGGAGGGGTCCGCCGACGCCGCTCCCGCCGACGCTCACGACGCAGACGCGCTCGTCGGGGCGATACCCGAGTTCGTCACGGAGTTCTCCCCTCGGTGGGAGTGCCGACGGGTCGAAGCCGGTGACGTAGCCGGCGAAGTCGTAGTGGGCCTCCGTCCAGTCGCGAATGTTCGGGAGGCCCGGTCCGAACGTGCCGGGAACGATGTCGTCGGGTGCGCCCACGAAGATCGCCCCGTCCCGGATCCTGCCGTAGCGCTCGATGTGGCCGATCATCTCGGCGTTGTAGTCGGCGGCGACGAAGGCCTCCCGCTCCCCCCGCTCGGGCATCGGCAGGTAGCCCACGAAGTCGGTCATCCACGCATACGCTGCCTTCTTGAGGCCGGGGTTCTCGTGGAGGTGGTAGTCCACTTCCCACGCCTCGTCGCCGATCACCAGGTCGTACTGTCCCTCGGCGACCACCTCGTCGACGACCATGAAGTTGGTCAGCAGGATCTCGTCCATGTCCCGCAGCGCCTGGAACACGGCGAGTTCGTGCTCGCCGGACTCGTCGTCGATGTGCTCGACCTCGCTGGCCAGGTGCTGCGACGCGGGATGCACGGTCTCGCCAGCGGCGTCGAGCACGCGGGTCACCGGGTCCTGGGCGAGCCAGTCGATCTGCAGCTCGGGCTGCAGGGCGGCGAGCTCGCGTGCGATGGCCAGGTCGCGTCGGGCGTGGCCGAGCCCGATCGGTGACGAGATGTAGAGCGCCCGTTTCGGGCGCCGGCTGGAGATCCGCCAGGTCGCGTCCGCACGCCGGTGTCGACCGTGCACGCGCTCGACGAAGTCCCGGATCAGGTGGTTGACGCGGACCGGGTAGCGGGCGTTCGGGACGTGGCCGGCGCCCTCCAACCGCACGAGTTCCGATCCCGGGATCATCTTGCGGAGGATCTCGGCGCTCTCGTAGGCGACGACCGCATCGTTCGTGCCGTGCACGACGAGCACCGGCATGTCGATGCCGCGGACCGCCTGCTCGAGTTCGCCGGCGTCGAACGAGGGCGGGTTGGTCATCGTGTGACGGATGATGTCCCCCGTGGTGTCGAGCGCCCACGCACGCATGTCGTCGAACAGCTTCGTCGAGTGGGGGTCGTTCGTGCACTGGCCGAAGAAGAAGTCCACGAAGTCCGGCCAGTGGTCCGGCCAGTAGTCCGGGTCGTACTTGTCCCAGCCGTCGGCGCCCGCCTCCCACTCGGGCGAACGGACCGCCCACGGATGGGCGGCGGCGATGGGGACGATCCCGTCGATGCGTTCGGGATGGAGGGCGGCGAGATAGGTGACGAGCGCACCGCCCATCGAGAGACCGCAGGCGACCGCCGAGGGGGTGTCGGAGGCGTCGAGGACGGCGATGGCGTCGGCGACCATCTCGCCGGCGGAGTACCGGCTCGGGACGTCGGGGCGATCCGACCGGCCGTTGCCGGCCGGGTCGTAGGTGACCACCCGGAACGAGCGCGACAGATACGGGATCTGCATCTTCCAGTGCCGGGAGTGGATCGAGTGCCAGGTCTGGACGAGGAAGACCGTCGGTGCGTCCGCCTCGTACACCTCGTAGTGGATCTCTGCGCCGTTCCTCTCGGCGCGGCCTTCACGATCCGGATAGCGAGCCCGCACGTTCCCCCCTCTCTTCGGCGACCCGGATGAGGTCGCCGACCCGCCGGAGCGCCCGCCGGAAGGGCGTTCGCTCGTCCTCCATGCCGAGCAGGATGAGCGCCTCCGCGCCGACGAAGACGGCGGAGACGAGCGCCACCAGCTCCTCCGGCTCCAGCCCCAGGTCGATCGTCGCGTCGCGGACCACCCCGAGCAGCAGCTCCGACCACCCGCCCCAGATCTCCCGCATCTCCGTGCGGAGCCGCTCCGAGGACCACCCGGCCGCCGTCAGCTCCTGGGCGACGCGCACGTATCCGGACGCGAGATCGTCGTCGAAGTAGTCGCAGGCGAGCACCCACCGTTCCCACAGCGGGAGGTCCCGCCCGAACATCTCGGACTGCCGATCGAGGAGGCGCTCGTTCTCCTCGCGCAGCAGCGAGACGATGAGCTGCTCCTTCGATCCGAAGTGATAGTGGATCTGCGACAGCGGGACGCCGGCGTCCGCGGCCACCTTCCGGGTGCTCAGGGCGGCGTAGCCCTCCTCCAGCAGCCTGCGTTTGGCGGCCGCGAGGATCCGCTCCCTCGTGTCACCGGCCATGCCCATTGCCCCCTCGCCCCCGTTTCGGTCGATCGACCGAACGATACAGCGCCGGTCCGCCGCCCGTCAAACGACCACGGGTCGAGGGGTGCCGTCGGGCGTCGTGGATGGCGCCCGAGCGGCCGCGGCGCGCGCCTCCCCGTTCCGGGCCTCAGTCCGGCGGGATGTTGTAGTTGTTGCCGAAGAGGTTCGTCGGATCCCACCGACGCTTCAGCCGGACGAGACGGTCGTAGTTCGGGCCGTAGGCGTCCGACACCCGTTCGGGCATCTCGTCGTCTCCGATGAGGTTGACGTACACCCCTCCGGTGGCGTGCTCCGCCATGTCGTCGGCGAAGGCCGTCGTCCAGTCGATGACGGCCTCGTCCCCCTCGGGCTCCATCCACCCGGCGATGATGTGGAACCCGAACGCCGCCCCTCGCCCGGCGAACGCCGTCTCGGAGCTCCCCACGTCCGCGATCGCCCCACCGAGCGGATCGAAGTAGGCCGCGGTGAAGGCCCCGGCCATGTCCGGAACGTGCTCGACCATCGTCGCGATGGCCCCATCGGAGAGCTCGGCGAGATCGTGCGCCCTGGAGAGGTACCGATGGCCCTTGGGCAGGTTCGCGTCGAACGACTGCTGGACCTGCGTGTAGGGGGCCGGACCCACCAGGTCCAGCACCGGTTCGCCGAACTCGCGGATCGCCTGCACCGCGTCGGCGGCGTCGGGGTCCTGGTGGCAGATCACGAAGTCGAGGACGGGATGCCCGTGCGTGTCGGCCGGGAACAGGTCGATCGGAGGAGCCCGGAAGCAGAACGCGTAGCACTGCAGATCGCGGGGGGCGTCCTGCATGAAGTCCCGATAGGCCCGCAGGAGCCGATCGGCATCGTCGAAGGAGTAGATGACCTGACCGCCGAGCACCTCGGGGCCGACCTCGTGGAGCCGGAGCGTCATGCTCGTGACGACGCCGAAGTTGCCGCCGCCGCCCCGGATCGCCCAGAAGAGATCGGGGTGGGCGTCCTCCGAGACCTCGATCACCTCGCCGCTCGCCGTCACGACCTCCGCTGCGACGACGTTGTCGAGGGTGAGCCCGAAGCGGCGGGCCAGGTAGCCGCTGCCGCCGCCGAGCGCCGCCCCGATCACTCCCACCGACGACACCGTCGGGAGTGGGACGGCCAGGCCCTCGGACTGGGTCGCCGCGTCGAGGTCGGCGCACGTGACGCCCGGGCCGATCCGGGCGGTCGAGGTCCCAGCATCGACCTCGATGTCGTCCATCGCCGCGAGGTCGATGAGCAGACCGCCGTCGGCGACGGTCTGCGCCGCGTACGCATGTCCACCGCCCCTCACGGACAGATCGAGGCCGCGCTCGGCGGCGAACCGGACGGCGCCGGCCACGTCGGCGGTGGACGTGACCCGGGCGATCGCCTGAGGCCGGCGGTCGAACCTCGTGTTCCAGAGGCTGCGGGCCTCGTCGAACCCCGGATCCTCGGGGTGGACGATGGGTCCGTCGAGATGGGCTTCGAGTTCGGACGCGTTCATGGGTGTCTCCTGGGGTCTGTGGACGAACGTACCCGGGACCGGACACCGATCCGGTCCCGGGTACCTGGTCGATGGAGGTCCGGTCAGCCGACGACGCTCCCCTATTCCCCGATCGTCCGTCCGGGCTTCTTCCTGAGGATGAACTGATCACCAGGCAGGAACTGATCACCCGGCAGGAACTGATCACCAGGCAGGAACTGATCACCAGGCAGGAACTGATCACCGGGGAGCATCGGACGCTCGGGAAGGATCACCAGGTTGTCCTT
>JAWVYO010000122.1:0-6102 GCA_033722675.1 Acidimicrobiia bacterium | reverse complement strand
GACCCACGTCGATCGCGTCGTCGACGAGCTCGACGAGGACCTCCGCGCCGGCCGTCGAGTTCTGGAAGAAGGCGTCGGCGGTGATGCGCAACGGCACCCCTGCCACGACCTCGGTGATGGCGCTCCGCCCGATCACCTCGTGGCGCTCCCCGCCCGCCGCCAGGACGACCGAACACCCCCATGTTTCGGCTCCCTCCGGCACCGCGCCCGACACCACGGCCATCCGCTCGCCCGACGACACCGCCAGACGCAGGGTCACCGAGGTCGCCCCGGACAGGTCGCCGAGCCGATCGAAGACCTCCACGAGGCCGGGGTGCAGGAGGAGGCAGGTGTCGAGGGGCACGAGCCGCCCGCTCCGGCGGCGATGGAGGGCCGGGGCGCCGCGGTGCACCGAGAAGTCCATGCGATTCCGGTAGCCGTACGCGGGTCCCGCCGCCACGGTCTCGGCCACCGGCGGGTCGTCGATGCGGCCGAGGTGGGCGAGCTGGCCGGCGACGATCGACTGCTTCCAGCGGAGCTGCGCCGGGTAGGCGGCGTACTGCCACTGGCAGCCGCCGCACTCGTCGAAGTGGGGACACGGCGGCTCGACCCGCTCGGGCGACGCCTCGACCACCTCCCGCAGCCGCACCCGGGCCCAGTGCTTCTTCGAGCGCTCGACCTCGCCACGGACCCGCTCGCCGGGCATCGCGCCGGCGACGAAGTGCGCCTTGCCGTCGACACGGCCCACGGCCTCGCCACCGTGGGCGATGTCGGTGGGAACGACTTCGATCATCGGGCGATCGAGCTGATCTCGAACAGGTGGCCGTCGGGGTCCCGGAAGAAGCCCCGGGTCTCCGCGCCCCGCTCCATCGGGGGTGTCAGGAACTCGGCACCCCTCGCCGAGAGGACCTCGGAGGCGGCGATCGCGTCGGGCACGCGGATCGTGAAGGCGTGGGCGACCGTGTCCGGCGACGCCGGCGGCGCGAACCGGACATCGGGCTTGTCCGGCGTGGGGTCGCCGCCCGTGACGAGGAGCAGCCACGACCCGGCGAGATCGAACACCGCGGACGTCCCGCCGTAGGTCCGGTGGAGGGTGGCCCCGAGGACGTCGCGATACCACGTCACCGACCGGTCCAGGTCGCCGACCACGAGGATCGTCGTGAGTGCCATGTCGTGGGTGGGGAAGGTCATCCGGCCTCCGAGGTGTGGACCACGACCTCGCCGTGGAGGGTCTTGTGGACGGGGCATCGATCGGCGATCTCGAGGAGCCGGGCGCGCTGATCGTCGTCGAGGTCGCCCTCGATGGTCAGCTCCCGCTCGACGTGGTCGATGAAGCCGTCGGGTCGCTCGCACTCCTCGCAATCCCTCGCATGGATCTTGCGATGCGACAGCCGGGCGGTCACCGCCTCGAGCGGCCATTCCTTCCGGTCGGCGTACATGCGCAGGGTCATCACGGTGCAGCTGCCCAGGGAGGTGAGGAGGAAGTCGTAGGGGCTGGGCCCGGTGTTCGTCCCCCCGACGGACTCCGGCTCGTCGGCCACGAGCGGGAAGCCGTTCGACACCACCTCGGTGCGGAAGCCGTCCTCGATGCGCACGACCGTCACGGCCTCGTCCTCGCCGGCTTCGAGGTCCCGCTGCGCGTGGGCGAGGAGGTCGCCCGTGATGTAGCGGTCGGACCAGGAGGCCACCACCTCCGCCACGAACCGGGCATCCGCATCGTCGGTGACCAGATGGTCGGCCCCATCGAGGGACAGAAAGCTCTTCGGGTGCTGCGCGAGCTCGAGGATGCGTGTGGCGTTCTCCACCGGGACGATCTCGTCCGTGGGTGCGTGGACGACGAGCAGGGCGCGCCCGAGCTCGGGGATCGACGATTCGACGTCGGCCGACTCGACGTCCTCCACGAACTGGCGGGCGATGGTGAAGGGGCGGCCGGCCAGCATCACCTCGGCCCGGCCCTCCTCCTCGATGCGGTCGAGGTCGTCGGCGATGTGCCGCTTCACGTCGGCGGGGGTGACGGGGGCCGCGAGCGTGACGACGGCCGCGACGGAGGGGAGCGACCCCGCCGCCTCGAGCACGGTGGCGCCGCCCATGGAATGGCCGAGGAGGAGCTCGGGGGCCGCGTAGTCCTCCTCGAGGAACTGGGCGGCGGCCCGCAGGTCGTCCACCGTCGTCGAGAAGTTCGTGTCGGCGAAGGTCCCGTCGCTGTCGCCGAGCCCGGTGAAGTCGAACCGGAGGGTGGCGATGCCGTGCCGGGCGAGGGTCCTCGTGATGCGCGGGATCGCCCGGAGGTCCTTCGTGCACGTGAAGCAGTGGGCGTAGACCGCGTAGGCGACCGGGTCGCCGGTGGGCGGCAGGTCGAGCCGGCCCGCCAGGATCTCGCCACGTCCGTTGGGGAATCGAAGGGTCTGGGATCGCATGGAGCCTCCTCGGCGAGTCCTCGGTGGTGCTACTCGATCACGGCGTCGGCCAGCAACTCCACCGACGCGAGGTCGTCGAGGGCGTTCTGCTGGAGCATGAAGCGGGTGGCCCCGGCGTCCACGAACTCGCCGATCCGGTGGGCGACCTCGGCGGGCGACCCGGCCGGGAAACCGGCCTCCCGCCAGCCCTCGGCGTCGGCGGGGAGCCCCGAGAAGGTCGCGCGATGGGCCTCGATGTGACGGCCGACCGCGGCGTCGTCACGGCCGATGGCGAAGGGCACCATCACCGACCGCCGCAGCGTGGACGGATCACGGCCGATCTCCTCGCAGGCCCGGTCCAACTCCGCCGACTTTTCGACGAACCCCGCGACCGACCCGTACGAGTAGTTCCACTCGGTGGCATGACGAGCAACCACCCGCAGCGTCCGCTCGCCCTTCCCGCCCATGATGAGCACCGGACGCTCCTGAGCGGGTCCCGGGTGGTCCTCGGCCCCGGCCAGCGGATAGTGGGGGCCGTCGGTGGACGTCGGCGACCCGCTCCACAGGGAGCGGACGACGCCGGCGGCCTCGTCGAGGCGGTCGAGGCGCTCGCCGTAGCGGGGATAGGGGATGCCGAACATCTCGTGCTCGCCGGCGTACCAGCCGGCACCGAGCCCGAGGTCGAGACGGCCGCCCGACAACCGGTCGACCGACGCCGCCATCTTGGCCACGATGGCGGGGTGCCGGAAGGTGATCGCGCACACCAGCGGGCCGAAGCGGAGGCGGGTGGTGCGCAGGGCCAGGGCGGTGAGCGAGGGCCAGAGGGCCAGCGACGCCCGACCGGCGTCGCCCTCGAGGGCCGTCAGATGGTCGGAGCGGAACAGACCCTCGAATCCGAGGTCCTCGGCGGCGCCGGCGAACCGGAACAGCCGCTCCCACGTCAGACCCTCCTGCCCCTCCAGCATGAGTGCGATGTCCGTCATCGAATCACCTCAGCCCAGAAGCCGGCGGTAGGCGTCGGCCAGGGCGAGGTAGTCGTCGACACCGTCGGACTGGCGGGCACGCTCGTCCTCGGTGAGTTCGCGCAGCGGCTTCGCCGGCACGCCGACGGCGATGGTCCAGGGCGGGATGGAACGGCCCTCGGCGAGGACGGCTCCCGCCGCGAGCCACGCCCCCTCCCCGAGGGTGGATCCGTTGAGGGCCCGGGCCCCGATCCCGACGAGACAATGGTCCTCGATCGTCGCACCGTGGACCACCGCGGCGTGGCCGACGGTCACGCGGCGTCCGATGGAGCACGGGATGCCCTCGTCGGAGTGGACCACGACGGTGTCCTGCAGGTTCGTCTCGGGGCCCACCGTGATCTCGTCGAACTCGGCGCGCACGACCGCGCCGAACATGATCACCGCCCGCGGCGCGACCGTGACCCGTCCGTACACGCGGGCGCCCGGCGCCACGAAGGCCGTCGGGTCGATCGTCGGGGAGCCGATGTCCACGACCGGAGCGTACCCGTGCGGCGTCGGGCCGCCCCGGACCGGCGCGGTGCGGTCACCGCACGAGGGCCACGAGTGCGCCGGCCACGACGAGGACGGCCACGACCGCCACCGTGCCCGTCACGGCGGCCATCCGCAGGCTCGTGGGGCTGGACGATCCGGCGCGGGACTGCCGGAAGGAGGCGACGGCGGCCACCCCGACGAGGGCTCCGGCGACGGCGACGGAGGCCGGACCGAGGTCGCCCCCGGCGCTCGTTCCCGCGATCGCCACCACGGGCGCCAGGAGGAGGGCGAGGACGAAGGCGGTATGGGGGTTCACGCCCGCAGGATGCGGCGGGCCGCCACCCGCGCCCATGCCACGTACCCGGCCAGCACGGTCGAGGCCACCGGGACCGCCACCTCGAACCAGAGGTTGGTGGGCGGGTCGTCGGCGAGCAGGTTCCACCACCCGCCGACGGCGACGAGCACCGCCTCCAGCACGATGACGGTCACGAGCGTGTTGCGGCCCGTCGGATCGCGCATGACGACGAGGGCGGCGACGGCGAGGGCCACGAGCGGCCCCCCGGCGAGGCGCATCGAGTCGTAGGCGACGGCATACAGGTCCGCCGACCCGGCGATCGTGTCGAAGACGAGTCTCGGGAAGGCCAGCAGCAGGAGCCCCGACACCCCGTTCACGGCGGCGTAGACGAACATCGCCGTCCGCAGCGTCGTGTCCGGCCCCTTCGGCAGCGGCCGGGCAACCGCATCGTGGGGCTCGGGCCGTGGCTCCCGGCCCTCGGGCCGATCGGTCATGGACCTCCTTCGATCGCACCGACGATGCTACGTCTAGCGTGGACGCATGTCCGACCGTCTCCGCCGCCGCCTGACCGACCTCGTCGCCGTCCCCTCCCCGACCGGGAGCGAGCACGCCGCCGCCGACCTCGTCGCCGCGTGGCTCCGGGACGACGGCGCCGACGAGGTCGACCGGTGGGACGCGGAGATGGCCGAACTCGAAGCGGATCCCGCCTACCCGGGACGGGAGGTGGAGCGCCCCGAGGTGCCCGTCGTCGCCGCCCGGGCGACCGGCCGCCGACCGGGCCCGACCGTGGTGCTCACGGGGCACCTCGACACGGTCGGCGTGGGCGATCCGGACCGGTGGTCCCGTGATCCCTTCGGCGCCGAGATCGTCGGCGACCGGCTCCACGGTCGCGGCGCCTGCGACATGAAGGCCGGTGTCGTCGCCGCCGTCGAGGCGTTCGCCGCGATCGCCGGCGGGTCGCGGGACTTCGGCGGAGAGGTCCGCTTCGTCGGCGTCGCCGGCGAGGAGGACGGCGGGACGGGGACCCTCGCCGCCATCCGTCGCGGCTGGGTCGGCGACGCCGTGATCCTGACCGAGCCCACCTCGGGCGACGTGGTGACGGCGCACGGTGGCGCCCTCACGTTCTCCGTCGACGTCGAGGGCCGCTCGGCCCACGGATCGGCTCCCGGGGGCGGCGTCAGCGCCCTCGACCGCTTCATCGCACTCCGGCCCGTCTTCGACGAGCTGGAGCGCGCCGCCAACGAAGGGATCGCCGATCGACGCATGACGGCTCTCGGCCTCCCCCACGCCACCACGATCGGGATCGTGCGGGGCGGCACGTGGGCCTCCAACGTGATGGAGACCCTCCATGCCGAGGTGCGCGTCGGTGTCCGCCTCGACGAGACGGTGGCCGAAGCCGCCACACGCTTCTCGGCCGGCCTCCTGGCAGGAGCCCGGACGGCCGACCCCTGGTTCGTCGATCACCCGCCCCGGGTGACGCTGAGCGGCGCGCGGTTCGCCTCGTCGTCGATCGCCGAGGACCACCACGTGGTCCGGGCCGTCCGCGACGCCGCCGAGACCGTCACGGGACGGCGTCCCGACTCGGTGGGCGCGCCCTACGGCTGCGACATGGCGCTGTGGATCGACGCCGGCGGCTGCGACGCCGTCGTGTACGGGCCGGGCGACGTGTCGGCCGCCCACGCCCCCGACGAGTGGGTGTCCCTCGAGCAGACCGCCACCGTCACCGACGTCCTCGTCGACGCCGTGGGTCGACTCCTGACCTGAGCGTCCACCCATCCGGCCGGAGGGGGCGCTCCGAACCATCACCGAAGAGACATCGAGAACCGGGGCGCCCGGTAGGCGCGCCCCCGGAGGATACCGGGGCAAAGCAGTCGTTGGGAGCGGCGGCTAGGGCCGGGGGGGCGCCCGGGGCCCCCCCCCCCCCCCAAACCTTAAGCGG
>JAWVYO010000121.1:0-6165 GCA_033722675.1 Acidimicrobiia bacterium | reverse complement strand
GCGGGGCCCGGCACGCCGGCCGGGCCCCGCATCGACGTCGTATCTGCTACTGGTCGAGGAAGATCTCGCCGGATTCGACGGCCTGCTGGATGACCGACACGATGAGCTGGGCTTCGGCGCTCTCGGCCGAGAGCTCACCCATCTGTCCGGCCATGAGCTCGCCGATCGCGTCGTTGGAGCAGTCGATCTCGGCGGCGCGCGCCTCGAGCGCGGCACCGTCGGTCTCGAGTTCGGTGAAGATCTCCGGCTCCTCCTCCGAGGTCAGCATCGCCGCCCGCTCCTCGGCACTCATGCCGTCGATCTCGTCGATGGCGCGCTGGAACAGGGCGATGCCCGCTTCGGCGATGTCCTCACACGAGTTCAGCGATGCGGGGTCGGCTGCGTCGTCGTCACCGCACGCGGCGACGACCATGGCGAGCACGAGCAGCAGCCCGATGAGCCGCTTCATCATGGGTGGTCCCTCTCTCTCGGTTGCCCTTCCGAGGGTAGCGAACGTCGCAGGACCGGCGGTCAGCCGCCGAACGTGTCGCCCGACGCCGCCGACTCGCGCACGAGCTCGAGGACCTGGGTGGCGAACTCACTCGTGGGCTGCAGGAGGTCGAGACCGGTCGTGACCTGGTCGGCCAGGTCGGCGGGATCGCAGGCGAGTTCGGCCGATCTGGCGGCCAGCTCGTCGGTGCGGTCCCGGATCCGCAGGAGGAGCTCCGGCTCGTCCTCGTTCCCGAGGGCGATCTGCTCCTCGACCGTCAGGGTGTCGAGCTCGGCGACGACGTCGGAGACCATGGCCACGAAGGCGTCACCCACCCCGATGCAGTCCTCGACCGCGTCGTCGTCGCCACCGCAGGCGCCGACCACGAGCACGAGGGCCACGAGGAGCCCCGTCCACCGGCGCACGAGCGGCTGCATGTCACCAAGCGTAGCCGATGGACCACCAGCCGTGGTTTCAGGCGGGGCGTGCGACCTCGACGTCGTCGACGATGCCGATCACGACGGCGCGGATCGGTCCGCCCGGCCACCCCACGACCTGTCGGGCGCCGTTGCCCTCGTCGAGCACGAGCACCTGCTCCCCCGCCCCGGCGCCCACGGCGTCGACGCAGATCAGGTAGTCCCCCGTGTCCTCGCCGTCGGGGCCCACCAGGTCCACGAGGAGCAGGCGCCGATCGTCGTAGACCGGGTGATTGATCGTGGACACCACCGTGCCCGACACCCGTCCGAGCTTCACCCCGCCACCTCGTCGACGATTCCCACGATCGCGTGGTCGACCGGCACGAACGGCTCGGCGAGCGCGAGGGCGGCCTCCCTGCTGGCGACGACGTAGACCAGCTCGCCGGGGCCGGCCATCGCCACGGCGTCGGCGGCGACGACGGGGCGGCCCGCCGGGCGCCGATCGCGGTCCAGCGGCTGGACGACGAGGAACTTCACGCCGTCGAGGCCCGCCACGCGCTCGGTGGCGACGACGGTCCCGATCACCTCACCCAGCTGCATCGTGGCCCTCCCGGCCGAGGCGATCCGAGAACCGCGAGGCCGACCACAGTTCGTCACCCATCTCGCGATGGAGCTGGGCGATGACGGCGGTCCCTCGCATCGCCCCCTCCGGCACGCGGTCGCCGGCGATCTCGACCGCCGCCTCCACGTCGGACACCGCTCCCCCGAACAGGACGTAGCCCTTGCCCCCGAGCCCGTCGGCCATCCGAAGCTCATGGATCGTCACCGAGGCGCCCTTGACCCCGGCGTCGGCCGCACCGATCACCGCGGTGAGTGTCGCCGTCTCCACCACCCCGAGCGCCTCGACGGGCCCGGGGCGACGGTCGCCCCGGACGGCGGCGACGACGTCGGGATGCACATCCGGCAACAGCACCTCGTCGACGAGGGCCACCCCGGCCGTGGCCCTGCCGGCATCCACCGCTTCGAGCACCTCGGCCACCTCGCCCGCCACCAGCACGGCGTAGTGACCCGGCTGGACCGTGCCCGCCACGATCGCGCCCAACGGGGCCCGCTTCACCATCGCGTCGCCCGCGGCGATACCGGCCGCGATCGAGCCGAACTCGAGGACTGCGAGCGCCGGATTCGGCATCAGACGATCCTCAGGGCGCCGACCACCGAGATCCGCCGCTCCCGGGTGAACGTGAGTGGCCGGGTCAGGCCGTCGCCCGAGGGGCTGGCGATGGAGAACGACGTGAACCCCTCGCCCCCTTCACCGAGCCCCGAGTAGTTCGGGCCGTTGGCGACGAAGATCGAACAGTTGATGGCACGGGCCATGCGCGTGATCGTCCCGACGTTCTGGGAGTGGATCGACGCCGTGTGACGGAAACGATGCTCGGACCGAACGGCGAGGTCGATGGCGTCGTCCACCGTGCGGACCCGGGTGACCGGGAACACCGGCATCATCTGCTCCGTCCAGACGAGCGAGTGCTCGTTGGGGACCTCGGCGACGAGGAGCCGGGGGTCGCCGTCCACCTCGATCCCCGCCGCGGCGGCGATCTCCGCCGCATCCTTGCCCACCCAGGTGCGGTCGATGACCCCCGGCTTGTTGGGCGGGCCCATGGCCTCGAAGACCACCCGCTCGACCTTCCGCAGCTCGTGTTCCTTGAGGATCCGGGCCCCGTGCCGGCCCATGGCGCGAACGAACTCGTCGGCGACCGGGTGGAGCACGATCGCCGTCTTCTCGTCGGTGCAGATGAGGTTGTTGTCGAAGGAGGCGCCGGCGACCACGTCGCGCGCTGCCTGCTCGACGTTGGCGGTCTCGTCCACCACGGCCGGCGGATTGCCGGGACCGGCGGTGATCGCCCGCTTGTCGGTCTTGAGGGCCTCGCGCACCACCCCGGGACCGCCGGTGACGAGGAGGACCCGGACCCGGGGATGGTGCATGAGCGCCTGAGCGGACTCGATCGTCGGCTCCGGGATGGCCGTGATCAGGTCGGGCGGCCCGCCCGCCGAGAGGACCGCCCGGTTCAACAGCCGGATCGTCTCCGCGGAGACGCGCTTGGCGTTGGGGTGGACGTTGAAGACGAGGGCGTTGCCGCCGGACAGGACGGCGATCGTGTTGTTGATGATCGTGGCCGTCGGGTTGGTGGTGGGCGTGATCGAGCCGATGAGACCGAAGGGGGCGTGCTCCGTCAGCATCATCCCGTGCTCGCCGGTCTCGATGAGGGGGGCGAGGTCCTCGGGACCCGGCGTCCGGGTGGTCACGAGGACGTTCTTGCGGATCTTGTCCTGCCACCGGCCGATGCCGGTCTCCTCGTGTGCCATCCGGGCCAGCGGCTCGGCGTGCTCGAGCATCTTCGCCCGGATCGCCGCCACGATCGCCTCCCGGCCGTCGGGGCCGAGGGCCTGATAGGCGCCGAACGCGCGGTCGGCGGCCGTCACCGCCTCGTCCAGCGTGGCGTGGATGCCCTCGCCGAGCTCCGCTTCGGGGATCGGCGTCGGCACCTTCGGACGCGAAGGCGGCGCCTCGGCGGTCCCCCCGAGGCGCCGCCGGACCCGGCCGATGACCTCGGCGACCTCCTCGTCGGAGAAGCGGCTCATTTCGTGTACCGCACGTCCCCGCCGACCTCCCACGTGTCGACGATCGCCATCACGACGGCGTCACAGGGCCGATCGCGGGTCATCTCGGTCTGGCGGGCGCTGGAGCCGGTGGCGTAGAGCACCACCTCGCCCACACCGGCGCCCACCGCGTCGGCGGCGACCACGTAGCCGCCCGTCGACGCCTCGTCCACGTCGATCGTCTCGAGCACGAGGAACTTCAGCCCCGACAGGGTCTCCTCCTTGCGCGTCGCGACGACCGTCCCGGCCACGCGCCCGAGCAGCACCGGCGGTCCCCGGAGGCCTAGGAGCTCTCCGCCTCGGCCTGCTCGGAGCGGCCGAGGGGGAGGACCAGGTCGATGTTGGCGTGGGGACGGGCGATGACGTGGGTGGCCACGATCTCGCCGACCTTCTCCGCGCCGCGAACGCCGGCGTCGACGGCGGCGCGCACGGCGGCGACGTCACCCCGCACGACGGCGGTGACGTAGCCGCCGCCCGTCTTCTCGTACGCGACCAGCTCGACCTTGGCGGCCTTCACCATCGCGTCGGAGGCCTCGACCATCGCCGCATACCCGCGGCACTCGATCATCCCCAGTGCTTCTGCCATGTCTCCTCGCTTCCTCGCTCGTGTCCTATGAACCGACGGGACGGCCCTCGAGTCCCTCGAGCGCCGCCACGGCGGCGCGCCATCCCACGTCGATGTCCCGTTCCTCGCCGCCCAGGTAGACCCGTCCCAGCGATCCGAACGACCGCACCTCGAGCACGTTGATCTCGGCGGCCTTCTCGGCCTCGTTCGCGGCGATGGGGGCATAGGAGGCGGGCTCCATCTCGAGGACGTAGAGGCTCTGGCCCGGGATGAGCATGTGGCCGTGGCGCATCCGGTTGATGAGCTGCGCCTGGTGGTCGTCGACGCGTCGGATGATCTGGCTGGAGGCGATCCGGGGCGCGAGCCGGTCGGTCTCCTCGTGCTCGATGGCGTCGAGGATCGCCTGACCGGCCGCCCGGGTCTCCGCCTGCGACGGCGAGTGCACCTCGAGCAGTCCGAAGTAGCGCTCCACGATCTGCATGCCCGGCTTCACGGTCGTCGCCTTCAGGGCGATGTCGGTGAGCCGGTTGATCTCGATGCCCGGAGAGATCTCGACGTAGAGCGAGGAGTCGCCCGCCAGGGGCAGGAATCCCTGGGCGACGGTCCCGAGGAAGGCCGCGTACTGCGGTTGGAGACTGTCGAGAAAGGAGTATCCGCGCAGTTCAATATCGGCCATCGGTGGCTCCCTCTCCCGTCACGATCGCGATCCCCGCCGACGCCCCGATCCGCGTGGCGCCGGCGGCGATCATATCCATCGCCTCCTCGCGGCTCCGAACGCCGCCCGACGCCTTCACCCCCATCTCCGGCCCGACCGCCTCGCGCATGAGCGCGACGTCGTAGACCGTCGCCCCGCCCGTGCTGAAGCCCGTGGAGGTCTTCACGAAGTCGGCCTTCGCGTCGACGGCCAGGCGGCTGGCGACGACTTTCTCCTCGTCGGTCAGCAGCGACGTCTCGATGATGACCTTGCAGACGGCGCCCACTTCGCGGCAGGCGTCTGCCACGCCGGCGATGTCCCGCTCGACCAGGTCGCGGTCGCCCGACTTGAGGGCGCCCACGTTGATCACCATGTCGATCTCCTCGGCCCCGTCGCGCAGGGCTCGCCGCGCCTCCATCGCCTTGATGTGAGGCGTCGTCGCACCGAGGGGGAACCCCACCACCGAGCAGGCCCGGACGTCGCTCCCCCGCAGGTGGGAGGCCACCCGGGCGATCCAGGCCGGGTTGACGCACACCGACGCGAAGCCGAACTCGAGCGCCTCCTCGCACATGCGGTCGATCTCGGCGGCGGTGGCGTCGGGCTTCAGCAGCGTGTGATCGATGTATCCGGCGAGGTCGATGGGGACGTCGGCGGCGACGCCGTTGTAGGAGATCCGCGACGCGCCGGCCGCCACGACGTGGCGCACCTTGTCGGCCGAGTGGGCCGCACAGTCGCCGACGCAGCGGACGACGTGGGCATCGGCCTCGCCGCCGAGGAGGGCGACGACCTGCTCGGTGACCTGGTCGACGAGGGCGTCGCGGTCGATCATCCCGTGTAGGTCCGTTCCACGTCCATGATCTTGGCAGCCCGGCGGGCGTGACGCCCCGAACCCCAGGGGGTGGCGAGCCACGCCTCGACGATCTGCCAGGCGAGTGCCTCCCCGACGAGGCCCGCCCCGAGCGTCAGCACGTTCGCGTGGTTGTGCTCCCGGCTGTTGCGGGCGGTGGACAGGTCGTAGCAGAGCGCGGCGCGCACGCCGGGGACCTTGTTGGCCACCATCGCCGATCCGATGCCGGCGCCGTCGAGGACGATGCCCCACGCGGCCTCGCCGCCGGCGACCGCCGACGCGACGGCGTGGGCGACATCCGGGTAGTCGACCGCGTCGGTGGAGTCGGTGCCGAGGTCCCGCACCTCCCACCCCGCCTCGCGCAGGCGGAAGGCGAGTCGTTCCTTCAGGCGGTAGCCGCCGTGGTCCGCCCCGACCGCGATCGTCCCACCGGCGGCGGGCTTCGCGTCCGCCGGTGCCACCTCGGGAACCGCCGTCGCTGCGGGCTCGGCGGCGCCCGCGAGGACGCCGTCCACG
>JAWVYO010000120.1:0-6179 GCA_033722675.1 Acidimicrobiia bacterium | reverse complement strand
GATCATGCGACGCCGCCCTCGGTCACCGACCGGAGCAGGGCGCGGTCGCGGTCGTAACTGAGCAGGTCCAGCGCGTCGGTCGGTGTGAGCCACCGCACCTCGTCGACCTCCTCGTTGGGGGTGAACGCACCGTCCACGGCCCGCATCAGCCAGTACCGCACCACCTTGCGGTTGCCGGTCCGGTCGACGTACTCGATGATGCCGACCTCCGGCCCCAGCGTGCAGCGGTGGCCCGTCTCTTCGAGGACCTCTCGTGCGGCGGCGTCCGCCTCCGTCTCGCCCTCGTGGAGCTTGCCCTTCGGGAACGACCAGTCGTCGTACGCCGGCCGGTGGACGAGCAGCACCTCGCGGTGATCGTCGCTCGATCGTTCCACGATCCCGCCCGCCGCCACCACGACGTCGGTCGTCTCCACGGCGCGCCGGGGATCGGGGGCAGCGCCGTGGGCACGGGCCCGGGCGACCGACTTGAGGCGTGCGTGCGTGTGCATCCCGGTGGTGGTCGTCACCTTCGACCAGGTGCCGTCCGGCCGGAGCTCCCAGGCGAGGGAGTCGTCGCTGAGCGTGATCTGGAGGACCTCCTCGAGACGGGCGCGCAGTCGATCGTCCTCGATGGGGGTGATCGACTCCACCCGTCCGTTGAGGTTGCGCTGCATCATGTCGGCCGAGCCCATCAGGTACTCGGCGTCGGAGCCCTCACCGAACCGGTAGATGCGGGAGTGCTCGAGGAACTCGCCGACGATGGAGCGCACCCGGATCCGCTCCGACATGCCCTCCACGCCCGGTCGGAGGCAGCACACCCCCCGAACGATCAGGTCGATCTCGGCGCCCTCGCCGGAGGCGCGGTACAGGGCCTCGATGATGTCGGGATCGACGAGATGGTTGAGCTTCCAGACGATGCGCCCGCCGGGCCTCGACTGGGCCTCGATGCGCCGCATCATCTGTTTGCGAAGCGTGGTGGGAGCGACGAGGAGCTTGCGGTACTTGCGCTGCCGGCTGTAGCCGGTGAGGACGTTGAACAGTTCCGTCAGGTCGGCGCCGATCTCGTCGTCGGCGGTGAACAGCCCGAAGTCCTCGTAGATGCGGGCCGTCTTCGGGTTGTAGTTGCCGGTGCCGATGTGGCTGTACCGCCGCAGACCCCCGCGTTCGCGGCGCACGACCAGGGCGATCTTGGCGTGGGTCTTGAGGCCGGCGACGCCGTAGACGACGTGGACGCCGGCCTCCTCCAGGAGCCGGGCCCAGGTGATGTTGGCCTCTTCGTCGAAGCGGGCCTTGAGCTCGACGAGGACGACGACCTGCTTGCCCTCGTGGGCTGCCCGGATCAGCGACCTGACGATGGAGGCTTCGCCGCCGACGGCCGGGTCCTCGGGATCCGACGTGCGGTAGAGCGTCTGCTTGATGGCCATCACGTCGGGATCGGAGGCGGCCTCGGCGATGAACGCGCCCACGGAGGTCCCGAAGGCGTCGTAGGGCATGTGGACGAGGACGTCCCGCTCGCGGATGCGATCGAAGAGCGACGTCTCGAGGTGGCCCTTCCCGAGGATCGGCTGGGTGATCGGGGTCCAGGGGTCGTCCTTCAGGTCGGGACGGTCGAGCCCGTAGATGGACCAGAGCCCGCCGAGACCGACCACCGCCCGGGACACGTACACGCCGGTGTCGTCGAGATCCATCTCCTCGCGGAGCAGCTCGAGGATCTCCTCGGGCATCGTCGGGTCGATCTCCAGGCGGACGAGGCGAGAGAAGCGATGCCGGGTGTGGAGCAGCTCCTCCATGGCGGCGAGGAGGTCGTCCGCCTCCTCCTCCTCGACCGCCTGTTCGGCGCTGCGGGTGACGCGGAAGGGGTGGGCGCCGGTGATCTCCATCCCGGGGAAGAGCGATTCCAGCTGCGAGGCGATCACCTCCTCCACCGGGACGAAGGTCGCACCGTCCTCGCCGGCGGCGAGGAAGCGGGGGAGGAGGGGCGGGACCTTGACCCGGGCGAACTGGGAGGCGCCCGTCTTGGGGTTGCGGACGATCACCGCCAGGTTCAGCGAGAGGTTGGAGATGAAGGGGAAGGGGTGGGCCGGATCGAAGGCCAGCGGTGTCAGCACCGGATAGATCTCGGCCTCGAACCGTGCGACGAGTTCCTTCCGGTCGGCTTCGTCGAGATCGTCCCATCGAGCGATGTGGATGCCGTGTTCGGCGAGGGCGGGGCGCAGCTCGGCGAGGAACACCCGCTCGGTCCGTGCGAGGAGCTGCTCGGCGCGACCCCGGATCTCGGCCAGCTGCTCGCCGGGCGTCCGCCCGTCGGGGGTCACCTTCCCCAGGCCCGCGGCGTGCTGCTCCATGAGTCCGGCGACGCGCACTTGGAAGAACTCGTCGAGGTTGCTCGACACGATCGCGACGAACTTCAGCCGTTCCAGGAGCGGAACATTGGGGTTCTCGGCGATCGCGAGCACGCGCTCCTGGAAGTCCAGGAGGGAGAGTTCGCGGTTGAAGAAGCGGCTCGTCATCGTCGGGCGCCGATGGTACCGACGGCCCGCGAGCCATGCCTCAGGCCTCGTCGAAGCGTTCCTCGAGGTCGGCGATCTTGCCGAGGCGGCGGACGTGACGGTCCTCGCCGGTGAACTCGGCGCCCAGAAACGCGTCGATCACCTCCTCGGCGAGCTTCATGCCGATGACGCGGCTGCCGACGGTGATCACGTTCGCCCGATCGTGCTCGACGGACTGGTGGGCGGTGTAGCTGTCGTGGGCGAGGACGGCCCGGACGCCCTTGACCTTGTTGGCCGCGATGGAGGCGCCCGCTCCCGAGCCGCAGACCACCACGCCGCGATCGACCCGGCCCTCGGCGACCGCCCGTGCGACGGCGGCGGCGAAGTCGGGATAGTCGACGGGATTCTCCCCGTGGGTGCCGAGGTCGGTGACGGCGTGACCCGATGCGGCGATGTGGCGGGCCAGGTGCTCCTTGAGGGCGTACCCGGCGTGGTCGGCGGCGACGGCGACGCGCATGGCCGGCAGCGTAGTGCTCGACAAGCGGCCGCCGGCGATAGCCTCCGCGCCATGGCCCGCCGAACACTCGTCGCCGCCGTCGTCGTGGCCCTGGTGGCCGCCGCCTGCGGCGGGGAGGCCGGACCGGAGGCTCCGCCGGTGGGAGCCGTGGAGACGTCGTGCAGCGAGACCGCCTGCGTCGACCATCCGGCGGGCTGGGACGTCGAGGTCGGCGAGACCTACCTCGCCTTTCGCCACCCCGATGACCCCGAGCGGGTCGTCGCGTCGGTGGGCGACGTCGACATGGCGGCCCTGGTGGAGACGGTCGGCGGCGAGTGGCCCGCCCCTCCCCGCGCCGCCATCGAGGCCTTCTGGGATCTGATCGGCGGCGGTGAGGACGCGTCGCTCGATGGGATCGAGACCCGTGACGACGGCGCGATCCGATCCGAGGGCGAGCTGGAGGGCCTGCGCATGTGGCACCTCCTGGTGCCGGGCTTCGCCCGGACGGGGATCGGGGTGGAGGTGCGGGCGCCGAACGACAGCTGGGAGGCCCACGCCGACGTCTTCCTCGGCAGCCTCCGTCGCCGCTGATACGCGCAGGAGGTGGTCGCATGACCACGGATCGTGAGGCTAGGATCCACGCCATGGAACGATTCGTCGTCGACGGCGGCGCGCCCCTGCGGGGCGAGGTGGCCGTGACCGGTGCCAAGAACGCGGTGCTCAAGCACCTCGTCGCGGTGCTGATGGCACCCGGCACCCACCGGCTCGACAACGTGCCCGGCATCGTCGACGTGGCCCTCATGTGCCGGGTCCTCCACCACGTCGGCGCCTCCTGCCGCCGCGACGGTGACGCCATCGAGATCGAGGTGCCCGAGGACCTGGTCCCCGAGGCCCCGATCGACCTCGTCCGTCAGATGCGGGCATCGATCCTCGTGCTCGGGGCGCTGCTGGCGCGCTGCGGCGAGGCCCGCGTGGCCTTTCCCGGCGGCGACGACTTCGGCTCGCGTCCCATCGACATGCACCTCGACGGGCTCCGGCGCATGGGCGCCACCTTCGAGCTCCGCCACGGCGTGCTGTGGGGCTCGGCGCCCGACGGGCTCCGGGGCGCCGACGTGTTCCTCGAGTTCCCGAGTGTCGGCGCCACCGAGAACCTGCTGCTCGGCGCCGTGCTCGCCACGGGTCCCACCGTGATCGGGAACGCCGCCCGCGAGCCCGAGATCGAGGATCTGGCCACCCTGCTGCAGGCGATGGGCGCCGACATCCGCGGCGCCGGGACGTCGACGATCGAGGTCTCGGGGGTCGGGGAGCTGTGGCCGACCCGGCACCGTGTCGTGCCCGACCGGCTCGAGGCGGGCACCTATCTGGTGGCCGGGGCGATCACCGGCGGCGAGGTGACGGTGCGCGACTGCGTCCCGGACCACCTCCGCATGGAGCTGCGGAAGCTCGGGGATGCCGGATGCGAGTTCGACGTCGGCAAGGACGAGATCACGGTCCGGGGCCCGGCCCGCCCGAATCCCGTCGACTTCTCGACGCTGCCCTACCCGGGCTTCCACACCGACATGCATCCGCAGATGGTGGCCTTCCTCAGCCGGGCCAACGGGACGTCGGTGATCACCGAGAACATCTACGACGCCCGGTTTCGCTACATCGGTGAGCTCAACCGCATGGGCGCCGACATCGCCACGGAGGCCCAGCACGTCGTGATCCGCGGGGTGCCGACCCTGAGCGGCTGCGAGGTGGACGCCTGCGACATCCGCGCCGGCGCCGCCCTCACCCTGGCCGGGCTGGCGGCGGAGGGGACCACGACGATCGTCGAGCCCCACCACATCGACCGCGGGTACGACTCGTTCGTCGAGAAGCTCGCCGGCCTCGGGGCGTCGATCTGTCGGGAGTCCTGACCGGTCCGGTTGACTGCGCCCGATGCGTATCATGGCTTCCCACTACGGCCATAGGTGAAATCCATGACTGACGAGCACACCACCGCCGAGGCCGACGAGGCCACGTCCGGCGGCGACGTCGATCTCGACACCCTCGAGGCCACCCTCGAGTACATCCGACCCGCCCTCCAGGCCGACGGCGGCGACCTCATCCTCCTCGGCGTGGACGAGGGGAAGGTGAACCTCCAGCTCGTCGGCGCCTGTGGCGGCTGCCCGATGTCGACCATGACGCTCACCGCCGGCATCGAACGGATCCTTCGCGACCGCGTGCCCGGCGTGAAAGAGGTCGTGGCGGTCTGACCGGACCCGCCGGCACCTATCCTCGCCGGGGTGACCCGAACGCTCGACCCCGACGACCTCGCCGGCGCGGTCCTCGCCGGTGATCGACGCGCCCTCGCCCGGGCCATCACGATCGTCGAAGACGGCCGCCACGGCGCCGACGCCATCGTCGCCGCGCTCTTCCCGGGTCCCGACGCAGCGCACCGGATCGGGCTCACCGGAGCGCCGGGCGCCGGCAAGAGCACCATCACCGACCGCCTCGTCACCGCGTTCCGGGCGGACGGCGACCCGGTCGCGGTGCTCGCCGTCGACCCCTCCAGCCCCTTCTCCGGCGGTGCGGTGCTCGGCGACCGGGTGCGGATGCAGGCCCACGTGGACGACCCGGGGGTCTTTGTCCGGTCGATGGCCAGCCGCGGACACCTCGGCGGGCTGTCCTCGGCGGCGCCGAAGGCCCTCGTCGTGCTCGAAGCCGCCGGGTTCCCACGGATCGTCGTCGAGACCGTGGGCGTGGGTCAGGACGAGGTGGAGATCGCCGGCGCCGCCGACACGACGGTGGTCGTCGTGACGGCCGGATGGGGCGACGGCGTCCAGGCGGCGAAGGCCGGCATCCTCGAGATCGGCGACGTGTTCGTGGTCAACAAGGCGGACAGGCCGGGGGCCGACGAGACGGTCGCCGACCTGCGCTCGATGCTGGCGATGGGGCCCGAACGTCCGTGGACGCCTCCGGTGCTCACCACCACCGCGACGTCGGGTGAGGGCGTCGCCGATCTCGCGAGGGCGGTCGACGCCCACGCCGCGCACCTGCGGGCCACGGGAGCCTGGGAGGAGCGTCGGCGGGACCGACGAAGGGCGGAACTGGCGGGCGCACTCGTCGACGAGTACCGGTCCCTGGTCGCCGGGGTCGTCGAGGCCTCGCCGATCACGGCCGACGTGGTCGACGGCCGCCTCGACCCGTGGACCGCCGCCGTGCGGATCGCCGGAGCCGGAGACGGGTAGCCT
>JAWVYO010000119.1:0-6313 GCA_033722675.1 Acidimicrobiia bacterium | reverse complement strand
CTCGTCCGCCTGGAGCTCTGCGAGCGCCTCGCGGTCGATCTTGAGCAGCAGCGAGTTGCCGGCATGGAGCACGGCGTCGGCCAGGCCGCGCTCCAGCTCCCCGTGCTGACGTAGGGCCAGCACCTGGGCCCCGTGACGTCCGGGGAAGTTGACCTCGTCGACGGTGCGGCCGGCCAGCTGTGAGTTGGGAGCGATGACCGCCTCCACGAGGGTCTCCGTCTCCGTTTCGACCTCGGAGTCGAGTCGATCGCCCCCCGTCGGCGGCACGAGGCTCACACCCTCGTACGCGAGGAGCCGGGCGACGTCGGTCGCCGGCGTGCGGACGCGCAGCACGTCGCCCGCCGAGAGCTCGAGATCGCGATCGGCCCCCGAGCGCACCTGGGACTCCCGCTCGACGTCGATGATGTCGACCTGCAGGTCGCGAACGAGCGCGTTGTCGCCGACCGTCTCGCCGACCACGACGGCCGAGGCGTCGATGCGGACCTGCGTGAGGAAGGGGGTCATCTCGAACCGCTCGGTGAGGTCCTGGCCCGATCCCTCCCGGCGGTCCGGGATGAACCGGAAGGCGACGAACAGGTAGCCCGCCCCCACGGCGAAGAGCACCACGCCGAGAGGGGTGAGCTCGAACAGTCCGAACTCGTCGAAGCCGCGGTCCACGGCGATGGCGTTCACGAGCAGGTTCGTCGACGTGCCGATGAGCGTGGCGACGCCACCGAACATGGAGGCGAACGACAGCGGCATGAGCAGCTTCGAAGGGCTCGTCCCGAGGTCACGACCCAGCCCGACGACGACGGGGATCAGCAGCGCCACCGCCGCGGTGTTGTTGATGAAGCCGCTCACCACGCCGACGACGCCGATCAGGGCCCCGAGCGCCAGCCACCGGCTCCGACCGCCGAGGCGGGCGAGGAGGTCCCCGACCGACGACAGCGCCCCGGTCTGACGGATGCCCGCCGACAGCACGAACATCGCCGCCACCGTCACCGTGGCGATATTGGAGAACCCGGCCAGGGACTCCTCGGGCGTCAGGAGGCCCGACACCATCAGCACGACCATCACGAAGACGGCCGTGGCATCGATGCGGACCCGCTCCCAGGTGAACAGCAGGAGGGCGACGATCGTCAGCCCGAAGACGAAGGCGATGTCCCAGGTCACCGTGCCGACGCTACAGACCGGATGGCGGACCGTCAGCCATCCCGGCCCCCTAGCCTCCACGCGCAGCACGGTTCAGGAGCAACGGTGAACGACGGATCCCGCCAGGGCGAGCTCGAACGGACCCTCGGCCTGCGCGAGGCCACGACGATCGGGCTCGGCACGATGATCGGCGCCGGGATCTTCGTGTTCCCCGGCATCGCCGCGGGACGCGCCGGAGCCGGGGCGATCCTCTCCTTCCTGATCGGCGCCGTGATCGCCCTGCTCGTGGCCGTCCCGACGTCGGAGCTGGCAACCGCCATGCCCCACAGCGGCGGGGGCTACTACTACGTGTCCCGCGGCCTCGGCACCTTCGCCGGGGTCCTCGTCGGGGTGGGCCAGTGGATCGGGCTCGTCTTCGCCTCCGCCTTCTACCTCGTCGGTTTCGGCCACTACCTCGACGACCTCCTCGCCGAACTCGGCGCTCCCTTCGGCGTCGGTGTCGAGCCGCTCGCCATCGTCGCGTCGATCCTCCTCACCGCAGTCGCCATCACCGGGGCCGAGAAGACCGGCAACCTCCAGAACAACCTCGTGGGGGTCCTCGTCGTCGTGTTCGCCGTCTTCCTCGGCTGGGGCGTCCTCGACGCGCTCGGCGTGGTGGGGTCGACGACACTCCCCGACGAGTTCCTGCCCTTCGGGAGCCTGCCGGTGCTGTCGACCGCCGCCCTCGTGTTCACTTCGTACCTGGGCTTCGCGCAGATCGCCACCGTCGCCGGCGACGTCCGGGACCCCGGCCGGAACCTGCCGCGGGCGATGCTCGGCAGCGTCGTCGCCGTCGGCGCCCTCTACGCCGTGATGGTCTTCGTCTCGACGACGACCTTCGACGCCGCCACCCTCGGCTCCTTCGGGGAGACCGCAGCGGTCGAGGTGGCCCGGTCCCTGTTGGGGGCGACCGGGGCCGCCCTGATCACGGGGGCCGGGCTGCTGGCGACGCTCTCGTCGGCGAACGCCTCGATCATGAGCGCCTCACGCGGCGTGTTCGCCCTGAGCCGCGACGGCGTGGTGCCCGAGGGACTCGCCGTCGTCAACCGTCGCTTCGGCACGCCCCACCTGGCGGTGCTCCTCGCCGGGGTCCCCGTCGCCGCACTCGTCCTCACCGGCCGCACCGAGACCCTCGCCGAGGTCGCCTCCCTGCTCCACCTCGTCATGTACGGCCTCATCTGCGTCGCCCTCCTCGTGCTGCGCCGCCGGGCCCCCGCCTGGTACCGGCCGGTCTTTACGACACCGGGGCACCCGGTCGTGCCGATCCTCGGTGGCCTCGCCTCCTTCGGACTCATCGCCTTCATGAGCGGCCTCACCCTCGCCCTCGGCGGGGGGGTGCTCGCCGCGGTGGCCCTCTGGTACCTCCTCTACGCCCGCGACGTGCGCATCGGCGAGGGCTCCCGCGAGGAGGTCGTGCTCCCGTCCCTCGCCCACGCCCAGGTGCTCGTGCCGGTCCTGCTCCCCGACCCCGATCCCCTGCCGGGACCGCTGGCACGCCTCCTCCCTGGGCTCGACCTGCTCGTCGTGGGGATCTACGAAGTCCCCAAGCAGACCGCGGCGGAACAGGCGCGCGACGAGTTCGGGGAGGAGGCGGAGGAGGCCCTGGAACGGTGGAGCCGCGATCTCCGCCACGACGTCGGCGACGTGGAGACCCGCCTCGTCTTCTCCCAGGAGCCGCTGGCGTCCATCGAGCGGATCGGCGCCGAGGAGCACCCCGACGCCATCCTCGTCCCGCGCCCGGTCGGCGAGGAGAGCATCGGACAGATCCTCGTGCCGGTGCGCAGCGACGCCAACGCCGAGCGGATCGCCCGCTTCGTGGCCGCCATCGCCGACGCGGCCCACGCCGGAGTGCTCGTCGTGCACGCCGCCGGTCCCGACGAGGGGGGCGGTGATCGCGGCTCGGTGGTCGACGGCTTCCGCCGGCGCCTCGTCGACGAGGGGATCGACGACGAGCGCATCGAGACCGACGTCGTCGAGGGCGACGATCCCGCCTCCGTCATCATCGACGAAGCCGGCCGCCACCACCTCGTCGTCGTGGGCGAGAGCGAGCCCGACGACCCCGAGGTGGTGTTCGGCGACCTGACCCGCCGGGTGGCCCGGGAGATCGAACGGCCGGTCCTCGTCGCCCGCGCGGAACGGGACGGGTCCGACGAAGGCGGGTAGCCTTCCAGCGAGACCGAGGGGGATCGATGATCACGACGTCCGTGCCGTGGACCGCCGACGATCGCCGCGCACTGCTCGACGAACTCCGCGGCCTGCGAGACGACCTCACGACCGCCGCCGCCGCCGTGAACGCCGACCCCGACGACGGCCTGGCGCTCCAGCGCGAGGACGACGCCGTCGACCGCATCGCCGGTCTCGAGGCCCTCTACCTTGCCCGCCTCCCCACGGTCCGGCTGAGTCGGTGTCCCTTCACCGGCCTCACCGTGGATCTGAGCGTCGACACCTTCGGCTTCGACGGCCCCTTCTGGGACGTCGACCGTCCGCTCCGCCCGCTCCCGCCCCAGGGTCCGCCGACGCTCACGGGCATCACCGGATCCGTGCGCCTCGCCGACGAGGTCGAGGACACACCGCACCTCGTGGTGGCCGGGCCGGGTGCGCCCGCCGTGGTGCCGGCCCTCCTCGACGACGAGTCGCGCGTGGTGCTGTCGGAACTCCGGATCGGCCCGCACACGGCCACCGTCGCCTGCTCCTTCCGGCGGAACTCGCGCGATCGTGAGGGCGTCGCCCCCGAGTGGGGCACCCGCACCTGGTGGGAACGCGACGCCGCAGACGGCCTCGTCTGGCGTACGGCGGAACTCACCGAGGATTCCTACGCTTTCGACCTCCGCCCGCTCGTCGAGGTCGAGCGGGTGCTCTGGATCGCCCCCGACGACCCCGACGCTGCCCTCCGCCTCGGCACCGACGGCTGCCCGTACCTCGACATGGACGGCACCCGGAGCATCCAGCGGATCGAAGGCGGTGAGGTCTGGTGACGACGGTCACGATCACCCAGACGAACGGACAGCCGCTGCCCCGGGTCGCCGACGACCACCCGTTCAAGATCACGGTGACCATCGAACCCACCGACGATCCGCCCGAGTCGATCGACGTCACCATCGAGGCGGGTGACGAGGAGGAGACCCTCACCCTCCGACACACCGGCAACACGACCGGCGATCCCCGGTACGTCAGCAGCACGCTGACCGTCGAGGGAGGCGGCGAATCGTCGCTCACGAAGACCACGTTGGGCTTGGGGTATTCCTCGGGCTCCGACATGGACGGCATGGACCTCGACAACGGCACCGAGCTCACGGTCACCTACGACGGGGTGAGCAGCTCCACGATCGTCCACAGCTCGTGGCACGAGGCGAACCTTCAGGACCTCCGGAACTTCCTCGCCACGGCCGACCGCTTCTGGCGGACGCTGGCCATCAACCTTCAGAACGTGGACGAGGAGGGTGCCGACCGCCTCCGCCGGCTCGCCGAGCAGAAGCTCTCCCTCATCGCCCAGGCCCGGCGCGAGTACATCGACAACGAGCAGCTCCTGCCGCGCCAGCGGGTGCGGGTCGGCCGCCTCTTCGTCGGATGGATCCGCAGCAGCGCCGTCATCGACATGGGGAACCACTACGACACGATCGACGGAGCGATGCGTCGCGCCCGCGAGCAGACGCAGGACGTCGTCGTCAGCGGCTACACCGACCTCGTCCTCGGCTTCTATCACATGTTCACGAACGCCACCTGCGCCGCCCAGGTGTGGACGCTCTTCTCGGGCCAGGACATCATGGGCAAGCGCGTCGGCTGGGGCGACCGGGTCCTCGCCGCCGTCGACCTCGCCGCGAACGCCGCAGCAGGATCCGCGGGCGTGCTCCACAACCTGCGGTCGATCCGCACCACCCATAGAACCCGGACGACGACCCGGGTCGAGACGACCCGGGTGCGCCGGGGCGTGGACCCGGAGAACGTCGACGCCGACGTCGCCGTCGACCCCCAGGACTTCGGCATGCTGCCCGAGGCCAGCCGACAGGCACGCCGCGTCGCCGACAAGCACGACGTGTTCATCGAGGTCCGCCCAGCCAATCCCGACTCCATGCGATGGCAGGCCCAGGGCCACCCGCCCAAGCCGATGGCGATCAAGCAGAAGACGATCAACGAGATCGACGTACAGCTGGGCGCCGACGCCGACTCGGTCGGCCTGGTCGGGTACTTCGAGCCGCGTCTCCCCGCCAACGCCTCGCCCGAGGTCGTGGCCCGCTACCACCAGCGGCTCAACGAGTTCAACGAGCTCGGCCCGAAGGTCCAGAAGATGACCGACGACGGCCTCATCCGGATCGAGAACGGCGTGGTGGTCGACACCGGGCTGTGCGGGAACACCGGCAAGGGCATCACCGGCGACTACGACCTCTGGGCGATCCGCAACCGCGACGGGACGCCGCTCACCGCGGAGCAGGGGGCGGCGGTGCTTGGCGACCTCAAGCTCGGCATGTTCAACGCGCAGCACGGCTGCCACACGTGGTGGGAGCCGATCACCGACTTCGAGCGGGCCATCGACACGAAGATCCGCACCGGGCACCAGACCGGGGGCGAGTCGATCCTCGTCATCGGCGGCCGCGCCGACGGCCCGGCGCGCACGACCTTCAGCGATGCCGACACCGTCACCACCCGTCCGAGCACGACGGGCACCCGGGTCCGGACCGGGACCACCGAGGTGGACGGCGGCCGGCTCCCCGTCGCCGAGACCCTCGCCGGCGCCCGGGCGGCCAAGGCAGGGCTCGACGGCGAGCTCATCCCCTACACGGAAGACGTCGGCGACCCCGGTACGGCACCGAACGTCGACACAGGGTCCGGGATGCCGCCGTGGCTCAAGTGGGTGATCCCGGTTGCGGGGGTCGTGGGTGCCGTGCTGCTGTTCGTGTTGTTGAGCGGTGACGGCGGGACCGGCACCGCGGCGACGACGTCGACCGCGTCGACGACCACCACCACCGAAGCCGTCACGGAACCGACCGAGGCCGCGGCCACCACATCGTCCACGACGTCGTCGACCACGTCCTCCACGACGACCACCACCCTGTCCGACGCCGCCCGGGCCCGCGCCGAGATCGCCGCGCTCCCCGAGGGTGAACTCGCAGCCACGCTGATCGAGGTACTGACGTGGAGCAGCGAG
>JAWVYO010000118.1:0-6478 GCA_033722675.1 Acidimicrobiia bacterium | reverse complement strand
GTTGATCACGGACGACGGGCCCTGGATGAAGCCCTCGACGTCCGCCTCGGTCACCTCAGGGGTACCCCAGCGGTAGTAGTTACCACCATTGGGCGGCGGCGCCTCGGGATCGAACACGTCGTGGATGCCGACGAGGCCGGCGAAGCCAGGCGTGCCGACCCAGGCCCATTCGCCCAGGTCCCAGTTACCGAAGTCGAGCGTCTCACCGAAGAACAGCGAGCTGTCCTCGAGCTGAGCCTCGTAGCCGATGCCCGCTTCCTCCATCATGCCGATGAAGAGCTGCGACAGCGTCACTCGAGCGTCGTTGTTCGACGTGGTCGAGAAGATCGCCGTCGGCGGGTTGGCGTCGCAGTCGGTGTCATCACGGGCGCAGAGGTCCGCGATGTACTGCGCTGCGGTCTCGGGGTTGTGGTCGTACTGCGCCCAGGCAGCGGTCGACAGGGTCGGCGAGAACGCCTCGACGTAGGAGTCGAGCGGCTCGACCTGACCGGCGAGGATCTCATCGACGATGAGGTCCTTGTCGATCGCATGGGCGATCGCCTTGCGGTACTCGATGAACTCGTTGTACGAGCCAGCGTTCCGCGTGAGGCGGTTCTCACCGAACTGGAAGTTCAGATGCTCCCAGATCGGGCCGGAGAGCACCTCGACCGACGCGCCCTGGTCCTCGAGGGTCTGAAGATCCTCGATGGTCTCGATGGCGGGCGGCGGGTTGATCACGTCGAGCTCACGTGCCCGGAAGGCATTGATGAGCGAGGCGGTCTCCGGGATGAACCGGAAGATCACCGTGTCGAGATGGGGCAGCTGCTGCCCGGTCTCGGCGTCGACGCCCCAGAAGTTGTCGTTCTTCACGAGACGGACGAACTCGCCCTTCTGCCACTGGTCGAACACGAACGGACCACAGGACACCCAGCGGGCGTCGTTGTAGTCGTTGATGAAGTCACCAGTGATGTCATGGGCCGGGAGGATCTCACCGAACAGGAACTCCTGCTGCACCGTGGGCTGAGCCAGGGTGTATTCGAAGGTCTTGTCACCGACAACGATGCTGTCGGGGTCGATGTCCTCGTAGATCGTCTTGTCGATCGGGAAGTCCGGGTTCATGATCGTCTCGTAGGTGAACAGGTAGTCGGCGCCGGAGACCGGCGTGCCGTCTGCCCACTGCACCTCGTCACGGATCGTGTAACGGACCGTCATGGTGCCGTCGTCGTTGAGCGTGATCCCACCGTTACCCACGGTCGGGAGCTCGGTCACGATCTCCGGGACGAGTTCGAGCGTGAACCCATCGATTTCCTGCGTGCCACACGAATAGGCCTGGGCGATCTTGGAGACAATGAAGTTGTCTCCGCCCGGGGCGAACCCATTCAGGGTCGGCGGTTCCTGGTCATCACCGATGATGACCTCGCCACCCTGGACGATGCCCGTGAAGGCCTCGGTCGTCGTGGTCGTTGCAGCTGTCGTCGTCGTCGCAGCCTGCGTCGTCGTCGTCGTCTCGGCCTGCGTGGTCGTCGTCGTCGTCGCTGCGGCGGTCGTAGTGGTGGTGTCACCACTGTCGTCGTCACCACAAGCCGAGACGATGAGCACGAAGGCGGCGAGCAACGCAACCAATTTCACAGGTCGCTGCCACACACGCCTCAAGCGCATTCCTCCTTGTTGAGCGTACGGAAGGCCCGATCCGAGCACGACAGCACCCGAAGGTGGTCGCCGGGGATGCGGAGCTTCCTCTTACCGGATGCCCGGGTGGAGAGGGATCGACCGTTCTCGAAGGCACCGGCGGATGCCGGCGCACGTCGAAATGACGGCTCGATCACTTCGAACTCCTCCCTAGTTGCACCGCACAGCGGTGCGGCACCCTCCCGAAGCCACACACGTACCTCGGGCGAAGACCGAGCATACACCGCACACTCGCCCTTCCGAACCCAACGGTACGGCTCGGCCCCTAAACGAGAGGTAAGTCGAGGCCGTCTCAGGCCGCCTGGAGGAGGGCGGGGAGCGACGTCACACCCCGGAAGACCAGGCTGTGGATGCGCTCCGGCTCTCGGGACTCGAGTCCGATCCGGGCGACCCGCCGCACCAGCGCCCCCAGCGCCACCTCCAGCTCGACCCGGGCGAGCGGGGCGCCCACGCAGTGATGGACCCCTCCCCCGAAGGAGACGTGCAGCCGGTGGTCCCGGGTGGGGACGATGCGATCGGGGTCGTCGAAGACCTCGGCGTCCCGGTTGGCCGACCCGAAGAGCAGCCCCACCTTGGTCCCGCGCTCCAGCCGGTGGCCCCGCCAGTCGACGTCCTCGAGCACCCACCGTTCGAACATCTGCAGCGGGGTGTCGTAGCGGAGGAGCTCCTCGGCGGCGCCGGGGACCAGTGAGGGCTCGTCACGCAACGCGGCGAACACGTCGGGATGCCGGCCGAGGGCGAGCACCGCGTTCCCGATCGCGTGGACGGTGGCCTCGTGTCCGGCGTTGAGGGTGAGGATCGCGGTGGCGACGACGTCGTCGTCCGAATAGGGCTCGCCGTCGTGACGGGCCGCCGCCATCTGGGAGATGAGGTCGTCCCCCGGTTCCGCCCGCCGCCGCCGCACGATCGGGCGCAGATACGCCACGAACTCGCCGACGGCCCGCTCGGCGGCCTCCCCCTCGTCGGGCGTGGCGTCGTAGTCGAACAATCGGACGATGGCGTGGGACCAGTCGAGCAGCATCGGATGGTCCGCCTCGGGGACGCCCATGAGCGCCGTGATCATCTCCACGGGGATCGGGGTGGCGTAGTCGGCGATCATGTCGACGGCGTCCCGCTCGAGCAGCTCGTCGAGGAGGCGGTCGGCGGTGGCGTCGAGGAGGGGCCGCAGGAGCTCGGCGGACCGTTTGCGGAAGGCGGGCGCCACGAGGGCCCGCAGCCGCGTGTGCTCGGGCGGCTCCAGGTCGATGAAGGACCCGCGCACGAACCGCTCCCACGTCGGATACCCGGAGCCCACCTCGGGACGCGAGAGGTCCTGCGGGTCCAGCCGGTGGGTCGCCCGGCGGCCGAACCGGGCGTCGCGCAGGACGGCCGTGACGTCGTCGTGGCG
This sequence comes from Acidimicrobiia bacterium, assembly GCA_033722675.1. Classification (GTDB taxonomy): domain Bacteria; phylum Actinomycetota; class Acidimicrobiia; order Spongiisociales; family UBA11373; genus DATHYU01. The sequence goes on along the minus strand of JAWVYO010000118.1, from coordinate 3,423 downwards.
TGCGAAGAAGGTGAGGTCGCGCTCGGCGTCGTAGGCGACGGGGGCCTCCTCGCGCAGCCGGGCGTACGTCGGATAGGGATCGTCGAGAAAGGCGCGGTCGTACGGATCGAATTCGATCCCGGGCGTGACGGTCACCCCTCGGCCCGGACCCCCGGCACCGGCAGGAGCGCTCCCTGGGGCACCTGGCGGGCCACCCGCGTCGTCTGGACGATGCCGAGCTCGTCGACGGACACCGAGGTGTTGTCGCATCCACCCTCGGCGTGGGGCTGATAGTTCACCCGGACGTGGCGGGGCGACACCTCGGCACCGTCGGCGTCGACGGCCCGCAGCCCGCTCCAGCGCACCGGCACCGACGGCGCCTCACACCGGGCGAAGACCTCCGACCAGACCATCGGGGCGACGAGGTAGTCGCCCATCGTGTGGAGGTCGCGCACCACCGTGGGCTCCCCGGTCTCGAGATCCGTCACCGAACCCCGCCAGGCGAAGCCCCGATCGATCCGATCCGGCGACGGGGTCACCCTGAGGCGGTACCGGTGGCCCACCTGCCACGGGAAGTCCCGGGTGTTCGGGTCGCCTGGCGTGCTCGGCAGGGGCGACTCCGAGCCCTTCAACAGGCGCGAGCCGTCCTCGGCGGGCCCGTACCCGCCCCAGTTCACGGCCGCCGACCCGGGGTGGCGGGGGTTGAACTGCAGGCCGAGGTGGGCGCCGCCCTTGAGCCGGCGCTGGGAGGCGAAGGACACCTGGAGCGCCCAGAAGTACAGGCTCCGCACGGCGGGGAGCATGAGGACCTCGAGCGTCGCCTCCACCTCGACGAGCGGGGCCTGGGGCAGGTCCCACACGAGATGGAAGGAGGACGCGCCGTTGTCGCTCGCCGGCCGGCCCGACGTGCGCTCGGGCGACGAGAAGGTGGACGTGAGCCGTTTGAAGTACCGAAGCATCGCCGCCCATTGTCGCGGGTCCGCGGCGGGCCGGTAGCGTCCCGGCCATGGACTGTGCGTTCTGCGGGATCGTCGCCGGCGACCGGGAGGCCGACGTCGTGTACGAGGACGACGCCGTCGTGGCGTTTCTCGACATCCGCCCGCTGTTCCCCGGCCACGTCCTCGTCGTGCCCCGCGACCATGTCGTGACGATCGAAGACCTCCCCGGGGACGAGGTCGGTCCCCTCTTCGGGGCGGTCCGACACCTGGCGGGGGCCGTGCGAACCGCGCTCGAGGCCGAGGGCATCTTCGTGGCCCAGAACAACGTCGTGAGCCAGTCGGTCCCCCACCTCCACGTCCACGTCGTGCCGCGTCGGCGCGGCGACGGCCTCCGGGGCTTCTTCTGGCCCCGAACGGGCTACCGCGACGACGACCATCGCGAAACCATCGCGAGCGCCGTCCGACGGGCCGCGATGGGTGACTAGTCACCCCCTGCGTTCACGAATGACACCCGTCTGACACAGAAAGTCGTTGCCAACCACTCTGCGTGTTCATACCTTGGGTGCAGTCCTTGATCGACGAGGACGCGATCGACCCGAGGAGAGGCCCGATGCGCAGAACCCGAAACCCACGACGCGGTCGCCGCTTCGGCATCGTCGGACTGGCGCTCGCCCTGTTGGGCGGGCTCCTGCTGACGATCCCGACCCTGGCGTCCGCCAAGGACACGATCAACTACGAGTTCGTGTTCGAGCACCAGGACGGCACCACCACCACGGTGACCGGCACCGCCACCGAGAAGGACGCGTTCATCCCGGACGCCGGCGGCACGAGCAAGACCAACCCCACGGGGATGGTCATGCACCTGTCGTGCTCCGACGAGTTCCCCGGCGGCTGGGGCGAGAAGGAAGGTCCGGACCGGATCCAGGACTCCGCCTGGCGTGTGCAGCGGTACACGATTCAGAAGGGCGACAAGACCTGTTCCGGCGGCGACCCGATCCCCCCGCCCAGCCCCGCCATCGACGTCGAGAAGGCGACGAACGGTGAGGACGCGGACGATCCGACCGGCCCGGAGATCAAGATCGGCGACACGGTGACGTGGACCTACGTGGTCACGAACACCGGCGACAGCGCGCTGTCGAACGTCGAACTGGTCGACTACGTCGGCGAGATCGGCGACTCCGATCCGACCGCGATCGACTGCCCCCGCACCGAGCTGGGCGTCGGCGAGTCGATGACCTGTGAGGCCACCGGCACCGCCATGGAGGGCCAGTACCGCAACACCGCCAAGGTGACCGCGGAGGGCCCGGCGGTCAGCCCGCAGCCGAGGGACGAGGACGTGAAGCGTTTCACGTTCGTCTTCGTCGACCCCGCCACCGGTGACACCACGCGCGTCGACGGCGACGCCGACGGCGGCGACGTCTTCCTGCCGAACACGGGTGGCACCGACCAGCAGGCGCCGTTCCCGGGCATGGAGATCCACATCTCGTGCTCCGACGAGTTCCCCGGCGGCTACGGCGAGAAGAACGATCCCGATCCGATCGAGGACTCCGCCTGGCAGATCGAGTCGTTCTGGATCCGCGAGATCAAGAAGGACGGCGAGATCAAGACGAAGTGCGGGTCCCCGATCCCGAACACGCAGATGGTGATGGACTCGGATCCGAGCCACTACATCGGCGTCCCCGGCGATCCGGCCATCGACATCGAGAAGGCGACCAACGGCGTCGACGCCGACACCCCCGACGAGGGCCCCGAGCTCTTCGCGGGCGACACGGTGACGTGGACCTACGTGGTCACGAACACCGGCGACGTCGACCTCGAGGACGTCACGGTCGAGGACGACCAGGAGGGCTTCATCGGCTCGATCAGCTTCCTCGGCGTCGGCGAGAGCCTCGAGCTCACGGAGACCGGCACCGTCGGTGAGGGCAACTATCGCAACGAGGCCTGCGCCCGTGCGGTGGACGAGGATGGCAACGAGGTCGACGACTGCGACCCGAGCCACTACAACGTCCCCGATCCCGACATCGACATCGAGAAGGCCACGAACGGTGAGGACGCCGACGATCGTTCGGACGCCGTCCGGGTGAACGTCGGTGACGAGATCACGTGGACCTACGTGGTCACGAACACCGGTGACCAGGACCTCGTGAACGTCGAGGTCAACGACGACGAAGAGGGCTTCATCGGCACGATCGGCTTCCTGGCCGTCGGTGACTCGGCGACCCTCACGGCCCGCGGCACCGCCGTGGCCGGCCTCTACGGCAACGTGGGCTGCGCCACCGGTGAGACCGAGGACGACGGCCGTCCCGTCGAGGACTGCGACCCGAGCCACTACAAGGCGAAGAAGAAGGGCGACTACCCCGACTTCCCGTCGATCGACATCGAGAAGGCCACCAACGGCCACGATGCCGACCATCCCACCGGCCCGAAGGTCGCCGCCGGCAGCACGGTGACGTGGACCTACGAGGTCACGAACACCGGCGACGAGACCCTGTACGGCGTCTTCGTC
>JAWVYO010000117.1:0-6719 GCA_033722675.1 Acidimicrobiia bacterium | reverse complement strand
GGCGGCGAGCCTCGGTGGCGTGGTGGACTCCACCGACCTGCGGCCCCGCACCTACGTCCTCGACACCTGCGTGCTGCTCGCCGACCCCTCGGCCGTCCTGCGCTTCGAGGAGCACGAGGTGGTCGTCCCCCTCGTCGTCGTCGAGGAACTCGACCGCAAGAAGACCCGGATGGACGAGGTCGGGGCGAACGCCCGGCGTGCCATCCGGCTCCTCGAGGACCACGGCGCCTCCCGCCACGGGGGCCTCCGAGACGCCATCGACCTTCCGACGGGCGGTCGGCTTCGCATCGAGCCCAACGGGATCCGGTCGGACCGCCTCCCCGAGATCCTCGACGCGTCGACGCCCGACCACCGCCTGCTCTCGGTCTGCCTCAACCTCGACGACGGCGGCGGTTCGAGCGTGCTCGTCACGAAGGACGCAGCGCTCCGGATCAAGGGCGCGCAGCTCGGTGTGGCCGTGCAGGACTACCGGGCCGACACCGTCGCCGTCGACGAGTCGTATGCGGGGGTCGTGGAGCTGGCGGTGACGAACGAGTTCGTCGACGCGCTCTATGCCGAGGGCAAGGGGATCGTCGGGCACGCCGGTCTCCTGACGAATCAGTACGTCGTCCTCCGGGCTCCCGATGGCCAGTCCGCAGTGGCCCAGGTGGCGAGTGCGGAGTCGGAGGCCACGGTCGTCCGGGTGCCGGGCTCGCGGCGGGCCTTCGGGATGGAGTCCAAGAACCTCCGCCAGGCCTTCGCCCTGGACCTGCTCCTCGACCCCGACATCCCGGCGGTGTCGATCATGGGCCCGCCCGGCACGGGCAAGACCTTCCTGGCGCTTGCGGCCGGTCTCGAGCAGGTGATCGAGGCGCGGCGGTACCGGAAGGTGTCGGTCTACCGGCCCCTCGTGGCGGTGGGCCGCCAGGAGATCGGCTACCTCCCCGGTGACCTCGACGAGAAGCTGGCGCCCTGGATGGCGGCCGTCCATGACAACCTCTTCGCGCTCTTCTCCGACGGCGGGCCCCGGGCGGCCCGCGACGCCGTCGAGGAACTCGTCGAGCGCGACGAGCTCGAGATGGCGGCGATCACCTATCTGCGGGGTCGCTCGATCACCGGCGAGTTCGTGATCATCGACGAGGCGCAGAACCTCGAGCTGTCGACGCTGAAGGTGATCCTCACCCGCATGAGCTCCGACTCGAAGGTCGTGCTCTGCGGCGACTTCGGCCAGGTCGACAACCCCTACGTCTCCCCGATGGGCGGGGCGGCGGCGCTGGTGGAGAAGCTGAAGGGCACACCACTGTTCGGTCACATCACCCTGGAGCGCACCGTCCGCAGCCCCCTCGCCGAGCTGGCCGCCACGCGCCTCTGATCCGACGACGGAGAACCGGTCCCCGACGTCCGCGGTGACGAACCCGCGCCGCCCGAGCCCCGGGTCCACGCTCCCGACGGCTCGTGGAGGGCGGCATCGCCCGCCGACCGCTCCTCCTCGGGCGAGCCCCGCCCCACTACCGTCGTCGGCGTGAGCGACCCCCGGATGCCTCCGCTCGATCCCCGGACCTCGCCGGGCCTCGGCCGGCGGGCGGCACGGGCCGCCATCCGGCGCGTCGACGTGCTGTTCGGTCGCAACGGTCCGGCCTTCAAGCGGCTCGCCATGTCGTGGGCCGCCAACGTGGCCGGCGACACGCTCGTGGCGATCAGCCTCGCCGGCACCCTGTTCTTCGACGTGCCCTCCACCGAGGCGCGGGCCAAGGTCGCGCTCTACCTCGTCCTGACGCTGGCGCCCTTCGCCATCGTGGCCCCGGTCCTCGGTGCGTTCTTCAACCGGTTCCCGGGCACCTACCGCGCCGCGCTCTCGCTGTCGTCGCTGCTGCGGGCGGTGCTGGCAGTGGTGATGAGCTTCGGGCTGACCACCTTCTGGCTGTTCCCCCTCGCCTTCTCGATGCTCGTCCTCTCCCGGCTCTACGGCATCGCCAAGTCGAGCATGCTGCCCGCCGCCCTTCCCGACTCGACCGCCCTCGTGACGGCGAACGCCCACCTGGCCCGAATCGGCATCTACGCCGGCGCGCTCATCGCCCCGGTGGGGATCGCCGCGACCCAGATCCCCCGGATCGAGTCGGCGGGGGCGCTGCTCGTGTCGGTGGTGTTCTTCGCCTTCTCCGCCTTCATCGGACTCGGGCTCCCGCGGCCCGCCGGCCGGAGGGAGGCGCCGGCGGGGTCCACGCCCCCGCTACCCAGGCAGGTCCGGCTCGCCCGCACGGCCACCGCCGGGGTCCGGCTCATCAACGGGTTCCTGCTCCTGCTCCTCGCCTTCGAGTTCCGCGACGCCGAGGCGGGGGCGCTCGACTTCGGCGCCCTCATCGCCACCGGGGGCATCGGCTACGGCCTGGCGTCGTTCCTGTCACCGTGGCTGGAGCGCCGCCTGCGGGAGGAGCCGATGGTGGTCGCCGCCCTCGCCCTCGAGGCGGCGGCGGCGTTCATCGCCGGCCAGTTCTTCGGGCTCGGCGCGGCGGCGGCGCTCGCCGGGGCGGCCGGGCTGGCGTGGGGCATGGCGAAGTTCGCCTTCGACGGGCTGCTCCAGACCACCGTCCCCCCCGACGGACGGGGGACGGCCTTCGTGCGCGCCGAGACCCTGTTCCAGCTTTCCTGGGTCGTGGGGGCCGTGGCCCCGGCGCTGCTCACGATCGCTGCGGAGGTGGGGCTGGCCATCGCGGGCGTCGCAGCGCTCGTCGCCCAGACGGTGTTCGTCGCGGCCCTGCTGACCGACCTCCGTGCGGCGAAGGTGCCCCAGGCCGGCTCGAGCTACGCGAGCGGCGGCGAGGTGTCTTCGACGTTCAGGGAGTAGCCGCCGAACAGGGCGCCGATGGCGGCGGCGGCGGTCATCCGGGGGGCGACGATGGTCGCCGTGACCGCCACGGCGGCGGCGTGGAGGGCCTTGAGCCGGACGAGCGGACGTCCGTCCGCGGCTGCGACCACGACGGCGCGGTCGGCGATGGCGGAGAGCGAGGGTCGATGGGTCATGGGCGGAGGCTACCGCGGCGTCCGGAAGCGTAGGATCCCGGTGTGCTGGCCCTGAAGATCGTCGATCTCGGCGCGCCGCTGCAGGCCGTCGAGCTGCCGGATCCCGAGCCGGGGCACGGCGAGGTCGTCGTCGGCGTCCGTGCTGCGGGGATCTGCCGCTCCGACGTCCACTACCGCTCGGGTCACCGGCCGGTGCCGTCGCTCCCCCTCGTGCCCGGCCACGAGGTCGCCGGCGTCGTCGAGCGGGTCGGGCCCGGCGTGGCGGCACCGGCGGTGGGCGACCGGGTGGCGATCCACTATCTGACCTCCTGCGGTGCGTGCGAGCCCTGCCACCGGGGCCGCGAGCAGTTCTGTGTGCGGGGCGAGATGATCGGCCTCGATCGGGCAGGCGGATACGCGGAGCAGATCCTGGTGCCCGCGGCGAACGCCCTGCCGATCCCCGACGAGGTCTCGTGGGAGGCCGCCGCCGTGATGATGTGCTCGACGTCCACCTCCTTCCACGCGCTCCGGCGGGCCCGGCTCGCCGTCGGTGAGAGTGTCGCGGTCTTCGGGGCCGGAGGGCTGGGCATGTCCGCCGTCCAGCTGGCGTTCACCCTGGGTGCCTTCGACGTCTACGCCGTGGACATCAATCCGGCGAAGCTGGAGGCGGCCACCCGTTTCGGTGCCATCCCCGTCGACGCCACCACCGTCGACCCGGCCGAGGCGCTGCTCCGCATGTCCGGCGGCGGCGTCGACGTGGCGCTCGAGCTCGTGGGATCGCCCGAGGTCATGGGCCAGGCCGTGCGCTCCGTCGGCGTCGGCGGACGGGCGATCGCCGTGGGCATCACCGACGGCACCTTCGGCCTCGACCCCTTCCGCGAGCTCGTCGCCCGGGAGGCCGAGATCCTCGGCGCCGCCGACCACACGGCCGAGGAGCTGCGGCTGCTGCTCGAGATGGCCCGGCGCGGCGACCTGGACCTGGACGCAGTGGTGACCCGGACGGTGGGGCTCGACGTCACGGAGGTGGAGGGGGCGCTGCAGGAGCTCGAAGGGTTCGGGGACGAGATCCGCACCGTCATCCGGCCCTGATCCGCGCGCCGGGTTGGGTCCTGCCGCCGATACCGTTTCGGCCATGGAGCTGCCCGCCCAGATCCGCCAGGCGATGATCGCCCACGCCCGCTTCACGTATCCGGAGGAGGCGTGCGGGCTGCTCGCCGCCGACGACGAGGGCCGCCTGCGGATGGTCTACTGCCTGACGAACGCCGAGCATTCGCCGGTCGCCTACACCCTGGATCCCACCGAGCACGTGCGGGCCTGGCGGCACGCCGATCGGAATGGATGGCGCCTCGCCGGGGTATTCCATTCCCACACCCATACGGCGGCCGTCCCGTCGAAGACCGACGTGGCCCGCGCCCTCGAGCCCGATTGGCTCTACGTGCTGGTCGGGCTGGAGGACGGCGACGCCCCCGACGTCCGGGGGTATCGGATCCGCGACGGCCGGGTCGACGAGGAGCCGCTGCACACGAAGGAGTCCCCGTGAGCGTGAACGTACGCATTCCCACCGTCCTGCGGCCCCGATTCGCCGGGAAGGCGGTCGTCGAGGCCGAGGGCACCACGCTGTCCGAGGTGATGGACGGGCTCGAGCACAATTATCCCGGGTCCCGCGCCGAGCTGGTGGACGAGAACGGCGAGATCAAGCGGTTCGTGAACGTGTTCGTCGGCGACGAGGACGTCCGCTACCTCGACGGCCTCGACACACCCGTGCCCGCCGACGGCGAGGTGGTCATCCTCCCGGCGGTCGCCGGAGGGTCCGTCTGACCACCCTCGTCTCCCCCGAGCGGGTCGGCGCGACGCCCCTCGTCGAGTTGCCGCGCCTGTCGCCCAAGCCGGGCGTCCGGCTCCTCGGCAAGCTCGAGTGGTACAACCCGACCGGGTCGGTGAAGGACCGTCCGGCCCGGTGGATGCTCGACGCCGCCGAGCGTGATGGGCTGCTCGAACCCGGGGCGCGCATCCTCGAGCCGTCGTCGGGGAACACCGGCATCGCCCTCGCCCGCCTGTCGAGGCTGCGCGGCTACGACTTCACCGTGGTGATCCCCGACAACGTGAGCGACGAGCGCAAGGCGCTGCTGCGGGCGTACGGGGCGACCATCGTCGAGTCCCCCGGGGAACTCGGATCGAACGGCGCCATCGAGGTCGCCCGGGAGAAGGCCGAGCGGGAGGGTCACGTGCTGCTCTTCCAGTACGCCAACCCGGCGAACCCCATCTCGCACTACGAGACCACCGGCCCCGAGATCCTCTCCGGCGCCGGTTCGGTCGACGTGTTCGTGGCCGGCCTCGGCACCGGAGGGACGCTCATGGGCGTGGGCCGGTATCTGAAGGAGCGCCTGCCCGACGTGAAGATCGTCGCCGCCGAGCCGCCGTCGGGCGAGAGCGTCATGGGCCTCCGGTCGCTGGAGGACGGGTACCACCCGCCGATCTTCGATCCCGACGCCATCGACGGGAAGGTGCTCGTCGGCACCGAGGCGTCGGTGCGGGGCACTCGCCGGCTCATGGACGAGGAGGGTCTGTTCGCCGGCCTGTCGTCGGGGGCGATCCTCCACGCCGGGCTCAGGTGGGCCGAGCGGATGGACGAGGGCACGGTGGTGCTGCTGCTCTGCGACGGCGGTTGGAAGTACCTCTCCACCGGCGCCTGGGAGGGCACGGTGGACGAAGCGGTGGCGCGTCTGTCGGGGACGTCGTTCTGGTAGGGAATGATCGGTGCGGTGTCGCGCGTTGTAGGAGGTCCGACACGAGGATGACTGTATGCCGATGACGTACCGCGAGCTCGTCGCACGTGCGCGCGCGGAGATCACCGAGGTGACCACCGACGACGTCGAGGGCCGGCTCGGGCGGATCCCCGTGCTCGTCGACACTCGCGAGATCGACGAGTTCGAGCAGGGGGCGCTCCCCGGAGCGAGGTTCATGCCCCGGGGGATCCTCGAGAGCAACATCACCCGGCTGGTCCCGGATGTCGACACCGAGGTCGTCCTCTACTGCCAGGCCGGGAACCGCTCCGCCCTGGCGGCCAAGTCCCTCCAGGAGATGGGCTACACGAACGTGTCGTCGATGGCCGGCGGCTTCGGCCGCTGGAAGTCGGAGGGGCGCGCCTGGGAGGTCCCCCAGGGCCTCGACGCCGACCAGCGGGCTCGCTACAGCCGCCACATCCTCCTCCCCGAGGTGGGCGAGGAGGGGCAGGAGCGCCTCCTCGGCGCCCGGGTCCTGCTCATCGGCGCCGGCGGTCTCGGGTCGCCGGCCGCCCTGTACCTCGCCGCGGCGGGGGTCGGCACGATCGGGATCGTCGACGACGACGTCGTCGACGCCACCAACCTCCAGCGCCAGGTCGTCCACAACATGGACCGTGTCGGGATGCTGAAGGTGGAGTCGGCGGCCGAGACGATCCGCCGCCTCAATCCCGACGTCAAGGTCGAGACGTATGCCGAGCGCCTGAACGTCGACAACGTGCTCCAGATCATGGGGGAGTACGACGTGGTCGTGGACGGCGCCGACAACTTCCCCACCCGGTATCTCGTGAACGACGCGTCGCTCCACCTGCGGGTGCCCGTGGTCCACGGCTCGATCTTCCGCTTCGAGGGGCAGGTCACGGTGTTCGATCCCTACGAGGGGCCGTGCTACCGCTGCCTCTTCCCCGAGCCGCCTCCGCCCGAGCTCGCGCCGAACTGCGCGGAGGCCGGCGTCCTCGG
>JAWVYO010000116.1:0-6723 GCA_033722675.1 Acidimicrobiia bacterium | reverse complement strand
GGTGCGCTGCAGGACCTCCAGCCCGAGGACCTGTGTCCAGAAGGCCACGGCCTCGTCGACGTCCACCGTGTCGACCATCACCGTCGTGACCCTGCCGCGTCCCGCCATGCGCGGAGCCTATCGCTTCCCTTCCCGGCGCGGCGCGAGCGGGAACGGGGGTCCGGACCGATCTAGCATCGCCTCGCCGCCGCAGCGCAGCCATGCCGAGGGGTGTTCATGATCCTTGCCGCCGCCGAGAGTTCACGTGAGAACTTCGTGTCGCTCGACGTGCCCACCTGGTCCTGGGGGGCGCTGCTCGGCGTGATCGTCCTGCTGCTCGCCGTGGACCTGTACCGCCACCGCGACAACCACGAGCCCACCCAGCGCGAGGCCCTCGTCGAATCGGCCGCATGGATCGCCACCGGCCTCGCCTTCGCCGGTGTCGTGGCCTACGCCTGGGGCGCCGACGCCTTCGGCGAGTACATCAGCGGGTACCTCATCGAGAAGTCGTTGAGTGTCGACAACGTCTTCGTCTGGTCGATGCTCCTCACCACGCTCGCCGTGCCGCTCAAGTACCAGCACAGGGTGCTCTTCTGGGGCATCTTCGGGGCCCTCGTGATGCGCGCGCTGTTCATCGGGCTCGGGTCGTCGCTCATCAACCGCTTCACCTTCGTCCTCGTCTTCTTCGGCGTCTTCCTCATCTACACGGGCGCCAAGGTGATCCGCCACCGCGACGACGAGGGGGAGAGCGCCACGAAGATCATCGCCTTCGTGCGGCGGTTCGTCCCGATCTCGAACACGCTCGACGGACAGAAGTTCTTCACGAAGATCGACGGCAAGCGAGTGGCCACGCCGCTGCTCGCGGCCCTCGTGGTCGTCGAGATCACCGATGTCATCTTCGCCGTCGACTCGGTGCCCGCCATCCTCGCGGTGTCGCGCGAACCCTTCCTGGTCTTCTCGTCGAACGCCTTCGCGATCCTCGGGCTGCGCGCCCTCTACTTCGTGCTCGCCGGCGCCCGCCAGCGTTTCCACTACCTGTCCCACGGCCTGGGCGCCGTGCTGATCTTCGTCGGCCTCAAGATGTCGATCGTGGTCTGGTACCACGTCAACACCTTCGTGTCGCTCGGGGTGATCGCCGTCATCCTCACCGCCGCCGTCGTCTTCAGCGAGCGGCGGCACCGTCGGCTCGTGGCCGCCGAACGGGGCGGCGACGAGCTCCCCGACTGAGCCTCAGTCCTCCTCGCCCGGGCGGTAGGTGATCACCGCCGCCTCCAGCGCGGCGTCGGCCGTGAGCGGCACCGGACGGAACCGCTCCTCGACGAACAGCTCCGCCTGGTCCGCGTAGTGCGGGGAGTCCTCGTCGAGCGTGGACGAGCCGTACTGGTGGACCGCCCGGGCCGACGGCGTTCCCGAGCGGTCCCAGGCGACGACGAGGACGTAGGCGTCTCCGGCGATCCCCTCGAGCGTCCCGTCGTCGCTCCGCTCCCCGTACACGGCCCGCAGCAGATCCGGCCCGCCGGCGACGGGGAGGTCCACGTCGCCCCGCCGGAGCCGATTCACCTCGCCCCACGGAGGGTCGACCCGGCCGTGGTGCTCGACCAGCCAGGCGATCGCATCTGCGAACGCGAGCTCCAGCACGTCGTCGGGAACGGTCGCCTCGGTGAGCCGCGACGGGTCGAAGTCGATCCGGTCGTCCTCGTCGGCGACGTCGTAGACGTACGTGAGGGTGATGCCCATGAGCGCCATCCCCCGGCTCGTCAGGTTCGCCCGGAGGTCCCATGCCGACAGCGTGGTCACGGCGGCCCGGATCGGGGCGGGATCGAGATCGTGGCTCCGGGCGAAAGCCTCGACGTCGAGGGCGGCGAGGCGGTCCCGCCAGCGGGCGACGGCGCTGTCGGCGTCGTAGGTACGATCGAACTTGACGGCCAGGAGATCGTCGAGGGAGATCGACGGGTCGGCGTCCAGGAGGCGCTGGGCCCGCAGCGACCGGTTCGTGGGATAGGTCTCGATGCCGAACGTGGCGGGGTAGTCGTCGGCGGCGGGGTCGTCGGGCCATCCGGTGGTGTCGAAGGGCGTCGAGTTGGCGTTCTGGACGAACCCGGCCGCCGGATCGACGAGCGCCGGGAGACGGTCGAAGGGCAGGTAGTCGGTCCACAGGGTCTCCGACGTCGTCCCGGGCAGGTCCAGCGACCAGTCGTAGGCTCCCGAACGCTGCGGCAGCAGTCCGTGGTACACGTACCCGACGGTGCCGGTGCGGTCGGCGTATCCGACGTTGAAGCTGGCGAGGCCGGACTGGTCCCGGAGCGGCTCGGCCCACTCCTCGTACGAGGAGGCGAGCGACATGCGGAACAGCTGCTCGTAGATCCCCGCCAGCCCCATCCCGGCGTAGCGGATGGCGAACGTGCCGTGGGGACGCCGGACCGCCGGCCCGTACTCGGTCCACAGCGCCTCGCGATGGAAGGTCCAGCGGAACCGCCCGAAGAGCTTCACACGGATGGGGATCGAGCGGATCTCGAAGTCACGCCAGTCCCCGTCGAAGCGGTAGCGGGTCTCGTCGTCGGGATCGACCTCCAGCCGGTAGACGTCGACGAGGTCGGGATGATTCACGGTGAACGACCAGGCGAGGTCGCCGTTGGTGCCGAGAGCGAACACGGGCATCGACGGGAAGAGCGCGCCCGACACGTTCCACCCCTCGTCGGAGTGCACGCTCGCCTCGTACCAGGCGACCGGGCCCTCCCACGGCTGGTGCGAGTTCGACACGAACAACGTCCCGCCCTCGGCGCTGCGGGTGGGACCGACGGCCAGCACGTTCGACCCGAAGGCGTCTTCGCCGAACCGCTCCGACACCTCGCGGGGGTCCTCCTCCTCGAAGAGTTCCAGGAAGGTCTCCTCGAGCCCGAAGAACAGTGGCGACTTGTGGACCGACGTGGCGACCACGTCCTCGCCGGTGACCGGGAAGAGCCCCACGAGGGCGTCGCCGGGGTGGAGGGCCGCGTAGTGGTTGAGCCCGTCGGCGTAGGCGTCGGCGATGCGTCGCACCTCGGGGGAGACGTCGGTCTCGTAGCGCTCGGCCATCGTGTCCCACACGCGCAGGAGTCCCACGAGGTAGTCGTTGGGCGCGCCGTCGCGTCCGAGCACGGTCGCGAGCTCGCCGCGGGCGGCGAGGATCGAGTGCTGGATCGTGGGGAAGTCGTCCTCGGCGTGGGCGTAGGCCAGGCCGTAGGCGACGTCCTCGTTCGTGGGCCCCACCACGTGGGGGATGCCCCATTCGTCGCGAGCGATCGTCGCGTCGTAGCGTTCGGCCACCGCGTCGAGCCCCGCGACGTCGCCACCGGCCGACTCGGGGAGCAGGGCCCAGGCTGCGAATCCGGCGGCGAGGACGGCGAGCGCGAGCAGCGTCCACCACAGCCACCGGAGGCGGCTGCGGCGACGTGGTCCCCGCCACCGGAGGGAGGAGCGGCGCATGCTCACGGGCAGATTCTCGCGGCCGGACGGGCATGCCTCCACCCGGGGCTAGGCTCGAACTCCACACGACGGAGGGACCCCATGCAGTCGGTGAATCGAGCCCTGGACGTGATGTTCCTGCTGGCCGCCGCCGGCGGGCCTCGCACCGCCTCCAGCATCGCCAGGGAACTCGATCTCCCGCGTCCGACCGTCTACCGCATCCTCGACACGCTGGCCGGCCGCGGGCTCGTGGTGAAGACCGGCCGAGACTTCTCCGTCGTCGAGGTGGAGATGCGCCGGCTCTGCGCACCGGTGCCGGCCTAGGTCTCCAGCGCCGCCAGTGCTCCGGCCACGATCGCCGCGCTGAGCGGCGCCGCCACGCCCTCGACGAAGGCGAGGAAGTCGGGCGCCGCGTCGGCGTCGGCGTGATCGGAGATCGTGCGGACCACGCCGAAGGGAACCCCGATCTCGGTGCACACCTGGGCGACCGCCGCTCCCTCCATCTCGACCGCCAGCAGGCCGGGGAGGGCATCGCGCAGCGCCGCCGTCTCCGCGGCATCGTCGACGAAGCGGTCCCCGGACGCCACGAGCCCCCGATGCACGGCTCGCCCGGCGGCGCGCGCACCCTCGGCGAGGGCGTCGGCGATCGCGGGGTCGGCGGCGATGCGATCGGTCCCCAGGGTGGGGATCGTGAAGCGGGGGAAGATCGGCGAGGCGTCGAAGTCGTGCTGGGCGAGCTCGTGGGCCACGACCACGTCGCCGATCTCGACACCGGCACCCACGCCGCCGGCGACGCCGGTGAACAGGACGGCGGCGACGCCGTATCGCTCGATCATGACGGTGACGGTCGAGGCGGCCGCCACCTTGCCGAAGCCGCTCGTCGTCACGAGTACCTCGCGGCCGCCGATCCGCCCGGTCGCTGCCCACCGGGGGCCGATGGTGTGATCGTCCCGATCGTCCAGGAGGTCGGTGACGAGCGCCACCTCCTGATCCATCGCCCCGAGGACGCCGATCACACGAGCACCCGGTCGGCGGCCGCGACCTCGGCGTCCATCAGGTCGAGGTACGGGAAGTAGTCCACCTGGATCGTGTGGCGACGGGACGGCACGTACCGGTGCTCGAGGGCGGCGCGGTCTGCGGCGATCGAGCGCTTCATCTCGGCCGTGGAGGGGAGCGGGGCTCCACGCAGCAGGCGGGCGACCCAGCGGGCCTGGGCCTCGGCGAGGGGCATGATCGCGCCGAGGGGCTGGATGAGGCCGATGAAGAAGAGCCCCGGGTGGTCGGGATGGACGACCTTGCGGTACAAGCCGATGTCGTTGTCCCGCACCTCGAGCCACGGGAGGAACGGGAACGAGATGGTGTAGCCGGTGGCGGCGACGACGGCGTCGAACTCGGCCGCCGAACCGTCGACGAACCGAACGGCGTCGCCCTCGAGCGTGTGGATGTCGGGGCGGACCGTGATGGCCCCGTCGCGGACCAGCGGGAGGAACTCCTGGGACATCGTCGGGTGTTCTTCGAGCAGCCGGTTCGGCGGCTCGGGCACCCCGTACCGCCGCTGTCGACCCCGCGCCGCGTTCAGGAGCACCCGGTAGAGCGCCCGGGCGAGGGGCAGCGGCAGGCGGGAGGAGAACCTGGTCGCCCACTGGTCGGTGGGTCGGCCCAGGATGAAGCGGGGGATGACGTGGGCCCCGCGCCGGGTCGACAGCGACACGTGGGCCGCCTCGCCGGTGAGATCGACGGCGATGTCGGTGCCCGAGTTGCCGATGCCGACGACGAGGACGCGCCGTCCGGAGAAGGCCTCCGGCGAGCGGTACTCGCGCGAGTGGAGGATGCGGCCGTCGAAAGAGCCCGGCCACGACGGCAGGTGCGGGTCCCAGTGGTGCCCGTTGGCGACGAGGACGGCGCGATGGCGGCGGGTCTCGGCATCGCCGCCGCCGGCTGGTTCGGTGGTCACGTCCCAGCCGCCGTCGGGGGCGGGCCGGACGTCGGTGACCCGCGTCCGGAACGTGATGGAGCGGCGGAGGTCGAAGGTCTCCGCGTACCGCTCGAAGTACTCGAGCACCTGCGTGTGGTGGAGGTACGGGGGCCAGTCGTCGGGCATGGGCAGGTCCCGGTAGGCCATCCGCTCCTTGGACGTGTCGATCCGCAGTGAGTCGTAGGCGGCGGAGCGCCCGTTGTCGTTGCCCTGACGCCAGTTGCCACCGAGGTCGGAGCCCAGTTCGAAGCAGTCGACGTCGAGGCCCTGATCGAGGAGCGCCTTGATCGAGGTGAGCCCCGACGAACCGGCGCCGATGACGCAGACGTCGGCCATCACATCCCCCGGTGACGGTGCGTCTCGAGGTTGAGCGCCGCCAGCCGTTCGGCCCGTTCCGCGCTCAGGGCCCGGCTCCGCATCCGCCACGACCAGTTCCCCGCGGCGACGCCGGGCGTGTTCATCCGGGCGTCGGTGCCGAGGCCGAGCACGTCCTGCATCGGGGCGATGGCGAGCTTCGCCCGTGACCCCCATCCGATGCGGATGAGGTCCCACGCCACCGATCGGCCGTCGGCGCCGCTCATCTGGCGGAAGGTGGCCCGCTCGGCCGGGCTCAGCGACTGGAACCACCCCCGCGTCGTGTCGTTGTCGTGGGTGCCCGTGTACACGACGCAGTTCTCCTCGTAGTGCTCGGGGAGGAACTCGTTGTCGGGGTCGCCGTCGTAGGCGAACTGGAGGATCTTCATGCCCGGCAGTCCCAGTTCGTCGCGCAGCGCCGGGACGCCGGGGTGGAGCTCGCCGAGGTCCTCGGCGATGATCGGCAGCCCGCCGAGGGCGCTCTCGACGACGTCGAAGAACGCCCTGCCGGGACCGTCCACCCAGCGTCCGTCGACGGCCGTCTCCGCCCCTGCGGGGATCTCCCAGTAGTCGACGAACCCGCGGAAGTGGTCGATGCGCACGACGTCGACGAGCAGACCCAGCATCCGGAGCCGTTCGATCCACCAGGCGTAGTCCTCCTCGGCGTGGGCCTCCCAGCGGTAGAGCGGGTTTCCCCACAGCTGGCCGGTCTCGGAGAAGTAGTCGGGGGGGACGCCGGCCACGTGCCGCGGCTGGAGGTCGGCATCGAGGTCGAAGAGGTCCGGGTTCGCCCAGACGTCGGCGCTGTCCATCGCCACGAAGATCGGGGCGTCGCCGATGATGGCCATGCCGGCGTTCGTGACGGCCTGGCGGATCGCCGACCATTGCCGGAAGAAGAGGAACTGTCGGAAGGCGTGACGCTCGATCTCGGGCCCGAGCCGGTCGCGGAGGCCGTCGAGGGCGTCGGGATC
>JAWVYO010000115.1:0-6829 GCA_033722675.1 Acidimicrobiia bacterium | reverse complement strand
CCTCACTCCTCGATGCGCTGGTAGACCCGGACGTGGTCGACGAGGAACTGCTTGGGGAACTCGACGTCGAAGCCCACGGGTCCGGGGAAGAGCCCGCCGACGGCGAGGTTGAGCAGCATGAAGTAGGGCTGGTCGTAGACCCACTCCCGGTTGCCGACGAGGTCCTTGCCGACCTCTCCGTAGAACTCGCCGTCGTAGAACCAGCGGAACCCGTCCTCGGTCCACTCCACGGCATGGGTGTGCCAGTCCTCGTGGATCGGCTCGTCCTGCTCGTTCCACTTGCCGAGGCTGCCGGCGCCCGCGTACCCGGGTCCGTGAATGGTGCCGTAGGTGTTGTTCGGGGCGCGTCCGACGTACTCCATCACGTCGATCTCGCCGGCGAACGGCCAGTTGCTGTCGATCGGGTTCGACTCGTCGCGCTCGAAGGTCGTGCCGAGCATCCAGAAGGCCGGCCACAGCCCCTTGCCGGCCGGCACCTTGGACCGCACCTCGAAGTAGCCGTACTGGAACTCCTGGAGCTCCTCGGTCTTGAGCCTGGCGGAGGTGTAGTAGGCGTTCTCGAAGCGTTCGAAGTGAGCCTCGATGATCAGGACCCCGTCCTGGACCCGGGCGTTCCGGGGCCGGTCGGTGTAGTACTGCGCCTCGCCGTTGCCCCAGCCCCACCCGCCGATGTCATATGTCCAGTTGGCCGGGTCGATGACGTCGCCGTCGAACTCGTCGCTCCACACCAGCTCGTATCCCTCCGGCGGTTCCACCGGCAGCGGCTCGGGCGGGTCCTCGACCACGAACATGGTCGTGGTCGTGGTCGTCGGCGGCTCCGTCGTCGTGGTGGTGGGCGGCGGCTCCGTGGTCGTGGTCGTCGGCGCTGTCGTCGTGGTGGTCGCGACCGTGGTGGTGGCGGCCGCCGTCGTGGTGGTGGTCACGGTGGCGTCGTCGCCCGAGGAGCAGGCGCCGGCGAGGACGACCAGGGCCGTCGCGGCGACGAGACCTCGCGTTCGACTGCGGTGCACGGTGGTTCTCCTCGGGTCGGTCAGCTCTTCACCGAACCGGCCGTGAGGCCGGAGATGATGTAGCGCTGCAGGAACAGGTACAGGATGATCATCGGGATCGCCAGCATGACGACGGCGGCGGCCAGCTTGGGCCAGTCGCTCCCGTAGACGCCCTGGAAGACGATGAGTCCCCTGGTGATGGGGAACAGATCGGAGTCGGTCAGGTAGATGGTCGGGGCGATGATCTCGTTCCACACACCGATGGCGTGCAGGACGGTGACGGTGGCGACGGCCGGGCGGATGAGCGGCAGGATGATCGACCACACGAACCGGAAGTAGCCGCACCCGTCGACCGCAGCGCTCTCGTCGAGTTCGCGGGGTATCGACTTGATGTAGTTGACGAGGATGATCATCGCGATCGGGTTCACCACGAACAGCAGGATGAAGCCGGTCCGCGTGTTGAAGAGGCCGAGGTTCAGGATCAGCTGGAACTGGGGGATCAGCGCCGGCGGGAGGAACAGGGCGATGACGTACAGCGTCAGGAGTGCCCCGGCCCCCTTGACGTAGCCCCGGGCGATCGGGAAGGCCACGAAGATCGAGGTGAACACCATGATCGACGTCGCCGCCGCCGTGTAGATGAACGAGTTGATGATGAAGCGGGGGAAGTTGGCCAGGCTCCACGCCTGGACGAAGTTGTCGAGGCCGTAGCTCTCGGGCAGACCGACCGGCTCCTTGAAGAACTCGGGCAGGGTCTTGAAGGAGGTCAACACGATCATGAGCAGCGGCCCGATGAAGGCCAGGGCGAAGATGCCCAGGATCACGTAGGAACCGATGTTCGCCCACCGGGTGCGCCGCGTGGCGCTCGGCGTCCGGACGGTGTTCGTGTGGGGTGCGGTGTCGAGGGTCATCAGAGGTACTTCTTCTCGCGTCGGGTGACCCACCAGTTGGCGGTGAGTCCCAGGACCATCACCAGGAGGAACAGGACGATGGAGGCGGCCGCTGCGAACCCCTGGCGGAAGCTGCCGACGCCGCCGGTCTGGCCGAAGCCCTCGGCGAAGACGAGGTACCCGAGCACTTGTGTGCCGGGCCGGTATCCGATCAGCACGAGGAACAGGGTCCACGCCTGGAGCGAGCCGATGACGTTCAGGAGGAAGTTGGTGTTGACGGCGGGGGTGAGCTGGGGCCACGTGATGTGCTTGAAGAGCTGCCAGCCGCCGGCGCCGTCGATGCGGGCGGCCTGGTAGAGGTCCTCGGGAATGGCCTGCATGCCGGCGATGAAGATCACCATCGTGATGCCGACGTTCGCCCAGATCTGGACGACGATCACCCAGATGAAGGCCTGCTGGGGATCCCCGCCGAGGAACTCGGACTCGAGACCGAAGAATCCGAAGATGTTGGCCATCGGTCCGCCGCGGGGCAAGAGGAAGAGCTTCCACATGAGCCCCTGGATCACGACACCGAGGATCACGGGCATGAAGAAGAGGGTGCGGAAGATGCTCCGACCCTTGAGTTGGCGGTTCAGGAGCAGGGCGAGGACGAGGCCGAGCCCGAACTGGATGGTCGTGACGAAGAAGGAGAAGATGAGGGTCCGCTGCAGCGCGTCGATGTTGTCGCGTGACGAGGCACCCTCGAAGAGGAATTCGCTGTAGTTCTCGAAGCCGACCCAGTTGACGGGGAGCCCCCGCAGCCCGGTGGCGTCGGTGAACGAGTAGACGCTGGTCGCCAGGGACGGTCCCACGGCGATCGCCAGGTAGAGGAAGAACCCGGGCAGCAGCAGGAGCAGCGGGGTGAACCTGGCCCGCTTGCTGCCGAGTGGGTAGTTCTTGCTGATCAGCGCCATTCCTGCACCCTATTCGTGGGGGTCGGGGGGTGGTGGCTAGGAGTCCAGTCCGGCCTCGAGATCCGCCTGCGCCTGCTGCGCGAGGTTCTCGGGATCGGTGAACTCGTTGAACGGCGCGAACCACGAGGAGCCGAACATCGCGGCGTTGTGCCACTGTCCGGCGCCGGTGGGCGCCACCCAGACCTGCTCCATGCCGACGCGGTAGTTCTCCAGGAGCGGAGCGACCGCCTGTCCGAGCTTGCTGTCCAGCGTGGCCGTGGGCTGCGTGGGCAGGAGGCCCACCGCGTCCACGAACGTCTGGTACTCGGCCGGGTCCGAGAGCGCCGCGACGTAGGCCATGGCCGCGTCCTTGTTGGGCGCGTTCTCGGCGATCATCCAGCTCATGTCGTACTTGCCGAACAGGTACTGGTTGTCGGCTTCGTCGCTGCTGCCCGGGAAGGGCACGTAGGTCCAGTCGAAGCCGGGCTCGGCGGCCTCGACGGCCGGGCCCTGCCACACGCCCGTGGGCATGAAGGCGACGTCGCCGGCGGCGAAGCGGGCCGGGCCTGCATCGTGACCGATGCCGGTGACGCCCTCTTCGAGCAGCTCGGTGGCGTACGTCTGGTACCGACGCATCAGCTCGAGCATCTCCTCGTCGGTGTACTCGATCTCACCGGTCCAGAGGCCCTCGACGAGCGCCTCCTGATCCGGGAAGAACGCACCGAGGAGGCCGTAGGAGCCGACGAACACGGGCCAACCGTCGGCGCCGCCGACCGTCATGCACGAGTTGCCGGAGGCCGTGAGGACGGCGCAGGCGTCGACGAGCGCGTCCCACGTGGTGGGCGTCTCGAGGCCGTTGTCCGCGAGCAGGTCGAGGTTCACGAACATGCCGCTGTAGGACACGCGGCCGGCGGGCAGGGCGTAGACGCTGCCGTCGTAGGAGCCGGCATCGGCGACGGCCGTCTGGTCCCAGTTGGCCACGAAGGCCTCACCGGTCAGGTCGGCCACGAGGCCGGCCTCGATGAGCTGCTGCCAGAGCGGCGGGTCGACGTCGGTCATGTACGGCTGGATCGCGTTCGAGAACGCCGAGCACGGGGCCGGGCAGAAGTCGACGACGTCGACCTCGTTGGCCGTCAGCCGGGTCTGGATCGCCGTGGCCTGGTCGGCCGCGGAGACGACCTCCATCTCGATCTCGACGCCGGGGTTGGCCGCTTCGAAGCGCTCGTTGAAGCCTTCCATGTACTCGACCAGCGGCGGGTTCTGGTGGAGCAGCACCTTCAGGGTGCCCTCCAGGCCCGCAGCGGCGGTCGTGGTCGGCGCAGCCGTGGTCGTCGTCGACTCGCCCTGCGTCGTGTCGGTGCCGCCGTCGCCGGCGGTCGTGGTCGTAGCGGCCGTCGTGGCCGTCGTGGCTTGCGTCGTGGTGGCGGCATCGTCATCGCCGCACGCGGCGATGACGAGCGCGAACACGGCGAGCAAGGCCACCAGTCGGAATCTCCTCATCGGATCATCCTTCCTTTCCCTTGGTTGTGCTCGGTTCGAGCGTGGGTTGCGTGTGTACGAGGCGGTGAAGATTGGTGTGGGAGCGCTCCCGGGCCCGCGGGAGGAGCCAGCGTCCGGGACACCGTGGAGTCTGGCGTCGAGCCCGGGAACGCTCCCTGGCGCGTGTCGGCGTTCGAACGATGCAGGGTCACGACGAGTTCCCCTCGGTCGTTCCGCACGACTCGCGGATCACGAGCTCCGTGGGGAGCACGATCTGTTCCGGTGTGGTGAGTTCGCCCTCGATGACCGCGTTCAAGAGCGCAGCGGCCCGCTCGCCGACATCGGTGACCGGCTGGGCGACGGAGGTGAGCCGGGGCATGGTCTGCGAGGGAGGCAGCAACCCGTCGAAGGAGATGACGGCGACGTCCTCGGGACAACGAAGACCGGCCTCCCGGATCGCCCGGAGCGCTCCCACGGCCATCCGGTCCGACCCGACGAACACGGCCTCCACGGAGGACGATTCGAGCATCTGCGCCATCGCGGCGTGGGCGGAGGCCTCCGACCAGTCCCCCTCGTGGAGCAGGCCCGAGACATCCAGGTCGGCGTCGGCCGCACCTTCGAGGAACCCGGCGCGTCGGTCGACCCCTGCGGTCGTGTTGGAGGGCGGCGAGATCATGCCGACCCGCCGATAGCCGTGGGAGGCCAGGTGCAGGGCGGCGCAGCGGGCGCCGCCGCGGTTGTCGGCGTCCACCGAGAAGACGGGGCGGCCGTCGTCGGGCCGACCGACGATGACGAAGGGCATGCCGACGTCGACGAGCTCGTCGATGAGCGGGTCGCCCATGCGGGTGGCGGTGACGATGAGTCCGTCGACGAGGCCGGGGCCGATCACCCGGGAGCCGATGGCCGACTCCTCGGACTCCTCGCGGAAGAGGAACAGCGACAGCGTCGTGCCGGCGAGTTGGGTGGCGTTCGAGACGCCGAGGATCAGACGGCCGAAATACGGGTCGTCGAACAGCGTCGCCACGGCGCTCGGGATGACGAGCCCGACGACGCCGGTGCGGTTGGAGGCGAGGGAGCGGGCGGCGGCGTGGGGGCGATACCCGGTCTCGGCGATCACGGCCTCGACCCGGGCCCGGGCCTCGGGACTGACATTGGATTCGCCGTTGATCACCCGGGAGACGGTGGACCGCGAGACACCGGCGAGTTTGCCGATCTCCTCGAGGTTCAGTCTCGTCGCCATCACGTGTGGTCCCTCCCTGGGAGCGCTCTCATGGGAGCGCTCTCAGGAGCGTAGGGGATGGATCGGCGGGCGTCAACCGGCAGCGTCAGCCGCGGTCGGACTCGAGGGTCACCACGCAGGCCGGCTCGGACACGACGAGGTGGCCCACCGGATCTCCCGGGAGGTCACCGGCCACGGGCACGACGACCAGCCGGTCGCTGCGCCGGTTGGCCACGACGAGATGGCCCCCGCCCGGCGCCACGGCGAAGCCGCGCGGCCACGAACCGCCGCAGGGCCCGATCCCCCGCCGGCCGAGGGTTCCGTCCAGTCCGAACACGGCGACGCTGTCGTGGCCGCGGTTGGAGACGAAGACCCGTGAGCCGTGGACACGAAGTTCGGCGGCCGTGGACGGCGGCGCGTCCGACGGGAGGGTCGAGGCGGAGTCGACGACGGTCGCGGTGCCGTTCGCCTCGTCCCACCGGTACCGGGTGAGCCGGTTGGCGAGCTCCTCGACGACGAGCACCGTGGCACCGTCGACGAAGACGAGGTGCCGCGGGCCGGCTCCGGGCTCGGTGGCGATCCCGACGTGCGACTCGAGGTGACCGTCGTCGAACCGGTAGACGACGAGACGGTCGATGCCGAGATCGGCGGCGACGAGGTGGCCGCCGCCCGGCGAGAACGCCGTGGCGTGGGCATGGGGTCCCTCCTGGCGCCCGGGGTGCGGTCCCGATCCGCTGTGGCGGGCGGACGAGGCGATCGGGCCCAGCGACCCGTCGGGGCCGATCGGGAACACGGAGATGCTCCCGGAGCCGTAGTTCGCCGCGACGACCCAGCGACCGTCGGGGTCGACGGCGAGATGGCAGGGATGGTCCCCCTCGGTGGAACGATGCCCGAGGTCGGTGAAGACGACGTTCCCGTCGGACCGATCCAGCCGGAGGGCGTGCACGGCGCCGTGTCGTCCGTGGGAGCCCAGCCCCGTCTCGCTCACCACGTAGCAGGTGCGACGGTCGGGATGGACCGCGACGTACGACGGATCGGCGATCCCACCGTGCGAGCCGACGACGCGCAGGCCGCCCCCGCCGTCCCATTCGACCGCGTGCACGCCGGGGTCGTCCGCGGGCCCGTAGCTGCCGACGAGGAACGTGGCGCTCACGATCGAACCGCCTCGACCACGGCAGCGGCCTCCGCCGCGCGTCGGCGCACCTCGTCGTGGGGGGCCCCCGCGGCCCCCCCCCCGGGGGCGATACACCAGACGCCCCCGGCCCCCCCCCCCGGGGGCGCGCCGGGGTGGGGGCGGGTGTGGGGGGGGGTGGCCCCCCGGGG
>JAWVYO010000114.1:0-6953 GCA_033722675.1 Acidimicrobiia bacterium | reverse complement strand
GGCGGTCACGGTGGCCCGGTCCCCGTCGACGTCGGCGGCGAACATCGGCGGGCCGGTCTCGAAGGTGATCGTCGGCTCCACGGGCATGAGTTCGACGGCGTCGTAGCCCAGCCAGACGTCGTCGTCCGGCCCGGTCTCGTTGGCGACCACCCGGGCGGCGAGGGCCCGGTAGTGGTCCGTGAGGGCGGCGAGGGTCCCCTCCGAGGTGGCGGTGGGGACGTGGACCTGGAGGATGCTCGTCGGCGCCGGCATCCGCTCACCGTCGTCGACGAAATGCTCGCGGTCCGATCGGGATCTCGTGATCTCGGCGGTGTCGATCACCTCGGCGGGCCCGAAGGCGCCGAAGGGCATCGACCACGCCAGCGGGTCGGGACGGACCACCTCGACGCCGGAGGTGTGGATCACGAGCCGGTAGAGGGCGCCGACACGGGTGCGCGTGCCGACCGGCACGCCGGTCGCGACCAGCCAGGCGAATGCACCGGCGAGCTCCATCGGGAGCACGACGCGATCCATGTCGACCGCAGGGGGCGGCGAGGCGGGGTCGAAGCCGTCGGGCGGCAGCAGGAACTCCACGTCGACGGCCGTCACGTCCTGTTCGGGCACCCAGACGCCGAAGCTCACGGCGGACGGCCCCGGGATCGGGCCCAGGAGCGGCCCGACGGCATGGGGATCGCCCTCGAGCAGCCCGGAGGCCCGCTCCACGAGCTCGGCGGTGGCCGTCGCGTCGACGCTGATCATCGGCGGCGAGACTACCGATCCCGGTCTGCCACCTCGCTCCCGAGGAGGACGCCGGCGACCAGGGCGGCCAGTGCGCACACGATGGCGGCTGCGCCGAAGGTGGCGGCGAGGGCATCGGCACTGATCGTCGCCTGCGCCGTCCGTGCCGCCGCCTCGTAGCCCGGGTCGGTGATCGGCGGGAGCGTGATGGTCTGCCGGAGCGCCTCGAAGCGCTGGAGCGCCCACGCCGTGAGCCCGGCCAGCCCGAGCGTGAGGCCGGTGAGCCGCGCGAGGACCACCATCGACCCGGCCATGCCGCGACGCCTGGGTCCGACGGCGCTCACGGCGCGGTCGTGGAGCGGGGCGGTCACCGAGCCGAGTCCGAATCCGAGGACGGCCAGATGGGTCGCCATGGCCGGGGTGGCGACGCCCGGATCCCACGTCAGGGCCATGAGGAGGAAGCCCCCGCCCGCCACCAGTGTCCCGGCGACCACCGTGGGGCGGGCACCCCACTGCGCGCCGACCGTGCCGCCAACCAGCGTGCCGACGGCCATGGCGAGCGTCAGCGCCGAGAGGATCCACCCCGACCGCACCGCCGCCGCCTCCACCCCGTCCTCGAGGACGAGGTTCACGAAGAGAGGGACGTCGACCATCGCCACGACGAGCGCACCACCTACGAGGAGGGTCGTGACGAGGGCGCCGGCGTACCTCCGGTCCCGGAGCGAGGCGAGGTCGACGAGGGGATCGGGTCGGCGCACTTCGACCACCGTGAACGCGGCCAGGAGGACCGCGCCCCCTGCGAACAGGGGGAGGACCGGCAGTCCCCCCGACCCGGTGAGGTCCTCGAGTCCCTCGGCCACCGAGATGTCCGCCGAGTCGAGCAGGGCGAGCGTGACGGCCACGAGCCCGCCCGACAGCAGGAGCGCCCCGGGAAGGTCCAGCCGGCGGCGGGAGTCGGCGTGGTCGAGGTCGCGCATGGTCCACCACGCGGCCGCGATGCCGGCCACCGCGAGGGGCACGTTGAGGTGGAACTGCCACCGCCAGTCGAGGAAGCGGACCAGGAGGGCTCCGAAGAGGGGGCCCCACACCCACCCGAGCACGTCGAGGGCTCCGAGCAGACCCAGTGCCCGCGTCCGCTCCCGCCCTTCGTACAGGTCGGCCGTGACGGCGAGCGCGACGGGGATCATCGCGGCCCCGCCGATCGCGGTGACCACGCGGCCCACCGTGAACCATCCCAGCGAGGTGGCGTGGGGGAGCGCGAGCGACCCGAGGCCGAAGACGGCCAGGGCGCCGACGAAGGTGCGGCGGCGGCCCACGACGTCGGCGAGCCGACCCATGAGCGGCATGACGGCGACGTAGGCCACCAGGTAGCCGTTGACGATCCAGGCGGCGTCGTCGAGTCCCTCGGGCAGCGGGATCGCCAGGTCACCGACGATGTCGCGCAGCGTCGTCGCCACCACCGTGAGGTCGTCGGCGGCGACGAAGACCCCGAAGGCGACCGTGGCGAGGATCGCCCCGCGCGGGACGGTCCTCATGACGGCGGCTCGACGGTGACGGGCTCCCCATAGCGTTCGAGACGGATGGTCCACGACGACGTGCCGTCGGGTCCCTCCGTGGAGAACTCGATCGTGCGGATCCGATGGGTGTCGGGATCGAGACGCACGACCGCCTCGCTGACCTGGGGCTCGGCGACGCCGGCGGTGAGCGTGGCGATCCGCTCGCCCGCCACGGTCCCCGTGAGGACGAGGGCACCGCCCTCCCGACGGACTGCGGCGCCGCCCAGGTCGTCACGGAGGATGGTCGGCCAGGCCTCGAAGACGGAGGCGGCGTTGAAGCCGTCCTCGGGGGGGATCGACGACCAGTCCCCGGTGATCGGATCGGTGAGCCAGACGCGGTCGTCGATCGCGATGGTGCCGAGCCGCGCCGTGACGTCGCCGGCGCGGACCTCCAGGACCGCCCGGGACCGGTCGGGCGCCAGATAGACCCCCGAGGCCGACTCGAAGTCGAGTCCGGCGACCTGCAGGGGCGCGCCGGTGCGTTCGATCGAAAAGGACGCGGTCTCCACGGAGGCCATGGCCGTGGCCGCCCGGTCGACGACCTCGGCGACCGGCGGGACCGGCTGGGAGGCTCCGCCGCCGCAGGCCGCGAGGGCGATGACGAGGAGGAGGCCGGTCCGGCGCATGTGGGGAGGCTAGAGGTGGTGCCCGGGGCACGGCGCGGTCCGGCCGACCGGACCCTCGCCTACCATGCCCGGGTCCATGACCGCTCCTGCCGACGAACGCGCGTCCGACGCGCCCGAGTCGGTCCTCCGCCCCGAGCCACCCGAGTCGCTCGTGACCGTGCTGCGGGACGGGTTCCGTTTGATCGGGCGGTTCGTCCGCGCCCGGCCGTGGTCCTTCCTACTGGCGCTCCTCGGGGCGCTGGTCTTCGCCTCGGCCATCGTGCTCGCGGCGTTCGTGGTCGGTCGGGTCACCGACGAACTGATCATCCCGGTCCTCGACGGGGGCGAGCCCATCGGATCGCGATGGCAGGGGGCGGTGGCAGCCGTCCTCGGCGTGTCGGCCTGGAAGGCCGGTGGCATCGTGCTGCGGCGGACGGCAGCGGGATGGCTCCAGTTCTCCACCCAGGCGGACGTCCGCTATCGCCTCGTCGAACACCAGATGGGGCTCGAGCTCCGCTGGTTCTCGTCGCAGTCCACCGGCGACCTGCTGTCGATCTCCGAGACCGATGCCCGGCAGGGGACCTTCATCCTGGCCCCGCTGCCCTTCGGCACCGGCTCGACGCTGCTCCTGCTGGGGTCGGTGCTCATCGTGTTCCTCATCGACTGGGTCCTCGGGCTGCTCACCCTCGGGATCATCGTCGCGGTCGTCGTGATCGACGTGATCGGATCGTGGGCCACCTTCGGTGCGTTCGAGACCGTGCAGGCCAGCCGGGGCGCCGTCAGCGACGTCGCCCACGAGAGCTTCGATGGCGCCCTCACCGTGAAGGCCCTCGGCCGGGAGGACCTCGAGGCGACGCGTCTGCGACGGGCGTCCGAACGCCTGCGTGACGACATCGTGCGCGTGGCCCGGCTGTGGACGCTCAACCGCGCCGTCGTCGAGGCCACGCCGGCGGTGGCGGCGCTCCTCCTCGTGATCGTCGGCGCGGTGCGCATCCGGGCGGGCGCCATCACTGCCGGGGACCTCGTCACCGTCGCGTACCTGGTCTCGCTGCTCACCGTGCCGATCTTCATGCTCTGGTTCGTCCTCTGGGACATGGCCCACAGCCTCGCCGGATGGCGGCGGGTCGAGGCGGTCCTCGACGTCGAGGACGCCGTCGTCCACGGCGACGAGCGCGCCGACACCGGGGGGACCGGCGCCCGGGTCGAGAGCGACGCCATCGACTTTGCCTACGAGCGCGGGACGCCGGTCCTCTCCGGACTCGACGTCGACATCCCGGCGGGGCGCACCGTGGCCGTCGTCGGTCCGACGGGGTCGGGCAAGTCGACCTTCGCGATGCTGCTGGCACGGCTCTGGGACCCGACGTCGGGGGTCATCCACCTCGACGAACGCGACCTCCGTGCCTTCGCCCGCTCCGAACTGCCGAGGGAGGTCGCCTACGTGGCGCAGGAGGCCTTCCTCTTCGACGACGACGTGCGGGGGAACATCGGGCTCGGCCTCGAGGTGGACGACGAGGTCATCGAGGAGGCGGCGCGCATGGCCGCCGCCGAGGAGTTCGTCCGGGCCCTGCCCCACGGTTTCCGCACACACCTCGGAGAACGGGGCACCACGCTGTCGGGGGGTCAGCGCCAGCGGATCGCCCTCGCCCGGGCGCTCGCCCGCAGACCGCGACTGCTGATCCTCGACGACGCCACCTCGGCGGTCGACCCCTCGGTGGAGACCGACATCCTCCGGGGGCTCCAGGAGGCCGAGCTGCCGTCCACGGTGGTGCTGGTGGCGCACCGGCGGTCGAGCATCGTCCTGGCCGACGAGGTCCTCTTCCTCGACGACGGCCGGATCCTCGATCACGGATCGCACACGGAACTGCTGGGACGCCAGCCCGGCTACGCCCGGCTGCTGCAGGCCTACGACGAGGACGCCGCGCGGAGGGAGGCGCCGGGATGAGCGACCCGACCACTCCTCCGACGACCACGCGCCGGGCGCTGCTGCGGACCCTGCGCCTCGCTCCGGTCCTACGGAAGGGGCTCGTCGTGACGCTGCTCCTCGTGGTCGTCGGCACGGCCATGCAGCTCGTCGTGCCGATCGTCGTGCAGCAGATCTTCGATCGGGAGATCCTCGCGGCCGGCGGAGTGGACGTCGGTGGCGTGGTGCGGAGCGGGATCCTCGGGGTGATCGGGATCCTCGTGGCGGCCGTGGCCGGCCGCACCGCCCAGCTGCGGCTCGCCCGGGCCTCGGCCCACGGGCTGTCCGACCTGCGGGTGCTGACCTTCCGCCATCTGCACCGCCTTTCGATGCTCCACGTGCAATCGGAGCGTCGGGGCGCCCTCGTGTCCCGGGTGACGTCGGACGTCGGGACGATCCAGGACTTCCTCGACTTCGGCGGGATGATGATGCTCGTCGGGTCGGCGCAGGTGACCCTCGCCGTCGTCGTGATGCTCGTCTACCAGTGGCAGCTGGCCCTCGTGGTCGTGGCCGGCGTCGTCGTCTACGCCGTGCTGCTGGCCTGGTTCCAGCGGATCCTGGCACGCGCCCACGACCGCGTCCGCGAGCGCGTGGCCGACTCGCTCTCGGCGCTGTCGGAGGCGATCACCGGCCTGCCGGCCGTGCGCGCATACGGCGCGGAGGCACCGACGCTCCGGCGCCTGCGGGCCGCCCTGGACGCCCAGTTCCGCGCCGAGTTCCGGACCGGTCGGCTGGGGGCCGTGCTGTTCTCCTCGGCCGAACTGTTCGCCGGTCTGATCACCGCCACCGTGATCGGGATCGGTGTCTGGCTCGGAGTGACATCGGGCGTCAGCGCCGGCACGCTCCTCGCCTTCCTGTTCCTCGTGAACCTGCTCGTCGGCCCGGTGCAGATGCTGGTGGAGACCCTCGACCAGGCGCAGACGGCCGGTGCCGGCGTCCGCCGCATCCTCGGCGTGCTCGACACGCCGGTGGACGTCGCCGATCCACCCGACGGCGTCGACCTCCCCGACGGTGGACTCTCCGTCGAGGCTCGCGGACTCCGATTCCGGTATCCCGGGACGTCCGTGGACGTCCTCGAGGACGTCGATGTCGCGATCCCCGCGGGCACCCGGGTGGCGATCGTCGGCGAGACGGGGTCGGGGAAGACCACCTTCGCGAAGCTCGTCACGCGTCTCCTCGACCCGACAGCCGGGACCATGGCGATCGGCGGGGTGCCCGTCGACCGGGTCCGGTTCGCCTCGCTGCGTTCGCGCGTCGCCTACGTCCCCCAGGAGGGCTTCCTCTTCGACACCACGATCGCCGGCAACGTCCGCTACGGGCGGCCCGACGCCACCGACGAACAGGTCGCCGCCGCCTTCGACGACCTCGGTCTCGCACCGTGGGTGGAGGGGTTGCCTTCGGGGCTCGCCACCCCCGTCGGCGAACGGGGAGGTCAGCTGTCCGCGGGGGAGCGCCAGCTCGTGGCGCTCGTGCGGGCCTGGATCGCCGATCCGGACCTCCTGGTGCTGGACGAGGCGACGTCGGCGGTCGATCCGGCCCTGGAGGTGTCCCTGCGCACGGCCATCGAGCGGCTGACGGAGGGGCGCACCTCCCTCACCGTCGCCCATCGCCTCTCCACCGCCGAAGCGTCCGACGAGGTCCTCGTCTTCGACCGGGGTCGCCTGGTGGAGCGGGGCCGTCACGGAGAGCTCGTCGGGGCGGGCGGCGTGTACGCCGACCTGTTTGCCGACTGGGCAGCGGGCACGGCCGCCGTCTGATCAGACCGGATCGAGGACCCAGACGCGGGGCGACCGCCGGAGGCCGGCCGCATAGTCCTCGTACGGGGGATAGAGGTCGACCAGGTCCGACCAGAGCCGGGTGCGCTCCTCGCCGCCGGCGGTGCGTGCCCTGGCGTCGCGCCGGACCCCTGCGAGTGTGAACGCCGCGTCGGGATCGGCGGCGAGGTTGTGGGACCAGCCGGGCCGCGGCTCCCGACCGTAGTTCGTGTCGACGACGGCCACGCCGTCGCCGGCGGGGACGTAGAACAGCGGGGACGTCCGATCCCGGCCCGAACGCCGGCCCGTGGTGTGGAGCAGGATCGTCGGCATGCCGGGCACGGTCGAGACGTGACCGCCG
>JAWVYO010000113.1:0-7158 GCA_033722675.1 Acidimicrobiia bacterium | reverse complement strand
GAAGGGCTGCTCGGCCTCCTCGTGGCTCGGCGGGAACACGGCGGCGGTGGCGGCCGCACCGAGGAGACAGGCCACCGCGCAGATCGAGAACGCCAGGGGGAAGTTCCCGAGGTCGCCGAGCCAGCCGCCCAGGATCGGAAAGACGATGCCGCCGGCGCCGTAGGCGAGGAACACCCAGGGGTAGTTCCTCCCGACGGCCTGGTTGCCGAACTCGTCGGCCGTGAGCGCCGGGAAGAGGGCGAAGTTGCCACCGAAGTTGAAACCGATGAGCGCGGCTCCGAGATACAGCAGCCATTCGGTGCCGGCCATGGGGACGAACAGGAACAGCAGGATCCCCTGCGACCCGGCCATGACCACGACCGACCGCTTCCGGCCGACCACGTCGCTCAGCGCTCCCCAGGCGAGTCGCCCGACGCCGTTGGCGAGGGAGAAGAAGACGGCCATCGCCGTGCCGGCGATGGCGTCGGCCCGCACCTCGGCGATCCCCGACGCCACCAGCGCCTCGGTGGGATAGAGCTTCATGAGCCCGATCGCCATGAGCCCTGCGCCGGCCGACACGGCGAACGTGATCGATATGAGGTGGAACTGGGGGGTGCGGAGCATCTCTTTCGGCGCGAAGTCGTCCCCGCCCTCCCCCGACTTCGCCTCGGGGGGCGCGAACCCGGCGGGCAGCCAGCCCTCGGGCGGCATCTGCATCCAGCGGCTCCCGGCGAGTACGAGGGCGACGAACATCGCCCCGTACAGGGCGAAGGTCGTCCCGGTCCCGAACCGATCGACGAGGCCGCCCCACTCCCCGGCGAGCTTCACCCAGCCGAGGGCGCCGAACCCGAAGCCCGCGACCGCCACCCCGGTGATCATCCCCTTGCGGTCCGGGAACCAGCGCATCCCCACGGCGATCGGGACGACGTAGGCGAGCCCGATCCCGGCGCCGCCCACGAGTCCGACGCCGACGAGCACGAGCCAGAAGTTGGTGCCCGACGCCAGGCCGGCGAGTCCGTAGCCGGCCCCGAGCGCCAGCCCACCGGCGATGGCGAGCCGCCGGGGTCCGTACGTCGCCAGCCGTCGCCCGGCGTACACCATGACGAGGGCGAAGGAGGCGAGGCCGACCGAGAAGACGATCTGGGTGTCGAGCTTGGACCACCCGGCGTCCTGGAGACCGGGCGTGAACACGGACCAGGCGTAGATGGCCCCGAGGCACAGCTGGATGAGCAGGGCCCCGAGCACGACCATGCGACGGTTCGACATGCGACGCTCCTCGTGAAACGTTTCACGAGCGAACGTATCAAGGGCGCCGGAACCCGTCGAAGGGCCGAAGGCCCCCGAACTCAGCCCTCGGCGAGCCGGGCGGCCTCGTCGTCGAGGGTGAGGGCGTCGACGAACTCGTCGAGGTCGCCTTCGAGCACCTGGGGCAGCCGCTTGATGGTGAGCCCGATGCGGTGGTCGGTGACCCGGTTCTCCTTGTAGTTGTAGGTCCGGATCTTCTCCGACCGCTCCCCCGTCCCCACCTGCGCCTTGCGGCTGGCCGCCAGCTCGGCGGTCTGGCGGTCGAGCTCTGCCTTGAGCAGGCGGGCCCGCAGCACCCGCATCGCCTTCAGCTTGTTCTGGAGCTGGGACTTCTCGTCCTGGCAGGTGACCACGAGACCGGTGGGGAGGTGGGTGATCCGCACGGCCGAGTCGGTGGTGTTGACCGACTGGCCGCCGGGTCCCGTCGACCGGAACACGTCGATCTCGAGGTCGTTCTCGTCGACCTCCACGTCGACGTCCTCGGCCTCGGGGAGCACCGCCACGGTGGCGATGGACGTGTGCACCCGGCCCTGCGACTCGGTCTTCGGCACCCGCTGCACCCGGTGGGGGCCGGCCTCGAACTTGAGGCGCGAGTACGCGCCCCGGCCCTTCACGGCGAAGGTGATCTCCTTGAAGCCCCCTGCCTCCGACTCCGACGACGAGATCGGCTCCACCGTCCAGCCGTTCGCCTCGGCGTAGCGCTCGTACATGCGATGCAGGTCGCCCGCCCAGATCGCCGCCTCGTCGCCCCCCGCCGCGGCGCGGATCTCCATGATCACGTCCTTCTCGTCGTTGGGGTCCTTCGGGACGAGCATCACCCGGAGACGCTGCTCGAGACGCTCGGCCTCGGCCTCCCGGTCGGCCGCCATCGTCCGCAGCTCGTCGGCCATGTCGGGGTCCTCGGCCGCCAGCTCGCGTGCCTCGGCGGCGTCGGCCTCCGCGGCCCGATACCGCTCGAACACCTCCACGATCGGCTTCAGCTCGGCGTGACGCTTCGCGATCTCGGTGTAGCGGTCGGAGTCGGCGAGGACGTCGGGCGACGCCATCTGCTCGAGCGTCTCGGCGTTGGCCCGTTCGACCTCCTCGAGCCGCTCGACGAGGACCGGATCCATCAGCCCGACTCCGCTTCGAGGGCGCCGGGCACGATCGGGCCCCGGGCCGCCACCTCGGCGCGCTCCTCGTCGGTCAGGGCGGCGAGCAGGCTGGCGACGGCCACCTCCACCTGGTCGGCCGAGGGCTCGCGGGTCGTGAGGCGCTGCAGCCACACGCCGGGCTGCGACAGCCACCCGAGCCAGGCGACGTTCGCCGCCACCTTCAGCACCTCGTACGCGATGCCGGCGATGACGGGGATCAGGAAGATGCGGCTGGCGACGAGCCAGATCCAGCCCGGCCGCCCCAGCGCCGTGAACACGACGAGGGCGATGAGGATGACGATGAGCAGGAAGTTCGTCCCGCAGCGGGGGTGCCGGGGGCTGTAGCGCTGGATCGCCTCGACGGTCAGCGGGTCGGCGCGCTCGTAGGCGTGGATGGTCTTGTGCTCGGCCCCGTGGTACTCGAACACGCGTCCGATCTCCTCCGACCGGCCGATCGCCCAGATGTAGCCGATGAAGATGGCCACCCGCACGAGGCCGTCGACCACGTTGAAGAGCACGGTCGACTCGAACAGGACCGCCTCGGCCCCCCTGGCGATGAGGAGCGGGAGCACCATGAACACCGCGACGAAGAACACGAGGGCCATCGCCATCGCCGCCGCGATGTGACGGGTCTCCAGTTCCTCGCCGTCCTCGTCGCCCGCCTTGCGGGCGGACCACGACAGGGCCCGGAACCCCAGGCTGAGCGACTCGACGAGCACCAGCACGCCCCTGATGAAGGGCACCTTGGCCCAACGAGAGCGTGCAGAGAGGCGCGGCAGGTCGTTGCTCTGGACCTCGATGACGTCGTCGGGACGGCGGACGGCGACGGCCCAGCGGTTGGGGGCGCGCATCATCACGCCCTCGATGACGGCTTGTCCCCCGACCTGTGCGCCCGGCGGGCGGCTCACTCGGCGGCGGCCTCGTCCCCGGCCGGAGCACCCTCGGCAGCGTCCGCCTCGGCGGTGGCCCCCTCGGCGGTGTCCGCCTCGGGCGCGGGCTGCTTCTTCTTCGACGACTCGCTGATCGACGACGTGCCGTAGCGCTTGCGGAAGCGCTCGACCCGGCCGCCGGAGTCGACGAGGATCTGCTTGCCGGTGTAGAAGGGGTGGCTGGCGCTGGAGATCTCCACCCGAGCCATCGGGTAGGTCTCGCCCTCGTACTCGATGGTCTCCGACGTCTCGATCGTGGAGCGCGTCAGGAACTTGAAGTCCGAGGACGTGTCGACGAACACGACCTCTCGGTACTCGGGGTGGATGTCTTTCTTCATGCTCGTTCCTCCGGGGGCACGGATCCTAGGCGACCGCTCGTCCCTGGCTCACGCCGGGGACGTCTGGACGTCGGCCAGGAACTCGTCGTTCGACTTGGTGTTCTTGAGGCGGTCGATGAGCAACTCGAGACCCGCCGAGGGCTCGGCGAGTGCGAGGAGCACCCTCCGCAGCTTCCAGACCTGCTTCAGCTCGTTCTGGGAGAACAGGAGCTCCTCCTTGCGGGTGCCCGACGCCTCGATGTCGATGGCCGGGTAGACCCGCTTGTCGGCGAGCTTGCGGTCGAGCCGCAGCTCCATGTTCCCGGTGCCCTTGAACTCCTCGAAGATCACCTCGTCCATGCGGGAGCCCGTTTCGACGAGCGCCGTGCCGAGGATCGTGAGCGAGCCGCCCTCCTCGATGTTGCGGGCGGCGCCGAAGAAGCGCTTCGGCGGGTAGAGCGCCGTCGAGTCCACACCACCCGACAGGATCCTGCCGGAGGCCGGCGTGGCCAGGTTGTAGGCCCGGGCGAGGCGGGTGATGGAGTCGAGGAGGATGACCACGTCGGTCCCGAGCTCGACGAGCCGCTTCGCCCGCTCGAGGGCGAGCTCGGCGACCTGCGTGTGCTCCTCGGCGGGGCGATCGAACGTCGAGTAGACGACCTCGCCCTTCACCGAGCGCTGCATGTCGGTGACCTCTTCGGGGCGCTCGTCGACGAGCACGACGATGAGGTGGCACTCGGGGTTGTTCGAGCTGACCGA
The DNA here is from genome assembly GCA_033722675.1 of Acidimicrobiia bacterium. GTDB lineage: Bacteria > Actinomycetota > Acidimicrobiia > Spongiisociales > UBA11373 > DATHYU01. The sequence goes on along the minus strand of JAWVYO010000113.1, from coordinate 2,736 downwards.
GTTGGCGATCTCCTTGAGCACGGTCGTCTTGCCCGCCTTGGGCGGTGAGACGATGAGCCCGCGCTGACCCTTTCCGATCGGGGCGATGAGGTCGACGATGCGGGCGAGCACGTGGTTCGGCTTGTCCTCCACCTCGAGGCGGAGGCGCTGGTCCGGGAAGAGCGGGGTGAGGTTGCCGAACTTGGGGCGGCGGCGGGCCTCGTCGATGCTCATCCCGTTCACGGTCTCGATCCGCGTGATCGCCGGGAACTTCTCCTGGGCGCGTGCGGCGCGGATCGGGCCCTTGATGAGGTCGCCCTTGCGGAGACCGAACTTGCGGATCTGGCTCGCCGAGACGTAGACGTCCTTCTCGCCGGCCAGGTAGCTCGTCACCCGGAGGAACCCGTAGTTCTCGGGCAGGATGTCGAGCACGCCCTCGCGGACCTCGGCGTCGGCGTCGTCCTGCTGGTCGCCGCCGCCTCCGCCGCCCTTGCGGCGCCGCCGACGGCGGTTGCCGTCCGAGTCGTCCTTCTGCTGCTGCTGGCCGCCCTTCGACTGACCCTTGTCCTGACCACCGCCGCCCTTCGACTGGCCGCCCTTGGACTGACCCTTGTCCTGGCCGCCCTTCGACTGGTCGTCGTCCTTCGACGAGTCGTCGGAGCCCTTGGCGTCGTCGGCCTCTCGATGCTCCTCGATGGCCGGCAGGTCCACCGCGGCCGCGGCGTCCTCCTTCTCGAACTCGTCGGTGTCGAGGATGGCGGCGATGAGCTTCGACTTCTGCAGATCCTCGTGCCCGTCGACGCCGAGCGACCCGGCGATGACGCGCAACTCGTCGAGGTTCTTGTCCTGCAGCTTGGCTCTGCTGGTCATGGGTTCCTTTCCTCGATGGGACGACCCTGGGCGGGTCCGGCGGGGCGGAAGGGGTCCGCGCCGCGGATCCGAAGTGGAGTGGACCCGGACCGGGAACGGCGCGCGGTGCGGCGGTTGCGGTGCCGGGAATGGGTCGAACGCCCGGGGCGATGATACCCCGCTCCCCCCGCAGCGCAAAGGACGGCCCCCGGCCGCCCCCGTTCACCAGCCCAGGTGCGTGACCAGTGCGTCGAGCTGGGCGGGCACCGGCGTCGGCTCCCCGACGCCGTCGAGGGCGGTCCCCGGGTCCTTGAGGCCGTGGCCCGTGAGCGTGCACACGACCGGACCGTCGGGGAGGTCGGCGGCGTGGGCGAGGATCCCGGCCACCGACGCGGCGGAGGCCGGCTCGCAGAACACGCCCTCGCGCTCGGCGAGCAGCCGGTAGGCGGCGAGGATCTGGTCGTCGGTGACGGCCTCGATGCGGCCCCCCGACTCGTCGCGGGCCTCCACCGCCGTCTGCCACGACGCCGGGGCGCCGATGCGGATGGCGGTGGCGATCGTCTCGGGGTTCGACACGGGCTCGCCGTGCACGATCGGCGCCGCACCCGCCGCCTGGAAGCCCCACATGCGCGGTGTGGCGCCCTGGCTGGTGTAGCCCTTCCAGTAGGCGGTGATGTTGCCGGCGTTGCCCACCGGGAGGGCGTGGACGGCCGGGGCCCCGCCGAGCGCGTCGAGCACCTCCCAGGCTGCGGTCTGCTGGCCCACGATGCGGTACGGATTGACGGAGTTGACGAGCACGATGTCGTACTCGGCGGTCACCTTGCGTACGAGCTCGAGGGCGTCGTCGAAGGACCCGTCCACGGCCACGACCCGGGCTCCGTGCCGGATCGCCTGGGCGAGCTTCCCCAGCGCCACGTTGCCGGCGGGGAGGATCACGAGGCACTCCATCCCGGCGCGGGCGGCATAGGCGGCCGCCGCCGCCGACGTGTTGCCGGTGGAGGCGCACGCCACGGCACGGGAGCCCGCCTCGAGCGCCTTCGTGACGGCCAGCGTCATGCCCCGGTCCTTGAACGAGCCGGTGGGGTTCGCCCCGTCGTACTTGAGGTAGACGTCGCGCCCGACGAGGTCGGAGACGTGGTGCGCCGGTATGAGCGGTGTGTCCCCCTCGTGGAGGGTGACGATGCAGGTCTGGTCGGTGACCGGGAGCCGGTCGCGGTAGCGCTCGATCACGCCGGGCCAGGCGCTCACGTCTCCTCACCCGCAACGCGGATCGTGGCGGCGATCTCCTCCACCTCGTCGAGGGCGGCGAGCGCCGCGACGGCTCGCTGCTGGTCGGCCTCGGAGGCCTCGTGGGTCACGAGGAGCAGCGTGGCCTCCGCCCCGCGGCCCTCCTGCCAGACCGACTTGATGCTCACGCCGGCGTCGCCGAACACCCCGGCCACGGTGGCGAGCACCCCGGGGGCGTCGAGGACCTCGAGCCGCAGGTACCACTTCGTGGCGACCCGGCCGAAGTCGACGACGTCACCGGGGGCGAAGCGGATCCGCGGGGCGACCTGCGACCCCGACAGCAGCTCCCGGGCGGCGTCGATGACGTCGCCGAGCACCGCCGACGCCGTCGGCTCGCCGCCGGCGCCGGGACCGGCGAAGAGCAGCTCGTCGATCGACGGCCCCTCGATGAAGATGGCGTTCGTGGCGCCCCTGATCGCTGCGAGGGGATGGTCGCTCGGCACCATCGCCGGATGGACGCGTGCGCTGACCCCCTCGGCCGTGCGTTCGGCGATCGCCAGCAGTTTCACGACGTAGCCGAGGTCGCCGGCGAACTCGATGTCCCGGACGTCGAGGCCGTCGATCCCTTCGCGGTGCACCCGCTGGGGTCCGACCCAGGTCCCGAAGGCGAGGCTGGCGAGG
>JAWVYO010000112.1:0-7266 GCA_033722675.1 Acidimicrobiia bacterium | reverse complement strand
CGGCGTGGGCGGGCCCGTCGGGGGTCTCGAACGTGAGCACGGTGGGCACCGATACGAAGGCGTCGTCGACGCCGAGGGGATCGGCGGGTCGCACGACTCGTTCGGCGCCCGAGTCGAGGTCGATGGCGACGACCTCGGCGGGTCGCGCCGGACCGGATCCCAGCGTGATCAGCTCACGCCCGAGCACGGCGAAGCGGGGTGACAGGATCGGGGCGTCGGGATGCGCGACCTCCCGGACGGACCCGTCCGGGGAGCGCATCAGCAACCGGTCCCCGCTCGCCTCGACCGTCGCCGCCACGAGGGTCCCGTCGTCGAGGAACGCATAGCGCGCCGCTCCGAAGAGCCAGTGCGGGAACCCGATCTCGGCGTCGGCCACGAGGAGCGGGACGGTCTCGCCGGCGCGATGGACGCTCCACCAGCCGGTGCGATCCGAGATCACGTGGAGGGTCCCGTCGGGTGCCCATTCCGGCTGCACGAGGGCTTCGCCCGGATCGCCCATCACCCGCCGGGCGCCGGAGCCGTCGGGCGCCGAGACCCAGAGCTCCGTCCCGTCCCACGGCATGTTCGGGTGATCCCAGGCGAGCCATGCCACGCGGGTCCCGTCGGGGGAGGGACGGGGGGCGGCATAGAAGTCGCGACCGGTGGCGACGACGACGGGCGCCGCGGATCCGTCCGCTGCCAGCGCCACGATCTCGTTCGTCGGCTCCCCCTCGGCGTGGTGGGTCTCCCGCACGCAGAGAAGACGATCGCCGGCCACGGCGAAGTCGGCGTAGCGAAGCCCTGCGGGGACCGGGGGCTCGGGCGTGATCGGCTCGGGGTCGCCGCCGGCGACCTGGCGGTACACGCGTTGGTCCTCGAAGGAGGAGAACCACACCGTGCCGTCCGCGACGGCGAAGGCTCCGCCGCCGTACTCGTGGACGCGGGTGCGGACGTTCCACCCCTGCGGGGTGACGTCGGTGGGCGGCCCCCCGGCGGCGCTCCGGACGATCACGCTGCGACCGCCCTCGGCGGGACGGCTCTCGACCCAGAGGACGTCGTCGCCGTCGACCCGGATCGCGTCGGAGAACCGGGTGCCCGCCCGCGTCGTGAGCTCGGCGTCGATCGGCGATGGCCAGGTTCCGTGGGGGAGCGTCTGCATGGGAGGCCTCGGGAGGAGCGGGGTGACGACTCGACGCTAGTGCAGCGGCCGTGCCACCATCGGCGGCGATGACGCTCCCGGCCCACGAGCACCGCCGCCTCGTCGCCGCCGTCACCGGCCGCCCCTTCGGCACCGTGACCGGCGCGGAGGCGCTCGACGCCGACGATCGGCGCCGGTTGGACGATCTCGTGTCGCGCCGCCTCGCCGGCGAGCCGCTCCAGCACCTCGAGGGATCGGTCTCCTTCGGCCCCCTCGACCTCCTCGTCGACGCGCGGGTGCTCGTGCCCCGACCCGAGACCGAGCAGGTCTTCGACCAGGCGGCGCGGTCGCTGGGCGAGGCCGGCCCGGGGACGCTCGTCGTGGATCTCTGCACCGGCTCGGGCGCCCTCGCCCTCGCGCTCAAGCACCGCTTCCCCGATGCCCGTGTCATCGGTGTCGACGTGTCCGAGGACGCCCTCGCCGTCGCCAAGGAGAACGGCACCCGGCTCGACCTCGAGGTCGAGTGGCTCCACGGCGACCTGTTCACACCGCTGCCGAAGCGGCTCATGGGCAGGGTCGACCTGCTGGTCTCCAACCCGCCCTACGTCGCAGAGGACGAATGGGCCGACCTGCCGACGGACGTGCGCGACCACGAGCCCCGGGTGGCCCTCGTCGCAGGCCCGGAGGGCACCGAGGTCCTCGCCCGCATCGCCGAGGAGGCCTTCTGGTGGCTCGGCGTCGGCGGCTGGGCGGTGTGTGAGATCGGAGCGACCCAGGGCGCGGCCGCCGAGCGGCTCTTCGCTGCCTACGATCGCGAGGTCCGAACGGATCTCGCCGGCCGGGATCGCATCCTCGTCGCGCGGAAAGGAGCACCCTGCTGTGTCTGACACGTCCGCCGCCGTCGCGGCGCTCGGAGCCGGCGATCTCGTGGGCCTGCCGACCGACACGGTCTACGGCGTGGCCTGCGACGCCTTCGACCAGCGCGCCGTGAGGACGCTCTTCGGCGTGAAGGACCGACCGGCCGTGAAGCCGATCCCGATCCTCGTCGGCACCATCGACGACGCGGTCCGGATCGGTGTCTTCGACGGACGGACCCGGCGCCTCGTCGAGGACCACTGGCCGGGTCCGCTCACCGTCGTCGTCGGGCGACGGCTCCAGCTCTCCCCGTGGCTCGGCGACCCCACCCGGGACACGATCGGCCTGCGGATTCCCGACCATGCCGCCGCGCTCGAGGTGCTGCGCGCCTTCGGGCCGCTGGCCGTGACGAGTGCCAACCGGTCCGGGGAGGATCCCGCCGTCGACGACGAGGGGGCGCGGGAGATCTTCGGCGACCGCCTCTCGGCCTACGTCGCGGGTGTGTCGGGCGGTGGCGAGCCGTCTACGGTGGTCGACCTGACCGGACCGGAGCCGACGGTGCTCCGTCCCGGCCCCGTCACCCTCTGAGGAGAGCCCGTGGCCCGTATCGGCCAGAGCAGCAGCCGCGACCGCCCGCCCCGCAGCCGCTCGTCGCGTCCGGTGGGGGAGCAGCCGAAGGAGAAGAAGCCGAAGGCCCCCTCGCCGATCCCCCTCCGGCAGCGCTGGAAGGCCGTCGGCGCCGGCACCCTGTTCTCCCTCGGTGCCCAGGCGGCCTTCTTCCTCGCCGCGTGGCTCATCGACCGCAACGGCAACGGCCTCGTCAACTTCCTGCCCCTCACGCTCTCGCTCTTCCTCACGCTCACCGCGCTCGAGGTGGTGCGGCGCATGACGGACGCGGAGTGGGAGGGTCGGAACCGGCTCCTCGCCTTCGTGTTCGCGCTCGGCTTCTGGCTGATGCTCCCCTCCAGCCTGGGCGTGTTCGGTCTCGCCGCGTGGCCGATGCTCGCCTTCGGCGTCGGGTCGGTCTTCGCCTTCGGGCCCGGGAACCGCTACAACCTGCGCGCCCGGCTCGTGGGCATCGTCGCCGCCACCGTCTACGTGGTGATGTTCTTCCTGTCGGTGCCGGTCGTGGGCCTGATCCTCGGGGCCTTGTTCCCCTTCGTCACGATCGCCCTGGCCGACCGGTTCATGGAACGAAAGGCCTTCGCCCAGACGCTTCGGTCCCGCTGAACGCCGACGGACTACGCTGCCCACCCCGCGACCAGGGACCCACTCCATGACGGACCTGCGACCCCTCGCCGAGGTCGACCCCGAGATCGAGCGCCTCATCGCCGCCGACGCGGAGCGTCAGCGGACCCACGTCCATCTCATCGCCTCGGAGAACTTCACGTCGCGGGCCGTCATGACCGCCAGCGGTTCCGTGTTCACGAACAAGTACTCCGAGGGGTTGCCCGGCAAGCGCTACTACGAGGGCTGCGCCGTCGTCGACGAGATGGAGGCCCTCGCCCGGGAGCGGGCGATGGGGCTCTTCGGCGCCGAGCACGTCAACGTGCAGCCCCATTCGGGAGCCCAGGCGAACATGGCCGTCTACTTCGCCTTCCTCGATCCGGGCGACACCGTGCTCGGCATGCGGCTCGACCACGGGGGCCACCTCACGCACGGCTCCCATGTGAACTTCTCGGGGAAGCTCTACCACTTCGAGGACTACGGCGTGGACCCCGAGACCGAGTACGTGAACATGGAGGACGTGCGCGCCCGGGCCCACGAGGTGCGGCCGAAGATCATCGTGGCCGGGTACTCCGCCTACTCGCGCATCCTCGACTGGGCGGCGTTCCGGGAGATCGCCGACGAGGTCGGGGCGCTCCTGATGGTGGACGCCGCGCACATCATCGGGCTGATCGCCGGCGACGCCCACCCGAACCCCGTTCCCCATGCGGATTTCGTCACCGCCACCACCCACAAGGCGCTGCGCGGACCCCGCGGCGGAATGGTGCTCTGTCGGTCCGAGTACGGCGACGCGGTCGACAAGGGGGTCTTCCCCGACGCGCAGGGCGGGTCGATCAACAACCAGATCGCCGCCAAGGCGGTGGCGTTCAGGGAGGCGGCGACCGACGACTACCGGGCGTACGCCGCCCAGATCGTCGCCAACGCGTCGGCGATGGCCGATCAGATGCAGGCCGACGGCGTGCGGATCGTCGCCGGGGGCACCGACAACCACCTCTTCCTCGTCGACCTCCGCTCCATCGACGAGGACCTCACCGGGCGGGACGCCGCCAAGCTCCTCGACCAGGTCGGCATCACCCTGAACTTCAACACGATCCCCAACGACCCCCGGCCCCCGTACCGGGCCAGCGGGCTGCGGATCGGCCTTCCCGCCGCGACCACCTGCGGCATGGAGGAGGCCGAGGTGGCCCGGGTCGGCACGCTCGTCGCCCGGGCACTCCGAGCACGCGACGACGCCGGGGCGCTCCGCGTCGTGGAGAAGGAGATCCGCGACCTCGCCGCCGCCTTCCCGGCCTATCCGGCCGACTTCCCGGGACACGTGGGGTGATCGAGACGATGACCCGACAGGGAATTGGATTGCGGAACCGGGGGACGGTAGGTTCCCACCACGTTCACGACCCAGCCGCTCGAGGGGCGCGTCGGTGAGTGGGAAGACCCATCAGGAGATCGGGAAGGCCGTCGACCACGGCGTCGAGGCGGGGGGATTCTTCTCGGCGATCCTTGCGGGGTTCCTGCTCGGCTTCTTCGCCGATCGGTGGCTGGACACCGAACCGCTGTGGACGGTGATGGGCATCATCGCCGGCAGCGGCACGGGATTCTGGAAGATGTGGCAATGGGCGAAGGGACAGGAGTGACCACCGACACGGCCGCGCAGCGCCCGATGGGCCCCGACGTGGAGGCGATCCTCGCCCGGCACACCGTGCGGCGAGCCGTCGTCGTCGGGCCGGTGCTCGTCGCCGTCTTCGGGGTGCTGCGGGGACTCGACGGTGCCGTCGCCGCCGCCATCGGCATCGCCATCGTCGCCGGGAACTTCCTGCTCGGCGGTGTGTTGATGTCCGTCGCAGCCCGGATCTCGCTCGGGCTGTATCATGCGGCCGCCCTGCTCGGTTTCCTGCTGCGGCTCGGGCTGATCGCAGGAACGATGCTCGGTGTCGCCGCGGTCGTCGACGTCGACCGCCCGGCGCTCGGGATCACGGTGGTCGTGAGTTACCTGGTGCTCCTGTCATGGGAGGCCGTCGCAGTGGCCAAGGGATCTGAAAGGGAGTTGGAGTGGGTCAGCTAGTCCTGGCGGCAGCCAGTTGTGATCCGGCCGAAGAGGTCATCTGCACGCCGGAGTTCGTCAACGAGCTGTTCGAGACGCAGGTCGTCTTCAGCATCGGCAGCTTCGACGTCAACCGGGCGATGCTCCTCATGCTGCTCGCCGCCTTCATCTCGGTGGCGCTCCTCTACTTCGCCTTCCGCACACCGCGGGTCGTGCCGACGAAGTTCGGCGTGGCGGTGGAGGGGCTCGTGACGTTCGTCCGCGACGAGATCGCCATCGGCATCATCGGCCCGAGCGGGCTGGCGTACTTCCCCTACCTGCTGGCGCTGTTCCTGTTCATCCTCATCGGCAACCTCTTCGAGGTGACGCCGTTGATCAACTTCCCGATCACGTCACGGATGGCGGTCCCCATCTTCCTGTCGCTGCTCACGTGGCTGATCTTCATCGTCGTCGGCTTCGCCAAGAACGGCTTCGGGTACTTCACCGGAGTGGTGTGGCCGACGTCCGTGCCGATCGCGATGCGCCCGCTGGTCGGCCTGATCGAGTTCATCTCGGTCTTCATCCTGCGGCCGATCACCCTGGCGGTGCGGCTGTTCGCCAACCTGGTCGCCGGCCACACGATGCTGAGCATCCTGCTGGCGAGCGGGTTCATCTTCCTGAAGTCGGTCGGGGACATCGGGATCCGATCGGCCATCGGGCTCGGCTGGTTCGGCCTCGGTCTCGGCATCTACCTGTTCGAGATCGCCGTGTCGTTCCTGCAGGCGTACATCTTCACGCTGCTCGCAGCGGTCTACATCCAGTCGTCGGTCCATCCGGAACACTGAGCGGAGGAAAAGGAAACATGGAAGACATCAGTGGTGCACTCGCACTGATCGGCTACGGCCTGGCGGCCGTCGGCCCGGGCATCGGCATCGGCATCGTCGCCGGGAACGCCGTCCAGGCCATGGCGCGCCAGCCCGAGGCGGCCGGCATGGTCCGGACGACGATGTTCCTGGGCATCGCGTTCACCGAGGCGCTGGCCCTCATCGGCTTCGTGCTCTTCTTCCTGGCCTAGCCCGAGGAGTCACGCATGCAGTACGTGCTTGCACAGGTCCTGTACCTGGCGGCAGCCGAGGAGGAGCCGGAGGGGATCGACCTCGTCATCCCCGAGATCAACGAGCTCATCGCCGGCGTCATCGCCTTCGCGATCGTGTTCACGGTCGTGTGGGTGTGGGGACGCCCGGCCCTCAACCGGACGCTGGAAGCCCGCCAGGACGCCATCACCGGCCAGCTGAAGGAGGCCGAGCAGGCGAAGGCCGAGGCGGAGAGCCTCCTCGCCGACTACCGCCAGCAGCTCGCCGACGCCCGCGCCGAGGCCGACCGGATCATCTCGGAGGCCCGTGAGACCGCCCAGGCCCAGGCCGCCGACATCGTCTCGAAGGCGGAGGCCGAGGCGGAGGCCACCCGGGAGAAGGCCCGCGAGGACGCCGCCGCCGAGCGCGCCCGCCTCGCCGGGACCATCCAGTCCGAGGTGGCGTCGCTGTCGATGGACATCGCCCGCAAGGTGACCGCCGGCGCCATCGACGAGCAGGCCTCCCGGGCGATCGTCGACGACGCCATCTCGCGGATCTCCGGAGCGAACTGACCATGGCCTCCACCGATCGCATCGACGGCTACGCCGACGCCCTGCTCGCCGTCGCGAGTGCCGAGGGCGAGTCGGACGCGGTGAGCCAGGAACTGGCGCGCATCGGCGGAGCCATCGAGTCGTCCCCGGACCTCGCCGACGCGCTCGGCGACCAGACCGTCCCCCTCGAGCGCCGGCTCGGCATCGTCCGTGACCTGGTCGGCGGGAAGGTGTCGCCGACGACACTCCACCTCGCGTCGATGGTGGTGAGCCTCGGCCACGGCGCCGACCTCGCCGACATCGCCGAGCGGATGTCGGCCCGTGCCGCCGGGCGCCGCGGCGCCGCCGTCGCCGAGATCCGGTCCGCCGACCCCCTCGACGACGACACGCTCGAACGGATCGCCGCCGCCCTCGCCCAGCGGGTGG
>JAWVYO010000111.1:0-7290 GCA_033722675.1 Acidimicrobiia bacterium | reverse complement strand
GTTGCTGTGGGAGGAGTTGCTAGCGCAGTGTGCGGCCACGAAGAAACCGGTCGTGTTGTCGACCGGCATGGCGAGGATGGTCCAGGCGGCCGTCCACATGACGCGCGGGAGGTTCGACGACGCCCTCGCAGCGATGGACGGGGTCGAGATCATCCGCCCCACGTGCGACGTCACCTACGGGCTCGAGGGCAGCGTGCGGCGCTACCTGGGCGACTGGGAGAAGGCCGTGGACCTCCTCGACGTGGCGATGCGCCTGACGGGCATCAACAAGCCGTGGTACCCGACGGTCAAGGCGGCGTCGCTCTTCGTCGGTGAGCGCCACGAGGAGGCCGCCGCGCTCGCCGAGGCGGTCCTCTCGTATCAACCCAACAACCTCGAGGCCCTGTTGGTCCTGACGGCGGCCCGACGGGAGATGGGGATGGAACGTCGCGCCCGGGCGGCTGCCGCGCTCGTGGCGGAACGGTTCCCGTCGGTCGACGTCGAATCGTGGCTGGAGCGACATCCCTACCGCAGCCGCGATGTCGTGGAGCGATGGAAGGGCGACCTCGCCGCCGCCGGCGCGCTCGACTGAGTCAGGTGCCCGGCGCGTCCGCCTGATCCTCGATCCCGGCGAGACGCCGGGCGAAGCCCTTCTTCTCCTCGAGGTCGGCCGCCCGCCGGATGACGATCCGCTGTGCCTGGGGCGACCCCGCACCGTGGAGCGACTCGGTGAGGTAGCCGACGGCGTTGCGGCCCATCGTCATGTTCTCGACGAGCCGAAGGGCCCGGAGCCGGTGCTCGGTGGGCACGTCGGCTCGTCCCCGGAGGTACTTGTCGAGCATCTCCGCGAGTTCGGGGTGCCGGACGTCGGCTGCCGACGGCAGGGTGGCCACGGCGCCCCCGGCGATGTCCTGGGCGAGACGGCCGAGTTCGTAGGGGAACCGGGTCACGTTCTGCTTGCAGACGTTGGCGAGCATGAGATCGGGCTCCCAGTTCCCCGCCGCGTTCGGGGTGGAATGGTGCGAGGCCGCGATCCCGGTGCCGTAGATCGTCTCGTTCAGGTGGATCATCTCGGCCAGCTTGTCGCGGATGTGGGAGGCGTTCGGGACGCCGTTGTAGTCGGCGAGGAGGGCCGCCGCGCCGATGAGCACGTCGCCCACGCCGCTCTTGCAGACGTAGGACCGGCGGTGGTACCCCGTGAAGCGCTCGACCAGCTCGGCGGCGTAACCGTGCTCCCCGTCCATGAAGACGTGGTCGGTGGGCACGAACACGTCGTCGAACACGACGAGGGACTCCTGGCCCGAGAAGCGCTCGTTGCCGGCGTCGATCCCGCCCGCCATGGACCTCGTGTCGCAGGACTGGCGGCCGTAGACGTAGGTGATCCCGGGGGCCTCGACGGGAACGGCGCAGACGATCGCGTAGTCGCGATCGGCCTCGCCGAGGCGCATCGTGGGCATGACGAGCATCCAGTGCGAGTTGATAGCGCCGGTCTGATGCGCCTTGGCCCCCCGGATGACGACGCCATCCTCGCGACGCTCCACCACCCGCACATAGGCGTCGGGATCCTCCTGCTCCGAGGGTGCGCGGCTCCGGTCGCCCTTGACGTCGGTCATCGCGCCGCCGAGCACCAGGTTCCTGCGCTGCAGCTCCGTCAGCCACGCGACGAATCGGCCGTGATACGACGTGCCGAGATCGGCGTCCATGTCGTGGGTGATCGAGAACACGGCATTGATGCCGTCCATGCCCACGCAGCGCTGGAAGCAGGTACCGGTGAGCTGTCCGAGACGCCGCTGCATGAGGTTCTGGGCGACGACGTCGGCGGCCGACTCGGTGACGTGGAGGAATCGATTCACCCGCTCGCCGGTGAAGGGGGACTCGGCGGTGGCGAGGTCGGGATCGTCGACGGCGAGGTCGTACGTGGCGGCGAGGGCGTTCACCGACGGGCGGACGATGGGATGGTCGACGGGCTCGGCGATGCGTTCGCCCATCAGGTAGACGTCGAGGTCCCGGTCGCGCAGGCTGGCGACGTAGTCGTCACCGGTCACGATGGGGTCGCCCTGCTGCCAGGTGGTGTCGGGCACGATGCCTCCGCGGTGGGGCCCTCGACACTACCGGCGCCCGGGGCCACGGCGGTGTCGGTCCGTCTCGCCTCGTATGATGACGGTCCGACAACGCGAGGGAGGGGACCCAATGACTCGCATCGCCCGGGCGGCCGTACCGATCGCCGCCCTCTTGCTCGTACTCGCCGCCTGCGGAGGCGACGACGCCGTCGGCGGACCCGGCGAATCCGTCATCGTCGAGGCCGTCGACTACGACTATCAGGGACTGCCGGAGACGGTGGTCGCAGGGACGCAGTTCGTCCTCGAGAACGAATCGGAGGACGAACTCCACGAGTTCGTCGCCGTCCTCCTTCCCGAGGACGAGGACCGGTCCGTCGAGGAGCTGCTTCAGCTCCCCATGGAAGAACTCCAGCAGCTGTTCCCGTTCGTGAAGACGGTCGTGATCGCTCCGCCGGGCCAGGCCGGGTTCCCGGTCGAGGGCACGGGGGTGCTCGACGAGCCGGGACGCTACGCCATCATCTGCGCCATCCCGACCGGCGCCGACCCCGACGAGTACCTCGCCGCCGCGCAGGAGTCCGAAGGCGGACCCCCGCAGGTGGAGGGCGGGCCCCCGCACTTCGTGCAGGGCATGTTCGCCGAGCTCGAGGTGGTCGCCGAAGGCTGACCGCCCCGCGACGAGCGACGAACGGCGATCGGGACCTTCGGGCCCGGTCGCCGTTCCGCGCCGCCTTCTCACCCCTTGCACGACGGTGCCGGGGGAGGACGATGGTCATGAGGTGATCTCATGCGCGTCGTGCTCGCCGGATCCGCCGGTATCGGGCTGTGCCGGGTGATCGGCGGGCTGGCGTTCACCGTGGGCGGTCTGCCCGGCGCGGCGATCGCGCTCCTCGCCGGAGGCATCGCCATCGTGATCGCGGGGATCACTGTCGACGCCGCACTGCGCCGGTGGACCGATCCGTGGTCGGAGGGCCGGAGCCGGCCGGGCCGCTGCGGCCTGTGTGGCGCGCACACGGTCGTCCTCGGCGATGTGCGCCTGTGCCTGTTCTGCGACGGACGGGCGACCGAGGAACAACGTTCCGTGGGTGGCGGCCGGGCCGGCGTGTGATCAGCCGAAGAACCGCGCCCAGGCCGTCCCGGCGAAGTGCGCACGGAGCGCTTCGAAGTTGGTGACGACGGCCGGGAGGGGCCGGCGGGACTGACGGATCGTGGTGGGGACCAGCGGCCTGGCGGGCAGGTCGAGGAACCGCTGTACGTCCCTCAGCAGCGGCTCCGGGTCTGCCAGGAGGTCCTCGTAGGCGACCTCCCGTCGGCGGTGGTCGGGGAAGTCGGCACGGAGCCTCGCCTCGGCCGCGTCGACCGCGGTGAAGAACTCGGCGCACTCCGACGGCGAGAGCGTCACCGTCCCCAGGGCGCGGCCGTTCACCCACGTTCCCGAGGCCTCGGCCAGGCGCAGGGACACGAGGGTGGCGAGACGATCGCGCCGCACGACGTGGACGACGCGCAGGCCGTCGTCGGCGATGACGTGCTCCCAGACCGCCTTCCAGCGTCCGTCACGTGCCTGGTCGTCGAAGAGCTTGAACCCGACGGCCCCGACGGGGTCGGGGAAGGGGCGGAACACGGAGCGGTGGAGGAAGGCGACCGGGTCCTCCCGCTTGCGTCGCCACGCGCGCCGGGACTGCAGAAGGCGGGGGACGCCGGGCTGGGGCGCGTCGAAGTCCCGGAACAGCTCGCCGTGGACGACGGCGCCGGGGTGCGAGTCCAGGAGGCCGCGCACGAAGTTCGTCCCGCTGCGGCCGCGACCGACGATGACGAACCGCGTGTACGACCGGCTTCCGACGCGGGGCAGAGCGCCGGCGCCTGCCAGGGCTCGATACCTGAGGACGCGGGCTGCGTAGGCCGCGGCGCGACCGGTCTTCGAGGCGGAGACCGCGGTCGCGGGACGCCGTCGTGGGGTCGTGGTCATCGGGTGCCCTATCGGCGGCCGACCGGCCCGGACTGAAGGAACTACAGGTGAGCGAGGACCGCCAGGGCGTAGGCGTCGGCGGCGGTCACGGCGTCGTGGGTGCCCCCCTCGGTCGTGCAGCGATATCCGTCGGCGATCCGCTCGAGGGAGCGAAAGCGCTCACCCACCAGCTCCCGCAGCTGCTCCTCGGAGGGGAGCCAGACGACCTCCTCCTTGTGGATGGCGTCCAATGCCCACTCCACGGCGCCGTTGAAGGCGATCTCGCGGCCGCCGGGCACGGAGCGGATCTCCACCGCCATGTCGGAGATCGCGAACGTCCGCTCGTCGAGGTCCCGATCGGGGATGAAGAAGCGGTCGCCGTTGCGGGGCGTCCAGGAGAGGCCGGCGTCGCGGAGGCGGCGGGCGAGCGGGATCGATATCACGGCGCCGATTCTCGCAGTCCGTCAGCGTCGACGGCCGACGAGCCACCCGAGCGCGAAGGCGACGACCGCCCACCATGGCGCCTCCGGGACCTCGTCGTCGGCGTCCATCCCGGCGGGCTCGACGTCCTGGGCATCCGTCGTCGTGTGCTCGCCCCGGCGGCGGATGCCCCACACGCGGGCCGCCTCGGCCCCGAACAGGACCGCCTGGGACGCGTAGTAGACGAAGACGAGGAGGACGACGAGGGCAGCGGCTGCGCCGAAGCCCGCCCCGACCGTGCCGGTCCCCAGATAGCGGGAGAGGCCGATGGAGGCGACGACGAAGAGGAACGCCGCCGTGCCGCCACCGATCCACGCCTCGGCCCAGGGAACCCGGCGCTGGGGGAGATAGCGGAACATCACGGTGAACGCGAAGGCGCCGAGGACCAGCCCGACGATGGGCTCGAGAACGTCCAGGAGCGTCTCGACGACCTGCGACGACGTCAGGCTCTCGAGACCGGCGAGGAGGGCGCTGGCCGCCATGATCGCCAGCAGGATGCCGCCCACCCCGAGCACGACCGCGACACCCTTGGCGCGGGACAGCAGCGCCGGCACGATCCCCATGCGCCGCTCCGCCGGCACGTCCCACACGGTGTCGAGGGCGCCCTTCAACTGCACGGCCACCGCGGAGGCGGCGACGAGCGACAGGAGCGATCCCACCACCGTCCCGCCGACTCCGGCCCCGCCGCCGGCGCGGGCCACGAGTCCCTCCACGAAGACGGCGCTCTCGCGCCCGATCGTGTCGGCCAGGCGGTCGACGATCTCTCCCTGGATGGCCTCCTCGCTCAGCACGATGCCGGCGACACCGACGGCGACGAGGATCAGCGGGGCGATGGCGAACACCGTGTAATAGGCCAGCGCCGCCCCCATGCGCGCTGCCTTGTCGGCGGAGAACTTCTTCCAGGCGGCAGCGAGGATGCCGCGGATCCCCGGCTTCTCGAGGGCCTCACGAACCGGTGCGTCGACCGTGGGGCGCGTCATCGAGATCGCTCCAGCAGGATGCCTGTCGCGTCGGGGAGCCGGACCTCGTCCATGGCCAGCCGCGCCCGCGGCGCGGTGGCGACGACCCGCCACTCCGAAGGATCGTCGACGAGATCGGTGAGGGCGACGTCGACGCGCCGGCCCTCGAGGTTCGCGGCGATCGCCACCTCGTGGTTCCCGTCCGGCGACGACCGGGTGCCGATGACGAGCATCGTGCCGCGCGTCGGGTGGCGGTGGTCGAACTCGTCGTCGGCCCGCAGGTCCGACCGGAGCCACGGGTTGGCGAGCCGGAACTCGCGGATCCGCCGGGCCATGCGGGCGACGCCGGGCTCGGGCGACCAGCGGTCGACGACGCAGTAGTCGTGGACGTCGTCCATCCACGCCCGCGCGGCCGTGCGCAGGAACCCGACCGTCGGGTCGGGGTCGGTCGCCCCTCCGGCCCGCATCATGTCCGGGAGCGGGCCGACGGCGTCACCGACGAGATCGACCGCCGACGCCAGCACGCGCATGTAGGCCGACAGCGCCTCGAGATCGTCGAAGCCGAGGGTCTTGAGCCGGGGGAACGCATCAGGGGCACGGTAGCGCTCGGGGGTGACCCGCCACTCGAGGAAACGGTGCTCCTCGGCCCACACCTTGACGGCATAGCGGAAGTCGACGTTGCGGATGAAGGACCAGGGGGCCCGGGCGTTGGCCTGGACGAAGTCCATGGGGATCCCCGGGAGGAACCCGTGGAAGAGGAGGATCGAGGCGGGGTGGTCGTAGGCGCGCTCGATGATCTCGGGCAGCGTCGCGCCGAGGAAGGAGTTGACGGGCCGCGCCGGGTCGACCTGCGACCCGCGCCGCAGGGTGTCGTGGTTCGAGCATCCCGACACCCATCGGGAGCCCATGTCGGCGATCTCGCGCATCCGCCACCACTTCTGGGCCCAGAAGGTGAACAGGAACGGGGTGTTGTGGGCGAAGGTGAGCGGGCCCCATTGCACGACGTGGTCCTGGCGCTCGATGACGGCCCGGTAGGTGGAGGCCAGCTCCCAGTCGGGGCGCGGCCAGGGCCGGCCGTCCTCGAAGATCATGAACGGTCGGTACGCGTGCGGTCCGATCCGCTGGGTGACGGCGCTCATCTCCTCCATGTACTCGTCGTGGTAGTGGGCGATCCCCGACTCCCACCAGGTGAAGTCCTGGGCGCCGTCGACGCGGAGCGCGTCGGCGCCGTGATCGGCCTTGCGCCGCTGCATCTCGAGGAGGTGCGTCCGGACGACCTCGTTGCGGTAGTCGAGGTGCTGGCCGTACATGTCGGGGCCGGTGAGCCAGGCGCCCGGCAGGACGGAGACACCCTGGTTGTCGGCGTGGCCGTACACCACGTCGAGCACGAGGGCGATCGGTCCCCCCGGGAAGCCGTGGAGGACCTCGGCGAGCTCCGCCAGTTCGTGGGGCCGGCCGGTCCGGAGCATCGCGGGGTTCACCGCAGCCCCGCCTGCGATCACCACGTCGTATCCCCAGTTCGTCGTGTCCGGCCGCCGCGCGGTCACCGTCGCCCGATGGCCGTGGGCGTCCACGGCGAACACGGGCGGGCCCGTCTCGAAGGTGATGGTCGGCTCCACCGGCATCAGCTCGACGGCGTCGTACCCCAGCCAGATCTCGTCGTCGGGCGCGAGCTGCTCGCCCGAGCGCACCCGGTCGGCCAGCGAGCGGTAATGATCGGCGAGGGCCGCGAGGGTGCCCTCGCCGGTGGCGGTGGGGACGTGTACCTGGAGGATGGTCGTCGGTGCGGGCATGCGGCCCCCGTCGCGGGCGAAGTGGTCGACATCACTGCGATCGGACCCGGAGATGCCCTCGGGATCAACGACTTCTG
>JAWVYO010000110.1:0-7334 GCA_033722675.1 Acidimicrobiia bacterium | reverse complement strand
GAGGTCGTCGCGGCACCGACGACCGTCACCACCGTCGCGACCACGACCACGACGGCGCCCCCGACCACCACCACCACCACC
Organism: Acidimicrobiia bacterium; assembly: GCA_033722675.1. GTDB lineage: Bacteria > Actinomycetota > Acidimicrobiia > Spongiisociales > UBA11373 > DATHYU01. Next base: position 7,253 of record JAWVYO010000110.1, on the reverse strand, counting down.
ACGGCACCCGCCACGACCACGACCACCGCCACGACGACCACCACGACGCCGACGACCACCAGCAGCAGCACCACGACCTCGACGACCAGTACGACCACGACCACGACCACGACCACGACCACCACCACGACCACCACGACGCTGCCGCCGTCGGGCCCCGGGCAGTTCTCCGAGGACTTCGACGACGGGACGAGCGTCGCCAGCGCCCTCTTCGGGCCCGAGATCATGGCGTTCACCGTCCAGGACGACGGGCGGGCCCGCATCGACGGGTTCTCCCCCGGCGTGCTCCCGGTGATGTATCCGGAGGTCTACGGCGACGCGTCGTCGGTGTTCAGCTTCCGTCCCGTCCCCGCCGACCCGAACAGCGGGTTCGGGATGGTGCTCCTGAGCGAGGACGACTCCGACGGCGCCCTCGACTACTACACCGTCGTCTGGGTGCTGCCGGCCGACGGCAGTCTGGGCGTGGCGGCGTTCCTCGACGGGGAGTTCCAGGGCCTCGAGTTCGTGGCCATCCCCGCCGAGGCCGACTTCGCCCCCGACGACTGGAACGTGCTGCGGGTGACGGTGCGCGACGGCGGTCTCGTCGTCACGGTCAACGGCGTCGAGACCCACCGCTGGTCGCACCCGGCCATGGCCGCCGAGGGGCAGATCGGCTACACCCTGCTGTCCGCGGTCGAGGGTGACACGATGCTCGTGGACGCCTTCGTCGTCACGCCCGAGCCCTGACGCGCCGAGGGGGCGGCTCCCCGCACCGCCCCCTCGCGCTCGATCGGATCAGACGGAGTCGCGCAGCGCCTCCACGTCGTCGGACAGATCGGTGTCGCCCTCGACGAGGGTCTTGTAGATCAGCCATGCCAGGACGGCTCCGACGAGGGGGCCGACGAGGTAGAACCAGAGCCCGTCGTAGACGTCGCCGATGACGCCGGGCGCCAGCGTCCGGGCCGGGTTGGCAGCACCGCCGGTGAACGCGAAGCCCACGAAGATGATCGCGCTGTACGACATGCCGAGGCCGAAGGCGTTCGGCTTCCCCTCCCGGGTCAGTACGAGGTACGCGAGCACGAGCACCATGGCGAACACGGTCTCACCGACGAAACCCCCGAACTCGTCGACGGCTTCGCGGTTCGGCGTCGTGGCCGCCACGCCCACCGAATCGCGATCACCGAGCACCCACCAGAAGGCGACCATCGCCAGGAACGCCCCGGCCAGCTGCGCGATCCAGTACCCCACCATGTCGGTGAGCGACACCCGCCGGTCGAGGAACATGCCCAGGCTGACCGCCGGATTGAAATGCCCGCCCGACAGCCGGCCCACGGTGAAGTAGGCGACGGCGAGCGCCAGGCCGAAGGCCAGTGCGATCGTGATGATCTTCGATTCGAAGCTCCCGCCGGCGGCGACGCCCGGGATCATGCCGCGTGCGGCGTCCGGCCCCACCTCGAGGGCCACGCCGTTGACCAGCAGGTTGCCGCCGACCATCTGGCCGGTCAGGAACACCGAGCCGATGATCGCGCCACATCCGACACCCACCAGCACGAAGGTGCCGTAGAGCTCGGCGACGAGCCGCCTCCACAGCGGCATCCCCTCGACCACCACCACGGCCCGACGGACGAACAGTCCTCGTGAGGACATCCAGGCTCCCTTCCCCGTGTCTTCCCTGGCCGGGCCCGTCCGGCCCGGTACGCACCCACGCTACGCGAAGATGGGTTCGTTCGCCCGACATGCGAAAGGACCCCGTGACACAGTTCTTCTACTTCTGCGGCCACGAGCAGTGGCAGCCCGAGACCCTCGTCGACCACGCAGTGCTCGCGGAGGACGTGGGATTCGACGGTGTCGTCGTCTCCGAGCACTTCCATCCGTGGGTCGACGACCACTCGGCATCCGGCTTCGCCTTCTCGACCATCGGCGCCATGGCCCGGGCCACCGAGCGGGTCCGCATCGCCACCGGTGTCACCACCCCCCTCTTCCGGTACCACCCGGGCGTGATCGCTCAGGCCGCCGCGACGATGGACCGGCTGTCGGGAGGCCGGTTCGACCTCGGCGTCGGCACCGGTGAGAACATCAACGAGGGCCCGCTCGGGTACGACTTCCCGAAGTACGCCGAGCGGAACGCGCGCATGACCGAGGCCCTCGAGATCATGCGCCGCCTCCTCGACGGCGAGAAGCTCACGTACGAGGGCGAGTACTACACGACGGACCGTGCGAAGCTCTACAGCCCGCCCATCGGCGACGTGCCCATCTGGATGGCCGCCGGCGGACCGAAGTCGGCGACGCTGGCCGCCCAGAAGGCCGAGGGGATCATCACGAGCGTGAAGGTCCCGGCGGACACCTTCGAGCGGGTCATCGAGCCCGCCCGCGAAGCCGCCGAGGAGGCGGGTCGTCCGGCGCCCCGGATCCTGGCGACCCGCTGGTCGATCCATGCCGCCGACGAGGACGAGGCCTGGGAGGCGCTCGTCGCCTGGCGGGGCCTGCGGGCCCCCGGCCGCCTCGAGGCCGTCGACCCCAGGGAACTTCGGGTCAAGGCCGACGACCTCCCCCGAGACGAGGTGCTGGGCCGCTACTCCATCGTCGCCGACGCCGATGAGATCGTGGAGACGTACCGGGAGCTCATCACCGACGTGCACGCCGACATCGTCACGATGCAGATCACGTCGCTCGACCAGGAGGCGACCATCCGCATGCTCGGGTCCGAGGTGCTGCCCCGCCTCCGCGACATGGGCTGAGCCTCAGGGCGCGAGGTCGCGGAGGGCGGACCCGACGGCGGTGGCGCCCGCGGCGTTGATCGACAGGGCGGCGACGCCGATCCCGGCCTCGGCGAAGGGCTCGAGGGCGTCGCGGATCCGCCCGGCCGGACCGATGGGCGTGATCGCGTCGACGAGTTCGTCGTGGAGCGCCGTCGCCACCGCCTGGCGGTCGCCCGAGGCGAAGCCATCGGCGATCGCCTCGGCCTCCTCGGGGTAGCCGCACCACGCCAGGAAGCGGTTGTAGACGGGCTGGGCGAAGTACGGCCCGAAGGCCTGGCGAACGAACCCTCGGCCCTCCGCGGGGTCGTCGCAGGGCACGACGTGGAACCGGGCCACCACCCCGAAGTCGTCGGGCAGCGTCCGTCCCGCCTCTTCGGCACCCGCCCGGATCTCGGCGAGCTGGTCGGGCACGGCGTCGGCGGGCATGAGGTTCAGGCAGACGCCGTCGCCGATCGCTCCGGCGAGGCGCAGCATGCCGGGTCCGAGCGCCCCGACGAAGAGCGGAACGGGTCCGGCCGGCGGGGCGGTCAGGCGCACCGACGCCGCCTGCGTGGTGCTGCCGTGGTATTCGCGCTCGCCGCCGAGCAGCGCCCGCACGGCCTCCACGGATTCGCGCACCCGCGTCAGCGGCGGGTCGAACTCCGCCCCGTGCCAACGCTCGACGATGACCCGCGACGACGCGCCCAGCCCGAGCCCGACGGAGCGGCCGCCGGCGAGCTGGCTGACCGAGGCCGCCGACATGGCGAGAAGGGTCGCGGTGCGCGTCGTGCTCGGGACGACCGCCACGCCGAGATCGACCGTGGTCGTCCGTGCCGCGACGGCCCCCAGCAGGGAGAAGGCGTCGGGGCCGCCCACCTCGGCGGTCCAGACCGAGCGGTAGCCGAGATGCTCCGCCTCGACGGACAGATCGACGAGGTCGGCGGCGTCCACCCCGGGGGACGTCGGACTGAAGGCGAGCTCCACGGGCGGACCGTACCACCGCCGGATCCGGCTCCGCGGCGCGGGCCTACCATCGTCCGATGCCCCGCACCGCCCTCGGACTCGTCCTCGGACTCTCGCTGGGCCTCGCCGCCGGCGTCGTGGGCGGCCTGTTCGGGGTGGGCGGCGGTGTCGTGCTGGTGCCGGGGATGGTCGTGCTGCTCGGCGTGGCCCAGCACACCGCCCACGGGACGTCGGTGGCGGCGATCATCGCCTCGGCCACCTCGGGCGCCGCCCGGCTCGGCATCGACGGCGAGGTGGACTGGGACGTCGCCGGCATCGTGCTCGTCGGCGCGGTCGTCGGCGCCTTCCTCGGCGCCCGCGCCATGAACCGGATCCCCGCCGTGTGGCTCGCCAGGGCGTTCGTCGTCGTCGCGATCGTGGCCGCCGCCCGGATGGCCTTCCAGCCGGAGATCACCGGCGCCCTCCTCGCCGAGCGGGGCGCGGTCACCACCATCGGATTCGTGGCCCTCGGCCTCGCCGCCGGCACCCTCGCCGCGATCCTCGGCGTGGGCGGCGGCATCGTCTACGTCCCGGCTCTCGTGGCACTGTTCGCGTTCCCCCAGCACATCGCCCAGGGGACGTCGCTGGCGATCATCGTCCCGTCGATGGTGGTCGCCGCGATCACCCACTCCCGCGCGGGCCGGGTCGACTGGGGGCTCGGCGCGGTCCTCGGTCTGGGCGGCGTCGTCGGCGGTCTCGTCGGCGCCGAGATCGCCCTCTCCCTGGACGCCCTCCTCCTCCGCCGGCTCTTCGCCGCGTTCCTCGTGCTGATGGTCCTCCGGATGCTCCACAAGACCCGGAGCGCCGCCCACCAGCCGATCTAGGCGCGGGGCATGGGGACCCGACCGGTGCGGAGGAACCCGCGCAGTCCCCAGGACCCGGCAAGCTGTGTCCGCCAGAGGCCGACGAGGTAGGCCAGGCCGACGGCCTCACCCGCCCAGACCCAGGGGTCCGTCACCATCCGTCGCACCAGCTCGGGAAAGGCCGAATCGGGCCGCATCGGGAAGTCGAAGCCGAAGAAGGGCCACCAGAACGCCTCCGGATCGGCCCAGGCGGCGTCGAGGACGAGATGGAGGAGCGACCCGATGACGAGGCCGATGAGGCCCCGGCGGAGTCCCGAGCCGCGCCGGGTGGCGCCGAGGACGACGAAGAGCATGACGACGGGGAACACCACGCTGTGGCCGACGAGGCGGTCGGTGCCGAACGTGTCATGGAAGAGGATGGCGCCGATCGGCTTGTCGACGAGATCGGGGAGCAGCGAGCCGACCAGGACCCAGCGGAGGTCCATGGCGGGGTCCCGGAAGACGTAGCGAACCGCCAGGACGGTCATCCCGAGGTGCCAGAGGATCATGCCTCGAGGGCGTCGTCCAGCCCCTGGTTGGCGAGGGCGTCGGCCACGGCGTTCTCGGCACGGGGTACGTGCTCGAACCGCACCTCCTCGAATCCCTCGGCGAGGCGCCGGACCCGGAGGGCGAGGGGACGGAGGTGCTTCGCCTTGACCCGGTACTCGCCGGTGGCCTGGCGGACGAGCAGCTGGGAGTCGAGGCGGACGGTGAGCACGTCCACGCCGCGGCGGGCGGCGGCCTCGAGGCCGGCCACGAGCGCCCGGTACTCGGCGACGTTGTTGGTCGTCTCACCGATCATCCCGGCGATCTCGTCGACCACCTCCCCGTCGGGGTCGTAGAGGACCGCGCCGATGCCCGACGGTCCCGGGTTGCCCCGCGATGCCCCGTCGGCGTAGAGCGTCCAACCCATCAGCGAACGAGGATCCGGCGGCAGTGGAGACAGCGCGGGGGGGTCTCCTTGAACGCCTGCGACTGCTCCGCAGCCGAGAGGCGGAGATGGCAGCCCTGGCAGACGCCGTCCGCGAGGCGGGCGGCGCCCACACCGTCGTCCTTGAGGTCGCGGAGGTCCTCGTAGAGCTCCAGCAGGTCGTCGGGGACGAGGGGGACGAGTTCGGTCTTGCGCGCCTCGTGGGCAGCGATCTCGCGGTCGATCTCCTTCCATGCGGCCGAGATCGCCGCTTCCAGGCGCTGCTCCTCGGCGCGGGCCGCCTCCAGCCGCGCGTCCAGGTCGCTCGCCTGGGCGTCGGCCTCCTCGCGCTCTTCCATGAAGGCGAGCACGTCGTCCTCCCGCTCGGAGATCCGGCGCCGCAGCATGTCGACCTCCTGGCGCAGGTGCTCGGCATCGCGGGCCGAGATGCCCCCTGCGAACAGCCGGCGCTCCTCCTGTTCGAGCTTCGTCTCGGAGATCTCGAGCTCGCCCGACGCCTTGTCGACGGCGAGCTCCAGCTCGCGGATCCGGCCGGCGACGGTCTCGCGCTCGGCCTCGAGCGACGCCACCAGATCGTGGGCGGCCCGATAGTCGGCGAGCTCGGGGAGGGACTTGCGGCGCTCCAGCAGCCGGTCGATGGCCGAGTCCTCGGCCTGGAGGGCGAGGAGGTCCTCCATGCTGCGCAGATCCTCCATCAGGCCGGCCTCCACGGGTCGGGGCTCTCGGTCAGGTCCCGCGTCTCGGGGACCTCGGCGGCGACCGCAGCGTACAGCCTCTCCACACCGGGTCCCTCGGTGGGCGCGTGGCCTGGATCGACGACGGCGAGCCCTCGCTCGATGGCGGCTGCTGCGGCGTGATGGCGCACGTCCCCGGTGACGATCACGTCCGCTCCGGCCGAACGCGCGGCGTCGGCGAAGTCCGCGCCCGATCCCGGGACGACCGCCACACGACGGACGGCCCCGGTCCCGGCGACGCGAACGACGCCCCCGAGGCGATCGGAGACGAGCGCAGCGAGGTCCTCGACGGTGGAGCCCGCGCCCGCCGAGCCCACCCGTCCGACGAAGCCGGCATCCCCCCGCCGGTCGAGGACGTCGTAGACGGGCTCCTCGTAGGGATGCGCGGCCACGAGCGCGGCGACGACGGCGTCCGCACGGGCCGCCGGGGCGGACATCTCGACACGCGTCTCGGGCTCCCGATGGGTGGCACCGGCCCGACCCGCGGCCGGATCCGAATGCGGTGCGGCCGTGAACACCCCGGTGCCGGTCGAGCGGAACGAGCACCCGGTGTAGGCGCCGACGGTCCCCGCTCCCGACGCCGCCATCGCGTCGGCGACGCTGTCGGCGGCCTCGTCGGGCACGAAGGCGACGATCCGGACGGACTCCCGCCCCCACAGCGGACCGAAGCCCTCGATCTCCTCCAGCCCGAGGGCGTCGGCGAGGGCGTCGGCCGCGCCGCCGGGAGCGACGTCGAAGTTGGTGTGGGCCACCGCGACGCCGATGCCGGCCGCGGCGAGCCGATACGCGCGCCCCGATGCCCCGCCGCCCGCGACGAAGCTGGTGGTCGGCCGGAACAGAAGGGGGTGGTAGGCGACCACGAGGTCCACCGGGTCGGCGATCAGGCGGTCGACCACGGCCGGGGTGAGCTCGTGGGCGACGGCGGCCCGGCGGACGGCGGCATCCGGGTCGCCGACCTGCAGGCCCACCGGATCCCACGACGCCGCCCGAGCGGCCGGGGCGACGGCCTCGAGCGCTGCGAGGACGG
>JAWVYO010000109.1:0-7416 GCA_033722675.1 Acidimicrobiia bacterium | reverse complement strand
CGACGAGCGCCTGCGCGACGAGGAGCGAGCCGACCGCCACGAGGCCGTCGGCGAGCGACGAACCCGACATCGCGACGCTGCCGAGCAGCGACCCGATCGCCACCGTGACCGCGAAGTCGAAGGAGGCCATCTTCGAGAAGCTCCGCAGCCCGACGATCCGCACGTAGGCGACGATTCCGGCGAGCATCGCCACCGACGACAGGGCCACGAGGCCGATGCGGCTCCAGCTGCTGGCGATCTCGACGGCGGGCATGTGGGGAGTATGCCAGCGTCCCGCCGCCCCGGCGGTCCCCGGCCGATCGGCGGTGTCTCCTGCTCAGCCCATCGCCAGCGCGACGCGATCGAGCCCGATGCCGCTGATCATCAGCCGCTCCTTGGCGTCGGCGAGCAGACGGGCGGTCCAGTCGACGATGCCGCCGTCCCCCACCTCGACCTCCCGGTCGCCGAAGCCGGCCCGCAGCGTGAAGGCGGCGCTCCGGTAGTAGCCGGCCGACCGCTCCCCACCCGCGACGTCGGCGGTGGGCGCCGCTCCGGCGACGACGTCCACCAGGCCGTCCAGCCGCCCGTCGGTGAGATCCGCCACCTCGACGGAGACCCGATCAGCGCCGCACGCCTCCAGGGCTGCGACCTGCGACGCGACGTGATCGGCGAGGGACTCCGACTCGAACGCATGGGATCCCGTGTCCCGTCCCGCCGTCACGAGGCCCGCGATCGTGAAGTGGGCGAAGGCATCCGGCGCGTCGAAGCGCTGCGCCCGCGTCACCGGCTGGACGGCACACCGGCGGACCGGCTCCGCCGATCCCGGCGCTTCGGACCGGATCGCCCGGCGGGCCAGGGCGGCCTCGAGGGCCAGCCCGAGCGTGGGATCGGCGGCGACCTCCAGCCCCCGCACGGCGGAGACGACGTTGTGCTGGTCGACGTCCCCCAGCGCCGAATGGGCACCGAAGGGCGCCACGGGCGAGAGCGCGACCTCCTCGAACCGGCTCCGAAGCACCCCCATGACCCGGTCCTCGGCGGTCCGCAGCGCGCTCGCCGGGGCGCCGGCCGGCACCGGGAACCTGCTCCGCTCGCGCGCACCCAGCACGTCGGAGGGGGTGACCCTTCCGGCGCGCTCGCGGAAGACCGCGAGCAGCAGCGACGTCAGATCGGTCCCGGGCATGCTCGACAGCGTCTCGAAGGCGGCAGCGACGCTCTCGTCCCGCAGCAGTCGGTCGAGGGGGCCCGGCATGCGTTCACCGTACCCCCGGATCATCCGGCGCCGGTGGCGTTCAGCCGAGCCGCTCCCGAAGCCAGGCGATGTCCTTCGCCTGGCCGTCGTCGTCGTCGGGCGTCTCGACCACGACCGGCACGCCCGCCTCGCGAACCACGTCGACGATGAGGTCGGGAGGGATCTCCCCGGCGCCGAGATTGGCGTGGCGGTCCCGGTTCGACCCGTGGGGGTCGCGCGAGTCGTTGCAGTGGACGAGGTCGAGACGGCCGGTGAGGTCGCGGATGCGCTCCACCGCCGTCTCGAGGTCCTCCCCCGCCGCCCAGGCGTGGCAGGTGTCGAGGCAGACACCGACGTCGTAGTCGCCGATCGCCTCCCAGAGCGGGCCGTAGGCATCCAGCTCGCGAACGATGGCGTTGCCGCCGCCCGCCGTGTTCTCGATGAGCACCGGCACGGTGAGGTCCACCGCCTCCAGCGCCTTCACCCAGCGCTCCACCCCGACGGAGACGTCCTCGTCGTCGCCGATGTGACCGCCGTGCACGATGACCCCGCGCACGCCGAGGGCCTCGGCCGCCTCGAGGGTGTCGGCGAGGATCTTGCGGCTCGGGATCCGCACGCGGTTGTTGTCGGACCCCACGTTGACGAGATACGGGGCGTGGGCGTAGAGCGGGAGGCCGGACGCCCGCAGTACTTCGGCGTCGTCGCGCGGCTTCGGCTTCTTCCACGACTGGGGGTTCGAGAGGAAGACCTGCACGAGTTCGGCATCCCGCGCCTCGGCCTCGGTCAGCGGGTCGCCGCTGGAGGTGTGGGCGCCCATCATCACTGGAGCATAGTCTCCCCGGTGCCGTGGGTCCGGTCCACCCGCAGCGACAGGGTCGCCGCCACGTCCTGGGCCGAGCGGTCCCACTCCTCGGCGTAGAGGCTGATCCATCGGCCGTCGACGACGGCGCCGTAGGGGCGGTCGGGGAAGCGGTCCGGGTCGGACACCTTGATGAGCAGGGCGGGCGCCTCGCCGCCCTCGTCGGAGATCGTCCCCGAGCGGATCTCGCGGACCTCCAGCCACGGGATCACGACCGGCGGCTCCCCGCGCCTGGTGATGTCGAGCACGATGCCGTCGTCGCCCGCCTCGATGAGCCGCTTCGGGGCGACGAGGTCCTTCGCCGCCCAGCCGAGGAGGCCCACGCCGCCCACGAACAGGAACAGCCCGAACGCCACCTCGCGGCGCTGCTGGGCCTCGCCGTCGCGGGTGAGGACGTCCTCGGTGACGTCCACGGTCTCACCCGTCTCCGGGTCGACGGCCGTGCCCGTCACCACCTGGGTCGTGGCCCGGGGCGGGAAGAACCGCTGGGTCACGGTCATGTCGATCGCCAGCAGGATCATCGGCACGGCGACGAGGAGCATCGCCAGGAGCCGGAGGGGCGAACGGGCCACCGAGACGATCACCCCGTCACCCCCAGGTCCCCGGGCCGCACGAGTGCTGCGTAGGGCACCCCGCGTTCGCCCACCCGCTCACCGGCCGCTCCGCCGGAGCGGTCGACGAGAGCGATGGCCTGGACGACGGCGATCCCGGCGTCGACGAGGGCGTCGAGCGCCTCGACCAGCGCGGATCCGGTGGTCGTCGTGTCCTCGAGCACGGCGACGCGGTCGCCGTCGGTGAGCGGGCCGACGATGCGCCCGCCCAGCCCGTGGTCCTTCGCCTCCTTGCGAACCGAGAAGGCCCGCAGCGGCCTGCCCCGGCGGGTGCCCTCGAGGGCCGTGGCCACGGCGATGGGATCGGCGCCCATCGTCATGCCCCCGACGGCCGTGGTCGCCGGGTCGAGCACGGCGAGCACGGCGTCGGCGACGGCGGCCGCCCCGGCGCCGTCGAAGGTGGTCGCCCGGGCGTCGACGTACCAGTCGGCGACCGCCCCCGACCGCAGCGTGTAGGGGCCGTCGGTGTGGAGCGCGTGCGCCCGCAGGTGTTCGACGAGGGTGGACATGGCCCGGAGGGTAGATGGCACCGGGACGTGGGGGTGAGAAGACTCGCGACCTCCCCACCGCCGGGTGGCGACGGCGGAGCCCGCCGAGATCGCTCAAGCCGACCACCGAACCCACCGATACGCGCGATGTCGACGCTTCGAGCAACGACGAACCCTCCCGGTTGCGGAGCCCGCCCCCTCGGGGGCGGCTTCGCGTCGGATGCCCGGTAGCGTCCACCGCCCATGGAGATCGTGTTCGTCCGTCATGCCCAGCCGGAGTGGATCGTCGACGGCCTCAACCGCATCGACCCCGACCTGACCGAGCGCGGGGAACGGCAGGCCGCGGCCGTGGCCGAACGGCTCGCCGAGCACGGCCCCTGGAACGAACTCCTCGTCTCGCCTACCCTCCGCACCCGCCGCACCGCCGCCCCGATCGCCGACGCCCTCGGAGTGGAGCCGACGATCGTCGACTGTCTCGAGGAGCTGCGGACCCCCGGGCTGAAGGACACCCCCGCCCACGAGATCGAGGAACTGTTCGCCCGCCTCGACGCCCGGCACCCCGAGGAGTGGTGGGAGGGGTTCCCCGACGGCGAGACCTTCCGCGCCTTCCACCTGCGCATCACGGGGTGCATGGCCGACCTGCTGGAGCAGCGGACCTTCTCCACCCGCCACGAGCCCCACGTCTACGACGTGGAGGGCGACCCGGGCCGGATCGTCCTCGTCGGACACGCCGGCACGAACGCCGTGGCCATCGGCCACCTCCTCGGACTCGACCCGGTGCCGTGGGAGTGGGAGCGCTTCGTGTCCCCCCACACCTCCATCTCGATCCTCAAGACCAAGCCGATCGCCGGCGGCCACGTCTTCGGGCTGCGACGCTTCGGCGACGTCGCCCACCTGTCGGGCGACGACATCACCGCCTGAGGCCTGGCATCATCGGCCCATGGCACGACGACGACGACCGTCCCTCGGCAACGTGTTCGCGAACTGGTCCGAGAGCGACCTCCCCTTCGACGAGAAGGTGAAGTCGGTTCTCGGCAACAACTGGAAGAAGCTGCGCACCGGATCGACGTGCTGCGGCAACCACGGCGACCCCGGCTGCTGACGGGGTGCCGACGGCCCGGGTCCGGGCCACTCGCACGACGACGAACACGAACACTGACACCTGCCGTGCCGAACTCAGGCGACGGCTTCGGCCGTCCTGAGCCTCCGGCGCGAGGCTCGCGAGCTCGCGGGTCGCATGGCCAGGACCGCCACGCCGAACATCACGGGGATCCATGCGACCACCTGGGCGATCTCGCCGCCGATGGCGCCGATCCCCGCGCCCTCGATCATCACCGAGCGCATGGCCTCGAGGAGCGGGGCGAGCGGCAGCCAGTTCATGACCGTCTCGAGCCATCCGGGAAGACCCTCGATCGGGAACCACGCCCCGCTGAGGAACACGATCGGCATCACGGCGATGCCGCTCATCATGCCGGCCGCGTCCACGTTCGCCGCCCGTGCGCCGATGGCGAACCCGAGTGACAGAAAGGTCGCGGCCCCGAGCAGCGTCAGGACGATCATCCAGAGCAGATTCCCGGCGATATCGGCGCCCATGACCACACCGACGCCCAGGACCACGGCGGCCTGGACGGCGACGAGCACGAGTCGGGCGAGGACCTGACCGACCAGGAAGGCGCCCTTCGGCACCGGAGTCGCCTCGAGTCGTCGGAGCACCTTCGTCTCGCCCATCCGGGCGTAGGAGCCCGAGGTCCAGAAAATGGCGAACTGCAGGGTCGCCATCCCGAGGATGCCCGGGAGCACGAAGTCGAAGTAGTCGATTCCCCCGCCCGTCGTGTCGAGTCCGGCACCGGTCAGCCCGATGTCGAAGGCGGCGAAGGCGAGCAGGAAGATCGTCGGGAAGACCGTGGCCCCGATGAGGGTCTGACGGTCGCGGACGATGGAGCGCATGGACGCTCGGAACATGGGGAGGATGGATCGCATCGGGATACTCCTTCGGATCGATCAGTCGCGGAGACGGCTGCCGGTCAGGTTGAGGAACACGTCTTCGAGGGTCGAGCGGCGGATCGTCACGTCGGCGAGGTCGACGCCCCGCTCGACCGCCCACCGGTAGAGGGCCGGGACCACCACGTCGGGGCTCGACACGGCGAGCACGTACCGCGTGGTGCCGTTCCCGGTCGCCCGCACGTCGTCGACGGCGGCGAGGCCGCCGAGGACGTCGAGATCGAGTCCTCCGGCGGCGGCGAACGCGACGCGGGTGCCGACTCCGTGCCGCTCCATGAGGGCCAGGGGTGTGTCGACGGCGACGACGCGTCCATGGTCGATGATGGCGATCCGGTCGGAGAGCGCCTCGGCTTCCTCCATCGAGTGCGTCGTGAGGATCACGGTTCGCCCCTCGTTCGCCAGCGACGAGATGACATCCCACACGTTCCGCCGTGCCTGCGGGTCCAAGCCGGTCGTGGGCTCGTCGAGGAACACGACGTCGGGATCGTTCACGAGAGCCGCGACGATCGAGAACCGCTGGGCCTGCCCACCCGAGAGCTCGCCGACGAGCGCGTTGCGCTTCCCGGTGAGGCCGACCCGGGCCAGCAGATCGTCGGCGGCCAGCCGCTTCGGATAGAAGCCTCCGAACAGGTCGAGGATCTCGCCGAGGCGGAGGAACTCGAAGTACGCCGAAGACTGCAGTTGCACGCCGATCCGCCGCTTGACGGCGAGCGGGTCGTCGGCCGGGTCCATTCCGAGGACGGAGATCCGGCCCCCGTCGCGACGCGTGAGCCCCTCGATCATCTCGAGCGTGGTCGTCTTGCCGGCGCCGTTGGGTCCGAGGATCCCGAACACCTCGCCGCGGCGCACGGTGAGGTCGACGCCGTCGACGGCGGCGAACGTGCCTCCGTCGGGGTGCGGATAGTGCTTGACGAGCCCCTCGACCACGACGGCGGCCTGCGTCCGACGCTCCTCGGGAGGCATGGGGGTCTCGGTGACGGTCTGGGTCATGAAGCGTTCTCCCTAACTAGTTGCTCCGTCAATCGTTCACCACTCAATCACATGGTCGAGTATTTGTCAACTTATCAATTATTGACGACGCAACCGGTAGCGAGATACACTGACGGCCATGAGCCCCGGGATGCCCGAACCATCCACCGCGACGAAAGCGACGCTGCAACTCCTCCGCATGGCTGCGCTGCTCTCCGACGAACTCGACGACGAACTCGAACGCGCCTCCGGACTCGGGCTGTCGGAGATCCTCGTGATCATCCAGATCCTGTTCTCCGACCAGCGCCTCAAGATGACCGAGCTGGCGGAGACCCTCGTCGTCACCCGGGGCGGTGTGACCCGGATCGTGGACCGGCTCGTGGAGGGCGGCTATCTCGACCGGGTGCCCTCTGAGGAGGATCGCCGGGTCGTCTACGCCGAGGTCACCCCCGCCGGTGCGGCACTCATCGCCGAGCACCAGCCCGTGTTCGAGGCGGTCGCGCATCGCAGGGTGGGCGCCATGCTCGACGGCGACAGCCTCGAGCGCATGCACGGCATCCTGCACGTACTGACGTGCGAGAACCCGGGGTGGGAGCCGCCCGTCCCTCCGGCCGGCTCGCCGGCCGCCTGACGGCTACTTGCCGAACCGGCGCTCGCGTCGGGTGAAGTCCCGCAGGGCCCGGAGGAAGTCCACCCGCCGGAAGGCGGGCCAGTGGACGTCCACGAAGGAGTACTCGGCGTAGGCCGCCTGCCAGAGCAGGAAGCCCGACATGCGCGACTCCCCCGACGTGCGGATCACGAGGTCCGGATCCGGCATCCCCGCCGTGTAGAGGTGTGAGGCGATGGCGTCGCCGTCGATGGCCCCGGCGAGCTCGGGGGCGGGGATCCCCTCGGCGGCCAGCTTGCCGACGAGATCGCGCACCGCGTCGACGATCTCCTGGCGGCCGCCGTAGGCCAGCGCGATGGAGATGTGGCGGTCGCCCCCGTTGCAGCTGTCGGCGAGGCGTCCGGCCGCCGACCGGAGCCGGTCGGGCAGCAGGTCGAGGCTGCCCATGACCGTGAATCCCGTGCCCTCCGGCACCTCGTCCGGCAGCCGGTCGAAGAGGTCGACGAGCACGTCGAAGTACGGCTCCAGTTCTGCGGAGGGGCGCTCGAGGTTCTCCTTCGAGAGCAGCCAGCAGGTGACGTGGGGAATGGCGAACTCGTCGCACCAGCCGAGGAACTGGACGAACTTGTCCATGCCCGCCTCGTAGGAGGCGGTGTAGTCGGGGAGACCCTCGG
>JAWVYO010000108.1:0-7479 GCA_033722675.1 Acidimicrobiia bacterium | reverse complement strand
CCGCCCGCCGGGGGGACTCGCTGGTCCGGCGCACCCATCGTCGGTGGGTGGAGCGCCCGGCATCGCGACGTGCGAACCCGGTCCGCCGTTCAGGACGGTGGATCCGGCTCGGTCCGGTCCGGCGGTCGGTACGCGTTCTCCGGTCGGCGCGGGCACTACGAGAAGTAGCAGACACGCCACCGAGAGTAGCGACCCCCGTGTCATCCGACGGGCTCAGACCGTGGTGAGGCCATGGCGAAGGACGCGCTGCACGGCGGTCATGTAGGCCTCGGGCGACCATTCTCGGTCGACGACGAGATCCTCCCACGTCCGCACGGAGGTGATCTCCCACAGCAGGTCGGTCGCCGCGTCGGGATCCCACTCGGGTCGGAGCCGTCCCTCGTCGATCAGCCGCCCCACGAGCTCCCGGCACATCCGTCGCCGGCCGGCCATGCGGTCCTGCCAGGCCGCTTCGAGGTCGGGATCCGATGCCCGGGCCGCATCGAGCGTCCGCGCCACGTCGGCGATGCGGGGACTCGTCCAGGCGACCAATCCCACGAACCGATCCATCGCCGCCAGGGCGTCGGGCGCGTCGCGGACGAAGGAGACACCTTCGGCGAGGTCCCCGGAATCGTCGATGTGATCGACGGTGGCCAGGAGGAGGCCGGCGCGGTCGCGGAAGTGGAGGTACAGCGCCTGGCGGGAGACGTCGGCGGCCTCGGCGATCGCCTGCATGCTCGGGACGGGAGCGGCAGGGTCGGACAGCAGGCGGTGGGCCGCCTCGAGGATCCGCCGCCGGGTGGCCGAGCTGCCTCGGCCCGCCGGCTGTGTCATGGCTGCCTCCCGCGACCTCGTCGAATCGCTGATACTTTACACAATGTCAACCAACGGAGGGGAGCCGTGCCACCCATGAAGGAGATCGCCACGACGTACGAGGAGATGGCGCGTCGACGGGACCTCGACTCGCGTCGCCTCCAGGCCGGAGGACATCCGCCGATCCACGTGCTGGAGCAGCCCGCAGGAGACCGTCCGGTGGTGCTCGTCCACGGTGGCGGAGCGGCCGGCTACGTCTGGCTGCCCCTCGTGGACCGACTGCCCGGGCGGCACCTCGTCGTCCCGGACCGACCGGGATTCGGCCTGAGCGATCCCGTCGGATACGACACCGCCGGGTTTCGGGATACGGCGGTCCGCTTCCTCGACGCCGTCGTCGACGGCCTCGGAGTCGAACGCATCGATCTCGTCGGGAGCTCCATGGGCGGCACGTGGTCGCTGTGGTTCGCGCTCGATCGTCCCGAACGGGTCGGGCGGCTCGTGCTCACCGGGGCGGCGCCCCTCGTGCCCGGCACCGACATCCCGGCACCGTTGCGCATCATGGCCACACCCGGGCTGGGAAGCGTGCTCACCCGGCTCGTGAAGCCGTCGCCGAAGACCGTGCGTCGGATGATGGGGGCCTTCGGCGAGAGCGAGACCATCGGGGATCACCCGGAGGTGGTGGAGGCGATGGTCGCCGACAACCGTGATCCCGTCACGGCGGCAGCCGGGCGGGACGAGACCCGCGCCGTCATCACCCCCGTCCGCGGGTTCCGCTCGTCGCTCCGGCTGACGGCGGCGGACCTGGGTGCCGTGACCGTCCCGACCCTGCTCGTGTGGGGCTCGGGCGATCCCGTCGGCGGCGCCGACGTCGCCGAACGGACCGCCGACGCCCTCGCCGACGCCCGGCTCGAGCTGCTCGACGCCGGGCACCTCCCGTGGTTGGGGCACCCGGCGCGCAGCGCCGAACTCATCGAGGGGTTCCTGGATCGGAGGTGAGCCGGACGGCCGGGGTCAGTCGCGCCCGATGGCTTCCTGGAGCGTGGTCCAGGCGAGGTCGGCACATTTGATGCGGACCGGGAGGCGGCGCACGCCGGCGAGGACCTCGAGATCGCCGAGCACGGCGCCCGGCCGCTCCGGATCGAGGCCGGCGTCGCCCTCCTCGATGTCCATCATCCGCTTGAAGCGGTGGGTCAGCTCGTCGGTCTCCTCGAGCGACCTCCCGAGCACCGCCTCGGCCATCATCGACGCCGAGGCCTGGCTGATGGCACAGCCGGTCCCGGCCACGGCGATGTCGGTGATGTGGCCGTCGTCGATGGCGACGTCGATCGCCACCTCGTCGCCGCACAGCGGGTTGTCACCCTCGCCGTGGGCGTCGGGGTCCTCCAGCGTCCCGCGATGCCGCGGGTTGCGGTAGTGGTCCAGGATGACTTCGCGGTAGATCTCCTCAACCGACACCGAAGATCCTCCTCGCATCGTGGACGGCTTCGACGAGCCGGTCGATCTCCTCGGGCACGTTGTACACGTAGAGCGACGCCCGGGCGGTGGCCGGGACGTCGAGCACGGTCATGAGCGGCTTCGCGCAATGGTGGCCGGCGCGGATGGCGACCCCGTGCTGGTCGAGGATCGACGCCAGGTCGTGGGGGTGGATGTCGGCCACCGAGAACGAGATCGCGCCCCCGCGCAGCTCCGGGTCGAGCGGCCCGTGGATCGTCGTGTCGGGGATCTCCATCAGCCGCTCCAGGGCGTACGCGGTGAGGTCGGTCTCGTGCTTGCGCACCGTGTCCATGCCGATGGCGGTCAGGTAGTCGACGGCGGCGGCGAACCCGATCGCCTCGGCGATGGGCGGTGTGCCGGCCTCGAACTTGTGGGGCACGTCGGCCCACGTGGACTCGTGGAGTCCCACGGATCGAATCATCTCGCCGCCGCCCTCGGCGGGCTCCATCTCCTCGAGACGGTCCAGGCGTCCCCACAGCGCGCCGATCCCGGTGGGCCCCAGCATCTTGTGGGCGCCGAAGGCGACGAAGTCGGCGCCGAGATCGCGGACGTCGACCGGTAGGTGGGGGACGAGCTGCGCACCGTCCACGACGACGATCGCCCCCACGGTCCTCGCTGCGGCGACGAGCTCCCGCACGGGTCCGAGGGTGCCGAGCACGTTCGACATCCCGCTGATGCCCACGATCTTGACCCGGTCGTCGAGGATCTCGTCGAGACCCGAGAGGTCCACCAGGTGGTCGTCGCCGACGGGGAGATACACGAGCTCGGCTCCGGTGTGGCGGGCGACGAGCTGCCAGGGGACGATGTTGGCGTGGTGCTCCATGGTCGTGAGCAGGATCCGGTCGCCTTCGCGGAGGCGGTGGAGCCCCCATCCTCCGGCGACGGCGTTCAGGGCGCCCGTCGTGCCCCGGGTGAAGACGATCTCGCGGGGCTCGGCGCCCACGAAGGCTGCGACGGTGGAGCGAGCCCCCTCGTAGGCGGTGGTGGCCTCCTCGGCGAGGGCGTAGGCGCCGCGGTGGACGTTGGCGTTGGACTCGCGGTAGAAGCGGTCCATGGCGTCGAGCACCTGCACCGGCTTCTGCGTGGTGGCCGTGGAGTCGAGATAGACCAGCGGCCTCCCGCCGACCTGGCGCGTCAGGATGGGGAAGTCCTCTCGCAGATGCGAGAGATCGATCATCCCGCGGGCTCCAGGCGGAAGGCGTCGTAGCCCTCGTCCTCGATCCGCTTGGCGAGTTCGGCGTCGCCCGTCTCCACGATGCGGCCGTCCACGAACACGTGCACGACGTCGGGCGTGATGTAGTCGAGCATCCGCTGGTAGTGCGTGATGATGAGGAAGCCCCGTTCGGGGGAGGCCACCTTGCTCACGCCGTCGGCGACGATCTTCAGGGCGTCGATGTCGAGGCCCGAGTCCGTCTCGTCCATGACGGCGACCTTCGGCTCGAGGACCGCCATCTGGAGGACCTCGTTGCGCTTCCGTTCGCCCCCGGAGAACCCCTCGTTGAGGTAGCGATCGGCGAAGGACGCCTCCATGCCCAGCTCCTGCATGGTCTCCATGACCTTCAGGCGGAGCTCCAGCACCGTGTAGTCGGTCCCCGTCCGCGCCGACAGTGCGCTGCGGAGGAAGTTCACGACCGAGACGCCGGGGATCTCCTCGGGGTACTGGAAGGCGAGGAACATGCCCGCCTGACCGCGCTCGTCGGGGCTCCAGTCGGTGACGTCCTCGCCCTCGAAGCGGATCGAGCCACCGGTCACCTCGTAGTCGGGATGACCCATGAGGACGTTGGCGAGGGTGGACTTGCCGGAGCCGTTGGGGCCCATCAGCGCGTGGATCTCACCGGCACGCACGGTGAGCGACACACCCTTGAGGATCTCGGTTCCCTCGACGGACGCGTGCAGGTCGTCGACGACGAGCAGATCGGTCATGGGGCAAGGGTATCCGTGCCCCGGACCCAACCCGAAGGTGTTTCGCTACTCGACGAGCGTCGCGTCCTGGGTGATCGTGAACTCGGCGTCGAGGGACACGTCGCCGGTGTCGGGGATGCCCGTGACCGACACCGACAGATCCACCGGGTTCGTCGCGGTGTGACGCACGACGAGGCCGTCGGCCGGGTCGAACCACGTGGTGGCCGTCCCCTCGGACCCGGCGAGGACGAACCGGAGTTCCAGGCCCATGGCCTCGAGGAAGGCGGCGACGTCCTCGGGGGCGAACCCGAAGTCGTCGTCTCCACCGAGGTCGCCGCCCAGGCCGCCCTCGAGATCACCGAGGAACCCCTCGAGGAGCTCGGCGAGCCCCAGTTCGAGCGCCTCGGTGGTCACGGTCGACTCGATGCGCAAGGTGGTGCGCCCGCCGACGGTCTCCTCCCCGGCGATGCGGTGCGTGGTCTGCTGGGAGACGTCGAGGCCGAGCGGCGCACTCGTCTTCTCCGTGGTCCACTCGTCGCCGACGCCGACGGCGTCGGTGGGCAGTTCGGGCCCGAAGTGGCCGGGGTTCAGGAGCTGGCTCCCCAGGCCCGCGAAGTCGTCGAGACCGCCCTCCGACAGGGCTCCGAAGTCGAGCATCCGGTCGAGCGGGACCTCCTGGCCGTCGACGGACGCCGACACGATCTCGCCGGTCTCGTCGACGGAGATCTCGACGGTGATGGGCTCGAGACCCTCGAGGTCGGCGTCCGAGAGGGTGCGGTCCTCGCCCATGCCCGACACCGAGCCGCTCAGTCCGGTGAACTCCTGGGTGATGCGGACGACCGAGATGGTGGGGTCGTCGCCCTCGAGGACCTCGTAGCCGACGCGCATGTCGACGGCGACGTCGATGTCGGCGGAGCCCTCCGTCACACCGGGCTCCAGGGGGCCCTGGACGGTGAGTCCGCCCTCGACGGCGGCCGAGACGTCGTAGGTGAGGGCGTCACCCGGGGCATAGCCGTAGCGCAGGACCTGGGCGTCGCCCGACCCGGTGCCGCAGGCGGCGGCCACGAGCGCGATGGCGGCGATGGCGAAGAGGGCGCGAGACCTGATCATGAGTCCTTCCTGTGTCCCGCGAAGCGTAGGCAGGGGCCGGGGCAACCGGCGCGGGCGTCAGCCCCGCAGGACGGCGAACTGCTCGGCGAGCAGGTCCGTGTCGATCGGGCCGAGGACCTGGACGTAGAACCGTTCGACCCCTGCCTCGGCGAAGGCCCCGAGTGTCTCGAGGGCGTCGTCGGCGGGGCCGCAGGGCAGGCCGGCCTTCCGGAGCCGCTCCTCGTGCTCCTCGGGCGATCGCTCGAAGGGGAAGGCCGCGGCGGTCCGGCGGAGCGCCTCGCGGTAGGTGGCCTCGTCGGTCCCCACCACCGCCTGGCCCATCATGCTGATGCGCAGGGCGTCGGGATCCCGCCCCGCTTCGGCGGCCGCCTCGCGGGCCACCTCGACGCGCTCGCGGACCCCGTCGGGATCCATGGCGAAGACGTTGTACTCCTCGGCGAAGGTGCCGGCCAGGCGCGGGGTGCGCCGGGGTCCGCCCCCGCCCACGACGATCTCGAGGCCGTCGGGCTGCGGCCGGATCGGCTCGTCGGCCAGGGCGTAGTACTCGCCCTCGAAGCCTCCGGGGGTGCGTCCGAAGGCGGCCCAGAGATAGGCGAGCGCCTCCTCGAACCGATCCCAGCGTTCCGACGACTCCGGGAAGGGGATCCCGAGGAGGTCGTGCTCGTGCTCCATCCATCCGGTGCCGACGCCGAGCAGGAGGCGCCCCCCCGACATCTCGTGGACGGTGGCGGCCGACTTCGCGATCACGGCGGGGTGGCGGAAGGTGATCGGACTGACGAGGACGCAGAGCTGGACGGTGGAGGTGTCACGGGCGAGGCCACCGAGCGAGGCGAAGGCGTCGGTGGCGTGCGGCGACTCGATCCGCGCCTGGGCGTAGTGGTCGGAGCGGGCGAACACCTCGAGGCCGGCGTCCTCGGCGAACCGGGCGGCCTCGACCTGCTCGTCGTAGGTCATCCCGATCTGGGGTTCCGTCATGAGGCCGAACTGCATGGTTCCTCCGGTGGTCAGTGGCCCCTGCGCTCCCACGCGTCCAGGTGGGGGCGCTCGGCGCCGATCGTCGTGTCGAGCCCGTGCCCCGGGAGCACCAGGGTCTCGTCGGGCAGGGTGAACAGGTGGTCGCGGAGGCCGCCCATGATCCGGGCGAAGGCCTCGGGCGACCCCGTGGCGCCCGGGCCGCCGGGGAACAGCGTGTCACCGGTGAAGGCGAGGCCGTACCCGGCCAGACACGTCGAGCCGGGGGTGTGCCCGGGGACGTGGGGTGCGTCGAATCGCAGGTGCCCGACCTCGACGACGTCGGGGATCGGCTCGGTGGCCTCGAGATCCCCGGCATCGGCGGGGTGGACGAGGAGGGGCACACCCAGTGCCGCTCGGACGTCGTCGGCGGCCTGGACGTGATCCCAGTGTCCGTGGGTGGTGACGATCGCCCGGGGTGAGGTGCCCTGGCAGGCCGCCAGGATCCGGTCGGTCTCGGCGGCCGCGTCCACCACGATGCTGTCGCCCGTCGCCGCGCAGGCGACCACGTAGGCGTTGTTCTCCATCGGCCCGACACACAGCTTGACGACGCGGACGTCGGGCGTGTCGACATGGAGGGGACGGGGCATCGACGTGGACCCTACCCCGGACGGGAACTCCTCCCCGGCGAGCCGTCGAGGGTGAGGGAGGACCAGAACGCGCCGGAAGGCGGCCAGGCGGCCGGCGCTAGAGTTTGAGCGATCGCTCAACCGGGAGAGACATGGACTTCGCCTTCAGCGAAGAGCAGGAGATGCTCCGGGAGACGGCCCGCCGGTTCCTGGACGACAAGGCGCCGTCGGAGACCGTCCGGGAGCTCATGGAGACCGACGCCGGCTTCGACGAGGGCCACTGGTCGGAGATCGCCCAGCAGGGATGGCAGGCCATGGCGATCCCCGAGGCGTACGGCGGCGCCGGGTTCTCCTTCCTCGAGCAGGCGATCCTCATGGAGGAGATGGGACGCTCCCTCTTCCCGGCCCCCTACCTGTCGTCGATCGTGCTGGGGGCGGACCTCGTCCTCAGGGCGGGGAACGAGGAGCAGAAGCAGCAGATCCTCCCCGAGGTGGCCGCCGGGGAGCATCGACTCGCCGTCGCCCAGCTGGAGCCCTCCGGCTCGTGGGGTCCCGACGGGATCGCCCTCGAGGCGGCGGCCGATGGCGACGACCTGGTGCT
>JAWVYO010000107.1:0-7576 GCA_033722675.1 Acidimicrobiia bacterium | reverse complement strand
GGTACGAGCGACCGGGCCGCGGCGCTGGCCGAGCGGGTCCGATCCCTCACCGACACACCGCTCGTCCTCGGCGTCGGGATCTCCTCGAACGAGGCCGCCCGTGCCGCCGCCCGCGTCGCCGACGGCTTCATCGTCGGCACGGCCATCTGCCGCCGGGTGCTCGACGCGCCCGACGTCGCCGCGGCGCGCTCGGAGCTCGGGAGCGCCGTGGCGGGGTTCGTGGAGGCGGCGAAGCGCTGATGGACTTCCTGCGCGTCGCCGGGGCGCAGCTGAACCTGCGCGTCGGCGACATCGAGGGCAACACGGCGCGGATCCTGGAGGCGATGGCCTGGGCCGAGGAGGTGCAGGCCGACGTCCTCCTCCTCCCCGAACTGGCGATCACCGGCTATCCGCCCGAGGACCTGGTCCTCCGGAAGGCCTTCGTCGACGCGAACCTGGCCGCCCTCCATCGCATCGCGGGCGCCTCGGGCGACACGGCCGTCGTCGTCGGCGTGGTCGATCGGTCGGCGGGCGTGAAGCGGGACGATGCGGGCCACGATCGCCTCCACAACGCGGCGGCGCTCGTCGCCGGCGGCCAGCTGCGGGGTATCTACCACAAGGGGCGGCTCCCCAACTACGCCGTGTTCGACGAGGACCGCTACTTCTGGCCGGGGGAGCGGCCCGGGGCGCTGTGGGAGATCAACGGCGTCGCGGCGGGCGTGTCGGTGTGTGAGGACATCTGGGTCCCCGACGGCCCTCCCGAGGACCAGGCGGAGGCGGGGGCCGACATCCTCCTCAACATCAACGGGTCGCCCTACCACCGCGGCAAGGGGCCCGAGCGCCAGACGATGCTGGCCACCCGGGCCCGCGACTACGGCGTGCCGGTCGTGTACCTGAACCTCGTCGGCGGCCAGGACGAGCTCGTCTTCGACGGCGACAGCATGGTCTTCGACGCGGCGGGAACGCTTCTCTACCGGGCGCCGCAGTTCGTCGAGGACCTCTTCTGGGTCGACGTGCCGCTCCCCGAGGAGGCGCGCCCCGATGTCGAGGCCACCGTGGTGAGCCGTGGTGAGCTCCTCGACGGCGACCCCGAACCGAACCCGGAGTTCGGCGACCGCCTCGACGAGGACGAGGAGATCTACACGGCGCTCGTCACGGGCCTCCGGGACTACGTCGCGAAGAACGGCTTCGCCGACGTGGTCGTGGGGCTGTCGGGCGGCATCGACTCGGCGCTCACCGCCACGATCGCCGCCGACGCGTTGGGGCCCGAGCACGTCTGGGGCGTCACCATGCCCAGCCGGTTCTCGTCGGAGGGGTCGGTGAGCGACTCCGAGCACCTCGCCGCCAATCTCGGGATCACGTTCTCGACGATCCCGATCGAGCCGCCCTTCTCGGGGTTCCTCGACACGCTCGGGGAGACCTTCGAGACCACCGAGGTCGACGTGGCCGAGGAGAACCTCCAGGCCCGGACCCGAGGGGCGATCCTCATGGCGATCTCGAACCGGTACGGCGGCATGGTCGTCGCCACCGGCAACAAGTCCGAGATGTCGGTGGGGTACGCCACCCTCTACGGCGACATGGCCGGGGGGTACTCGGTCCTCAAGGACGTGCTGAAGACCCGGGTGTACCGCCTGGCCCGCTGGCGGAATCGTGACGGCGAGGTCATCCCCGAGAACACGATCACGAAACCGCCGTCGGCGGAGCTGCGGCCCGATCAGCAGGACAGCGACTCCCTCCCCGACTACGAGGTCCTCGACGAGATCCTGCGGCGGTACGTCGAGCGCGACATGGCCCCCAAGCAGATCGCCAAGGCCGGCTTCGACCTCGAGCTCGTCCGGCGGGTGGCCCGCATGGTCGACCGCAACGAGTACAAGCGCCGCCAGGCCGCCCCCGGCGTGCGGATCACAACGAAGGCCCTCGGCCGCGATCGCCGACTCCCCATCACCAACGGCTGGCGCGAAGCCTGATCGCCGCCGGACGCGTCACGGGTTCGAGTGGCTGGCGATGACGTGGGTCACGGTTCTCGCCGTCTTCTTTCTCGTCGTCCTGGTGCTGTTCCCCTGGGCCGTCATCGGCGGCGGTTTCGGTGCCGGGTCGGGGCCCTGCGATGAGGGCTCGGCGGCCGGTTCGGGTCGACGACGGCCGAGCACTCAGGACCGCCCGGGCGAACACGAGATGCCCGACGCTGTCGGCGCCATGCCCTTCGTGACGCGCCGGGCTCGGGGAGTCTGAGACGGCCCACAGGAGCCGGATTGCGTGGGATCCGGCCGGGCGTACCCTCCCCGGATCGATCTCGAGGGGACACATGCGCAGATATCTGGTCGGACTGACGGTCGTCGCGTTGGTTGCGGCCGCCTGCGGCGGATCCGACGACGCGGAGGCCGACGGTGCATCGACGCCGCTCCCGCCCGCCGTGTTCTCGGCGGACGGCGGAGCCTTCTCGATCACGGGCCCCGACACCTACGACGCAGTGTTGACGGGCACGGGCACGGTGATGGCGGTCCTGACCGGGTCCGGGAGCGATGTCGTGACGACGCCGGTGCCGCTCGACGAGTTCTTCGGAGCCCTCGCCGGGTCGGAGGCCGCCGACGCGCCACTCCCGGTCATCGTGACGACGAACGGCGAGATGGTCCGTGGGACGCTTTCGGCGGCGACCTTCGACCCCGATGCCGCGACGTTGCAGGGACTCCTGGAGGTCGAGCTCGTTCGCGGGGCCGGGGGCACGGGCGCCGGTCTCCCGGCGACGGTCGGGGACGCCGTCGTGCACGTCCGGCTCACGCCAATGATCGCCCGGTCACTCGGATCGGCGCTGGAGGAGTCACCGGTCGCCAGCCGTGGCGGTGCCTCCTGGCTCTGCTGGATCAACAACAGCTGTTGAGGAGGCCCCCCTCCCCCCTCCGCTTCGCTCCGGGGTACTCCCCCCGGACGGCTCCGCTTCGCTCCGCCGAGAGGAGAGAACCTCGGACATACCGGGAGGGGGACGCGAACCTTCGCCCGTCGGGCGCGCGCTCCGCGATCGCAACGCTTCGGGGCCGCATCACGCGGATCCAGGCCGAGGTTCGCCGAGACGGCTGCGCCGGGGTTGGGGCCCCGGCTGTGGAGGAGGGCCGACCGGCGTCTGTTCCGAGGCGGTTCGGCCGCCGAGGAAGTCGGCCCGGGGAATGTGAGCTGTACCGGGAGGGGGACTCGAATCTTCGCCCTTCGGGCCCGCGCTGCGCGACGGCACCGCATCGGGGCTGGAACACGCGGATGCAGATGGCGGTTCGCCTTGCGAGTACCGGGAGGGGGACTCGAACCCCCACGGGCTTGCGCCCAGCGGATTTTGAGTCCGCCGCGTCTACCATTCCGCCATCCCGGCGCACCGCGATGGTAGACCCGCGTGGCCGGCATCCATGGGCCGTACCGAACGCCGCCTCCTGAAGATCCTCGACGAGCTGGAGCGCCTCCGTGAGGAGCGCCGCATGGCCGTGGGCGAGTTGGACATGCTCCGCCACATCGACGACGACGCGCAGCGCGACGCCGCCGGAGGGTCGGCGCTGGACCGGGACGAGGCACGCATCACGTCTCAGGACGTCGCCCGCTTCGAGCAGGAGATCGAGCACCTCGACGGGAAGATCGAGGCGCTGGAGGCGAAGCGCCTGGAGCTCCTCGACAAGCTCGGGTAGGTCCGCCTCTACCATCGGCGGCGATGCCGAAACTCGCCCTCCTCGACGGCCATTCGCTGGCCTACCGCGCCTTCTACGCCCTCCCCACCGACCTGGCGACCCCGGACGGTCGCGTCACGAACGCGGTGTTCGGGTTCACGTCGATGATCATCAAGCTGCTCGGCGACGAGCATCCCGATGCCCTCGCGGTCTGCTGGGACACCCCGGAGAAGACCTTCCGTTCCGAGGAGTTCCCGGAGTACAAGGCGCAGCGCGAGGCCGCGCCGGACCTGTTCCGCTCCCAGCTGCCGCTCATGCGCGAGGTCGCCGACGCCCTGCGGTTCACCCAGGTGGAGGCGCCGGGCTTCGAGGCCGACGACGTGATCGCCACACTGGCGAAGGACGCGGCCGAGGACGGCTGGGACGTGCTCATCGTCACCGGCGACCGCGATTCGTTCCAGGTGGTCGGCGGCCCGGTCCGCGTGTACTACACCCGGCGGGGCATCTCCGACACGATCGTCGTCGACCCCTCCTACGTGGAGGAGCGGTACGGCGTGCGGCCGGAGCAGTACGTCGACTACGCGGCGCTCCGGGGGGACTCCTCGGACAACCTGCCGGGCGTGCCGGGGGTGGGGGAGAAGACGGCCACGAAGCTCGTCGCCGGATACGGCAGCCTCGAGGGCATCTACGAGCACCTGGAGGAGCAGACGCCGAAGCTGAAGGAGAACCTGGCCGAGTACCGCGACCAGGTGTTCCTGAACCGCCGGCTGTCCCGGCTCCTCGACGACGTGGAGGTGGACGTCACGCCCGAGGACCTGCGGCTGGAGCCCTGGGACCCGGGCGAGGTGCGGGAGGTGTTCGACGCCCTGGCCTTCCGGTCGCTGTGGCAGCGCCTCCAGGAGGTGGGCGGCGCCGCGGAGGCGAGCCCCGACGCCGTGCTCGAGGTGGAGGTCTCCACGGCCCGCAGCGAGGACAGCGTGGCCGCCCTCGTCGAGGGGACGCTGGCGCTCGAACCCGTCTGGGACGCCGAGGGCGATCTCGTCGGCGTCGCCGTGGCCGCCGAGGACGAGGCTGCGACCTTCGTGACGGCCGAGGATCTCGGGCCGATCGCCGACGCCCTCGCCGACCCCGACGTGCCGAAGGCGCTCCACGACGGCAAGCGGCTCATGCGGGCCCTGTTCGAGGCGGACCTGGGGTTCCGGGGCCTCGCCTTCGACACCGCCCTCGCCGGCTACGTGATCAACCCGGCGGAGCGCGCGCCCGACCTCCACGACCTCGCCGGCCGGGTGCTGGGGCTCGAGATCGAGCCCGCCGAGGAGGCCGACGCCGGGGGCGGCGGCGCCCAGGGCGCCTTCGACTTCGAGGGGAGCGGTCCGGATCTCGAGGCCGCCGGGCGCCGCGCGGTGGCGATCGCCCGCCTCGTGGAGCCCCTCACCGAGCAGCTGGACGCCCGCGGCAGCCGGGAGCTGTTCGAGGGCATCGAGTTGCCGCTCGCCCGGGTCCTGGCGCTCATGGAGGTGGAGGGCATCGCCGTCGACACGGCGTACCTCGAGGAGCTCCGGGAGTCGCTGCGCGACCGCCTCGCCACGCTGGAGAAGCAGATCTACGACGCCGCCGGCGAGCCCTTCAACGTCAACTCGACGCTCCAGCTGCGGGAGGTGCTCTTCGAGCGGCTCGGACTGCCGGTCACGAAGAAGACGCCGAAGGGGGCGCCCTCCACCGACGCGTCGGTCCTCGAGAAGCTGGCCGACGAGCACCCCATCGCCGAGCAGCTGCTCCGCTATCGCGAGCTCGAGAAGCTTCGCTCCACCTACGTCGACGGGCTGCTGCCCCTCGTGGCTCCCGACGGGCGGATCCACTGCGTCTTCAACCAGACGGGCGCCGCGACGGGCCGCATCTCGTCGGAACGACCGAACATGCAGAACATCCCGGTCCGTTCCGAGGAGGGGCGGACGATCCGCCGGGCCTTCGTGGCAGCCCCGGAGCACCGGTTCGTCGTCGCCGACTACAGCCAGATCGAGTTGCGGATCCTCGCCCATCTGAGCGGTGATCCCGGGCTGGTGGAGGCCTTCACGACGGGCCAGGACATCCACACGGCCACCGCCGCCCGCGTGTGGGACGTGCCGGTCGACGACGTCGATCCCGACCTGCGGCGTCGCGCCAAGGTCATCAACTTCGGCCTGCTCTACGGCATGGAGGCGTACGGGCTCGCCCAACGGCTGGAGATCGGCACCGACGAGGCGCAGGAGCACATGGACGCCTACTTCGCCCAGTTCCCCGAGGTCGGCGCCTTCATGGAGGGGATCGTCGAACGGGCCCGCAACGAGGGGTACACGACGACGCTGCTGGGCCGTCGCCGCTATCTACCGGAGCTGTCATCGGGCAACTACCGGGTCCGCCAGATGGGGGAGCGCATGGCCCTCAACGCCCCGATCCAGGGATCCGCCGCCGACATCATCAAGAAGGCGATGATCGCCCTCCAGGACGAGCTGGAGGCCCGTGGGATGCGCACCGCCATGCTGCTGCAGGTGCACGACGAGTTGGTGATCGAGGCACCCGACGACGAGGTGGAGGCGGCGGTCGACCTCACCCGCGAGATCATGGAGGGGATCGTCGAGCTCGACGTCCCGCTCCGGGTGGACGTCGGCACGGGCACCACGCTCGGCGACGCCAAGGCCTGAGGGGCGTTGGGAGCGGGACCGCTGTGGTACGCTGGCGCTGCCTCGCTCCCCGTGCCTCGTGCGCGCGGCGACCGCGAGAGCTTCATGTTCTAGGAGTGACCGAAACCAATGACCGATGATTCGATGACCGCGCCCGCCGAGGCGGACGCGAAGGCGAAGGTGGACGTCGAGCCCGAGGCCGACACCGCCGCAGCCGAGGAGACCACGGCCGACGCCGCCGCCGAGAACGGCGCGGTGGCCGAGCCCGAGGCGGCCGCCGAGCCGCAGGACGAGACCACCGACGCCACCGACGAGGCTGTCGCCCCCGAGGCCGCCACCGAGGAGGCCGCCACCGACGAGGCGGCCCCGACGGACGAGGCTCCCGCCGAGGACGCCGCGTCCGAGGACGCCGAGAGCGACCTCGACCCCCTCGTGCCCGTCGCCGCGGAGGACGTCCCCCTGAGCGACGACCCCGCCGACAAGCTCGTGGCCCAGTCGCCCGCCGAGGCGATCAAGGAGATCGGCGAGCTGCCGAGCGACCTCAGCGAGGAGGATTTCGCCGCCGCCGTCGAGAAGACCGTCGTGGAGTTCTCCGAGGGCAGCCTCGTCACCGGCACGGTCGTCCGCATCGACCACGACGAGGTGCTCGTCGACATCGGCTACAAGTCCGAGGGCGTGATCCCGGCCAACGAGCTGTCGATCCGCAACAACGTGGACCCGGGCGAGATCGTCTCCCTCGGCGACGAGGTGGAGACCCTCGTCCTCCAGATGGAGGATCAGGACGGACGCCTCATCCTCTCCAAGAAGCGCGCCCAGTACGAGCGCGCCTGGGGCCGCATCGAGAAGGTCATGGAGGAGGGCGGCACCGTCACCGGGACCGTCATCGAGGTCGTCAAGGGCGGCCTCATCGTCGACATCGGGCTGCGCGGCTTCCTGCCGGCCTCGCTCGTCGAGCTCCGCCGGGTCCGCGACCTGCACCCCTACGTCGGCAACCCCCTCGAGGCGAAGGTCATCGAGCTCGACAAGAACCGCAACAACGTGGTCCTGTCCCGCCGCGCCTACCTCGAGGAGGAGCAGGCCGAGCAGCGGCAGGCCTTCCTCGACGACCTGAAGCCCGGCGAGGTCCGTGAAGGAACGGTGTCCTCGGTGGTCAACTTCGGTGCCTTCGTCGACCTCGGCGGCATGGACGGGCTCGTCCACGTCTCCGAGCTGTCGTGGCAGCACGTCAGCCACCCCTCCGAAATCGTCTCCGTCGGGGACAAGGTTCAGGTGCGGGTCCTCGAAGTCGACCTC
>JAWVYO010000106.1:0-7684 GCA_033722675.1 Acidimicrobiia bacterium | reverse complement strand
GGGTCGGACGATCGTCCACGGCATCTACATCGTGATCGCCGGCGGGCAGCCGTACTTCATCGCCGACAGCGCCGTGAACCCCGAGCCCACGGCCGAGCAGCTCGCCGAGATCGCCCTGGCGACCGCCAACCTCGCGAGCACGTACTTCGACGTGTCACCGCGAGTGGCGCTCATCTCGTACTCGAACTTCGGCTCCGCCCAGGGACCCGAACCGGATCGGGTGCAGCAGGCCGTCCAGCTCTGTCGGGAGCGGGAGCCCGATCTGCCCCTCGACGGCGAGATGCAGGCCGACATCGCGGTCACCCCCGACCTGCTGCACCGGCGCCACCCGTTCAACGCCCTCGGCACCGAGGCCAACGTGCTCGTGTTCCCCACGCTCACGGCGGCCAACGCCGCCTACAAGCTCCTGGGCCGGCTCGGGCGCGCCGAGATCATCGGCCCGATCCTGAGCGGACTCTCGAAGTCGGTCCACGTCCTCCAGCGGGACGTCGACGTCGGCGACATCGTGAACCTGACGGCCATCGCGGTGCTCGACGCCCAGAAGAAGGCGGCGGTCTAGCTAGGCGGCGTCGGCGAGACGCTCGAGCACCAGCCGGTACTCGGCGCGGAGCGCGGGGCGGAGCCGCCGGACCTGCCACTCGACGAGGTACGGGATGCGGCGGTGGACCCAGAGGTCCGCGCCGTCCCACCAGATCGCCTGTTCGCGCAGGAGCGCCCAGCGGTGCCGGGGTTCGCGAATCGGGCGACGGGTGACGGCGGCCCGGGTCATTCGCAGCAGGTCCGCCGTGGCGCCGGGCCCGACGAGCGCGGTCCAGAACCGTCGGACGGCCGGATCGTCGAGGTCGTGCCCCGGCCGCCCGTCGTCGAGCAGCCGGGGAACGATCCAGGGACGCTCCACGGCGGTCGGCCGGGGGATGACCTCCTCGGCGCACGGAACCGGCGCGGCCACCATCGACATGGGAGGACGGGCATGAGGATGGAGGGGCCCGTGCGCCGTGGAGGTCATGCCATGTACATACAGATGACCACAAGTATCTGCAAGAGGGTGCAGGGCAGGCCGCGAAAGAAAGCCTCCGATCCGGGGCTACCGTGCCCCCCATGCGCATCACCGCCGCCGTCGTCGGACTCGCCCTCCTCGCCGGTGCCTGCACCGACGGCGGCGAGCCGGCCGCCACCAGCATCCCGCCATCGACCGCCGCCACGACCTCGCCCGCGACGACAGGAGCGGTGACCACCGGTCCGGTCACGACGAACCCGGTCACCACCTCGGCCGTCGGGCTCCCCGACCTCGTGCCGCCCATCGAGGGCGATCGGATCCCCGTCACCGTCGAGACCGTCACCGACGGCGACTCACTCGTCGTCGCCACCCCCAACGGCACCGAGGAGGTGCGGCTCGAGGGCATCAACGCGCCCGAGGCCCGGGACGAATGCTTCGGCGATCGGGCACGGGAGGCGCTCGTCGCCCTCCTCCGCGACGCCGACGTCGCGCTCGTGCGAGTGGGCACCGACCAGTTCGGGCGAACCCGGGGCTACCTGATCGCCGACGACGCCCTGGTCAACCTCGCCCAGGTGGTCGGCGGTTCGGCCATCGCCACGTCCTTCGCCCACCAGGCCCTCGAGTCGTTCCTCGCCGCCGAGGAGGAGGCCTTCTCCCGGGGCCGGGGCCTGTGGGCGGCCGACGCCTGCGGCCCGCCCACCGAGGCGCGGGTGGCCGTCGCCAGGATCGAGGAGGACCCTCCGGGCCCCGACGGTGATCGCCTCGTCGACGAGTGGGTGAGGCTCGTCAACGACGGTGACGGCGTCGACATCGGCGGATGGACCCTGCGCGACGAGTCGTCCACCCACCGCTACACCTTCGAACCGGACACGATCGTCCCCGCCGACGGCGGCATCGTCGTCCGGACCGGCTGCGGAACCGACACGGCCGCCGAGCTCCACTGGTGTGCAGCCGGACCGGTCTGGTCGAACGGCGGCGACATGGCGCTGCTCCTCGACCGCTCCGGCAACGTCGTGGACCGCTACCGCTACGGCGGCTGAGGGCCCCCGCACCGATACCCTGCCGGACGTGGAGCCCCGCGACACCCTCGACCGCCCGCTCCGGGACCTGCGCATCTCGGTCACGGATCGGTGCAACTTCCGCTGTCGATACTGCATGCCGAAGGAGGTCTTCGGGCGCGACTACGAGTTCCTGGCCCGCGACCTGCTCCTCACCTTCGAGGAGATCACCCGCGTCGCCCGGATCTCCACCCGCCTCGGGGTCCGCAAGCTGCGGCTCACCGGCGGCGAACCCCTGCTGCGCAGCGACATCGAGGAGCTCGTCGCCATGCTCGCCGCCCTCGACGACGTCGAGGACCTGACGCTCACCACGAACGGGGCCCTCCTCGCCCGGAAGGCCGACGCCCTCGCCGCCGCCGGCCTCGACCGGGTCACCGTGTCGCTCGACTCACTCGACGACGAGCGGTTCATGGCGATGAACGACGTCGGGTTCCCGGTGGCCCGGGTGCTCGAGGGCATCGACGCGGCCGCCGAGGCGGGGCTCACCCCCATCAAGGTGAACGTCGTCGTGAAGCGGGGCGTCAACGACACCGACGTGGTCGACATGGCCGACCACTTCCGCGGCACCGGGACCATCGTGCGGTTCATCGAGTACATGGACGTCGGCACCACCAACGGATGGCGGCTCGACGACGTCGTCCCCGCCGCCGAGATCGTGCGCCGCATCGCGGCCCGGGCGCCCATCGAGCCCCTCGAACCGAACTACGTCGGCGAGGTGGCGAACCGGTACCGGTACACGGACGGGTCCGGGGAGTTCGGTGTCATCGCCTCGGTCAGCCAGCCCTTCTGCGGCGACTGCTCGCGGGCGCGGCTGTCCGCCGACGGATCGATCTACACGTGCCTGTTCGCCAACGCCGGCCACGACCTGCGCGGCCTGCTGCGCGACGGCGCCGACGACGAGAGGGTCGAGGCCTTCCTCCGACGCGTCTGGGGTCGCCGGACGGACCGGTACTCGGAGATCAGGTCCGAGGCCACCACCGGCCTGCAGCGGGTCGAGATGTCCTACATCGGCGGCTGACCGCTCAGGACACCCACCGCTCGGCCGTCGTCTTCATCTGGGTGAACAGCCGCAGGTAGTCGGGGCCCCCCGCCTTCGCGTTCGAGCCCGACATGTCGAACCCGCCGAAGGGCTGCACGCCCACGAGCGCCCCCGTGATCTTTCGATTCACGTAGAGGTTCCCGACCTGGAACTCGCGTCGCGCCCGCTCGATGCGGGACCGATCGCGGCTGAACAACCCGCCGGTGAGTGCGTAGGGCGTCGAGTTGGCGATCTCGAGGGCGTGGTTGAACGACCGCGCCTTGATCACCGAGAGCACGGGCCCGAAGATCTCGTGCTGGGCGAGCCGGGCGTCCGGCGGCACGTCGGCGAAGACGGTCGGCTCGATGTACCAGCCACCGTCGCGATCGACGGCCGCCCCGCCCCGCACGAGCGTTGCCTCCGGCTTGCCGCGATCGATCTCCTCCATGATCGAGGCGTGCTGGGCCTCAGAGATCACGGGTCCGACGGCGTAGTTCTCACGCGGCGGTCCGATCTCGAGCCGGGCGACCCCGTCGGCCACCCGATCGATCATCTCGCTGTACACGTCCTCCACGACGATGAGCCGCGAGCAGGCGGAGCACTTCTGGCCCTGGAATCCGAAGGCCGAGGCGATCGTCGCCGACGCCGCCGCGGCGAGATCGGCCGTCTCGTCCACGATCAGGCCGTCCTTGCCCCCCATCTCGAGGTACGCGCGCTTCAGCCACCGCTGCTCGTCGTGCACGATCGCCGACCGCTCGGAGATGCGGATCCCCACCTCCTTGGAACCGGTGAAGTTGATGAACCGGGTGCGCGGATGGTCCACGAGGAGGTCGCCGATCTCGCCGCCCGGGCCGGGCACGAAGTTGATGACGCCGCCCGGGAACCCCGCCTCGGCCACGAGATCCATCCACCGCGACCCGATGATGGGGGTGTTCGACGCCGGCTTGAGGACCACCGTGTTGCCGGCCAACACCGGACCGATCGTCGTCCCGACGAGGATCGCGAGGGGGAAGTTCCACGGCGGGACGACGAGCCCGGCGCCGAGGGGCTGGAGGTGCGACTCGTTGTCCTCCCCCGGATAGTGATGGACCCGCACCGGCTCGCCGAGCCTCACGGCCTCGCGGGCGTAGTACTCGCAGAAGTCGATGGCCTCGGCCACGTCCGCCTCGGCCTCGAGCCAGTTCTTGCCCGCCTCGAAGACCTCCCAGGCCGCGAGCTCGTACTTCCGCTCCCGCATGAGTGCGGCGAGCTTGACGCCGAAGCGGGCGCGCTCGGTGGGATCGAAGGCCGACCAGGAGGGGAACGCCTCCCAGGCGGCATCGAGCGCCTGCTTCGCCTCGCTCGCACCAGCGGACGCCGCCGTGCCGATGCGCTGCTCCGGGCGCGCCGGGTTCACGCTCTCGATGACCCGCCCCGTCTCCCACGACTCCCCCGCGATCACGAGGGGGGCGTGGATCCCGAAGCGCTCCTGGACGCCGGCGAGCGCCAGCTCGAAGGCGGACTTGGCGGCGGTCTGGCTGAAATCGGAGTACGGCTCAGGTCGGTACGGCTCGAACATCGGGCTCCTCTCGTGCTCCTCCAAGTATGACGGCAGAACCCGGCCCGGGACGGACCATCTAGCCTCTGGTCACATGGAGATCAGCTTCGACCCCGACGCCGAGGCCCTCCAGTTCCGGACCCGGCTCGAGGAGCTCGCAGCCCGGCCCGCCTGGGGGCCCCACAAGATCCACCTCCGGATCGCCACCCCCAACCTGCGGGCGATCGTGAAGGAGCGGTCCTCCGTCGTCGAGGCCGCATCCGTCGAGGAGATCGGCACCCTCGTCGACCGTCTCTGGAACGGGGTCACCTACGACGAGATGTTCCTCGCCGTCGAGATCCTCAGACGGCGTCCCGAGGCCGTCACCCGCGACCGCATGGAGGCCTGGCAGGACGGCCTCGACCAATGGGGCGTCACCGACGCCCTCGCCTCCGTCCTCCGTGCCTGGGTGGCCGACGACCCGGACCAACGGTTCGGCTACCTCGAGGACCTCGCCTCCCGCGACGCCGTCTGGCCGAGGCGCCTCGCCCTCGCCTCCACCGTGCTGCTCAGCCGGGAGGGACGAGCCGTCGACCGCACCCTCGCCCTCGTCGCCTCGGTGCTCGACGATCGCCGCCGCATGATCGTCAACGCCGTGTCGTGGGCGCTGCGGGAGATCGTGAAGTCGGAGCCCGGCCGCGTCGAGGCGTTCGTCGACGAACACGCCGACGAGCTCCCCGCCCGCGTCCGTCTCGAGGTGCGCAACAAGCTCCGCACGGGTCGCAAGGACGGCCGCCGGGGCGCCGCCCTGCGGGAGCGTTTCACACGGGCCGGTGAACGGCGCCGCAAGGGACGCGACGACTAGGCCGACCGGTCCCCGGATGTCCAGGCGCGCGGACGGTCGTCGACGCCGGCCAGCACCACGCGGGCGACGACGAGGAACCCGATGAGCGTTCCGAGGGCCGCCTCCCGGGGCAGGCCGGCGACGGTCACGACGAGACCCCACACCAGCGGGCCCAGGATCGTGGCGAAACGACCCACCGTCGCATAGAGCCCGTAGAACTCCCCCAGGTACCGAGGCGGCGACAGCACCTGCATGTAGACCCGGTCGGCGGCCCACGTCGCCCCCAGGGCGAGGCCGCCGAGCACACCGAGTGGCCACGCCAGCACGCGAACGTCGGCGGCGCCGGCCACGATGCCGAGTGCGATCGCCACCATCCACGCGTGGAGCGTGGCGTGCAGGAGGGCGCGCGGCCCGGCCCGGTCCACCACCCGGCCGCCACCGAGCCCGCCCACGATGGCCCCACCGATCGCGACGGCCAGCAGGACCTGCACCTCCGAGTCGGTGAAGGCGAGCTCCTCGATCACGTAGATCGTCAGGAAGCCGCCGATGAGCGTGTTGATGGCGTCGCTGTAGAAGAACCGACCCACCAGGAACCTCGCCACGCCCTCGTACCGGCGGGCCCGACGCCAGCTCTCGACGAGCCGGCGCACCGACCCGACGAACCGCGGTGGCGCACCCGCCTCCCGCCGGCGAGGCCGCTCCCGGACGAAGAGGAACGTCGGGATCGCGAAGAGGAGGAACAGCACGGCGATCGTCCGGAAGACGGAGGGGTGACCCGTCGTTCGCTCCAACTCGACCGTCACCTGTGCGGCTACCGGGGTCGCGACCGTGTCCAGGAGCACGGCGCCGACCCCCACCGCGATGAAGGAACCGACGTACCCGACCCCGATGCCGATGCCCGAGACCCGGCCGATGGTCTCCGGTGTCGACACGTCGGGCAGCAGCGCGTCGTACACCACCGATCCGAGGTTGAACCCGACGAGGGCGAGCGAGAAGAGCAGCAGGGAGGTCGGGACCGGGGCCGTGGCGATGAAGAACGTGGGGACGACGGCGAGCAGGGTCAACGGGATCAGGTAATGGCGGCGGCTGCCGAAGTGGTCGCTCCGGGCGCCGATCCACGGGCCCAGCACGATGACCACGAGCATCGCCGCGTTGATCGCCAACGCCAGTGCGAGGTCCACCGACCCCGAGGCGCCGAGCCAGGACGGCAGGTCGTCCCCGTTCTGGGTGAGCCACTGGGGGAAGTAGAGGGAGGAGACCCCGAGGGCGAAGATCGTGTTGGCGAGGTCGTACACCGCCCACGCCGCCGTGCTCAGTCGGGTGGGCCGCCACTCGGCCGTCGAGGTCACGGCGGCAATGTATCAGGCGGTCATCGGCCGCCCGCGACGGTCGTCAGGCCGCCCGGCGCAACGCGCCGTCGCACACCTCGCAGCCCGCGACGGGGCACCGGGCCACCTCGTGGACCTCCAGCCCCAACTCACCGAGCCAGGCCTCCGTCGGGGTCGGACGGTCACCCTTCGGCGCACCGCCCGGCCGCAGCACCTCCCGACGCCGGCGCGTCGGTCGATCGTGTCGCATCACCGCTCCGTTCCTCCGCCACGGCGCCAGCACGTGCCGTCGCAAACTCGTAGGGGTCGGATTTCTGTCGTTCGAAGTCGCGAAATTCATCATGCCCTCACCCTATGGACGCCCTGTGACACGTTTTGGTTCCCTGCTGTCTGCCCGGGCCCTGCTCCCCGCTCCGCTCAGGCCGTTCCGGGCCATGTTTCCCACTCCGTTCGGGCCGTTCCGGGCCACGGAGGCCGAGTCACCTCGGGGTGATGCGGGAGACTCCCTGCGGTCGCTGCGCTCCCTCGGAAACGCGTTCGGGTGCTGCCGCCGCGTCGTCAGGCTCTCACTCCACTCCGCTCAGGCCGTTCCGGGCCCTGCTCCCCGCTCCGCGCAGGCCGTTCCGGGCCACGGAGGCCGAGTCACCTCTGTCTGATGCGGGAGACTCCCTGCGGTCGCTGCGCTCCCCCGGGAACGCGTTCGGGTGCTGCCGCCGCGTCGTTCACCGCGCAGCAGCGTGATGCGCGGCCTACGCGATCAGCTCCGCCGCGTCGGGGAGGCCCTCCGTGCCGCCCCCGTCGACCAGGCGATCGCCGATCTGGACGAGCAGGTCCGCCCGGGGCACCTCCCACGGCCAGGACTCCACTCCGAAGCGGGCGCCGACCACGGCGCCGGTGATCGCGGCCACGGTGTCGGTGTCGCC
>JAWVYO010000105.1:0-7756 GCA_033722675.1 Acidimicrobiia bacterium | reverse complement strand
GTCCGCGAGGTCCGGGGCTACGAAGAGGCCTTCGAAGAGGCCTGCCGGTGGATCGAGGAATCCTTTCCCAGCGCTTCGGTCGGTGACGGAGACCTCGACGTCGCCCGCGAGCTTCTCGCATTGCCTCCCGCCCTTCCGTCGAAGCCGCGGATCCCTCTCGATCCCGACGAACCGGCCCTGGTCGCTGTCCGCCGGATCCTGGCCACCCAGCTGAACGTGGTACGACGCAACCAGCCCGGGGTCGTCGCGGACTTCGATCCGGAGTTCGCCGCCGACGACGGAGACGCGGACCTCGGTCTCGCGGTCCTCGTCGGCTTCGAAGGTCACCTCGACCTGCGGGGGACCCGACGCCTCGACCTCGACGTACCAGCCGGCGTCGGGCGTCGCTGACGTGAGCCGCACCCCGGCCTCCGACCACCGGACGACGATCGTGCCGCCCTCGACGGAGATCGCCCGCGTCTGCTCGGCACCCGCGGTCGTCGCCGGAGTCGTGGCCCCGGTGGTGGTCGTCGGCGCCATCGCAGGCACCGTCGTGGCCGTCGGGGCGGCCGCGGGACGGGCGGCGGCGAGTCGCTCCACCTCTGCCGCCGACAGCGGGAGATCGACGTCCGTCGACACCTGCTCGTCGACGATGCTCACGGCTGCCCACGCCACGGCGGCAGCGAGGGCGGTGGCCCCCATCCAGGCGCCGATCGCGGCGAGGGTGCGTCGCATCACGGCATCGTGCCACGGATCGTCCGAAGGGATGCTCAAGCGATCCTGAAGATGGCCTGAAGACGCCCCACGGCCGGACGGATCGTCCCTACGCTGCCGTCATGGCCGCCATCGTCATCGTCGAGGACGACCACCGGATCCGCGAGATGGTCGCCCGGCTCCTCGCCGACCAGGGCCACGACGTGGAGTCGACCGGCACCGCCATGGCGGGCCTGGAGCGGATCGTGCAGGGGCCCACCGATCTCGCGATCCTCGATCTGGGTCTCCCCGACCTCGACGGCTCGGAGCTCCTTCGCATGCTGCGATCGGTGAGCGAGGTGCCCGTGATCGTGATGACCGCCCGCGACGACGACGGTGAGATCGTCCGCACGCTCGATGCGGGCGCCGACGACTACCTCGTGAAGCCGTTCACCGGCGCCCA
The DNA here is from genome assembly GCA_033722675.1 of Acidimicrobiia bacterium. Lineage (GTDB taxonomy): Bacteria > Actinomycetota > Acidimicrobiia > Spongiisociales > UBA11373 > DATHYU01. Next base: position 6,621 of record JAWVYO010000105.1, on the reverse strand, counting down.
GCTGTCGGCCCGGATCCGGGCGGTCCTGCGCCGAGCGGGTGTCGACGACGACGGCGGGCCGATCCGGGTCGCCGGCCTCGAGATCGACGAGGGCGCTCGGGAGGCGACCCTGGACGGGACCGCCCTCGAACTCAGTCCCAAGGAGTTCGACCTCCTCGCGCATCTGGCCACCCGCGCCAACCAGGTCGTCTCCAAGCGCGACCTGCTGGCCGCCGTCTGGCGGGAGCCCTACGGAGGGTCGGAGAGCACCGTGGACGTCCACCTGTCGTGGCTCCGCAAGAAGCTCGGCGAGACCGCCGCCGAACCCCGCTTCCTCCGGACCGTGTACGGCGTCGGGGTGAAGCTCGTCGATCCCGACGCGTGAGACGCCGCTTCTCCCTCCTCGTCCTCGCGGTGACGTCGATGGTGGCCGTCGCCTTCGTGCTCCCCCTGGGGCTCCTGATCCGCGACCAGGCGAACGACCGAGCCGTCGCCGACGCGCAGCGTGACGCCCGGGCGGTGGCCTCCGCGCTCGCCGTCGCCGAGGCGCTGTCGGGGGGCTCGGCGTCCGACGTGGCGGAGACGGTCATCGCCCTCGCCGGCGAGGACTCGGAGACGACGATCTTCCTCCCCGACGGCACCGCGGTGGGCAGCGACGCCGAGCGCGACGACTCCGTGGTGACCGCGTCGGCGGGCGTGGCGATCACCACCACCGACGACGGCGGCGTCGAGGTGCTCGTCCCCGTCGCCGGAGCCGACGGCACGTCGGTGGTCAGGACCTTCGTCCCCACGGAACGGCTCAGCGAGGGAGTGGTCGCCGCGTGGCTCGCCCTGGCCGGGCTGGGCATCGTGCTCGTCGCCGGAGGCGTCCTGCTCGCCGACCGGCTCGGGCGATCCACGGTCGCCCCCGTCCACGATCTCGCGACCACGGCGCGACGGATGGCGGCGGGCGACCTGGACGCCCGTGTCGAGCCGGGAGGCCCACCCGACGTGGAGGCCATGGGGACCGCGTTCAACGAGCTCGCCGATCGCCTCGACGACCTCATGGCGGCCGAGCGGGAGTCGATCGCCGATCTGTCCCATCGTCTGCGCACGCCCCTCACCTCGCTTCGCCTGGGCCTGGAGGCCATGGAGCCGGGCGAACACCGGGACCGGCTCCTCGAGGACGTCGACCGCATGGGCCGCCAGGTGGACGCCCTCATCACCGAGGCGCGCACCCGGCCCGGCGAGCCCCTCCGCCGCGCCGACCTCGCCCACCTGGTCCGCGATCGCCTCGCCTTCTGGGCGGTCCTCGCCGAGGAGCAGGGCCGCGCCGTGGAGACGAACGTGCCCGACGAGCCGGTGCTCGTCGCGCTGCCCGACGACGTGGCCGCCGACGCCCCCGAGGCCCTGCTCGAGAACGTCTTCAGCCACACCCCCGAGGGGGCGCCCGTGCGGGTCACCCTGACGAACGACGGGGTGCTCCGGGTGGAGGACGGCGGGCCCGGCTTCCCCGAGGGGTTCTCCCCCGAACGGGGGGCGGGCGCCGGCACCGGGCTGGGCCTCGACATCGTCCGCCGCGCCGCCCGCCGCTCCGGCGGCGAGCTCCGCATCGGCCGCTCCGATCTCGGCGGGGCGCTGGTGGAGGTCACCTTCGGGCAGCCCTGAACCGGCTCAGACCGAACCCCTCCCGGCGGCGACGCCCCTCCGAGCCGCCCGGTCGGCGGGGAGGCCGACGATGCGCAGCACGACGAGGCCGGCGACGAGGGCGAAGGACGCCGCGTAGACGTACAGCATGAACGGGTTGGCGGTGTCGGTGCCCGCCGTGATCCCGTGCAGGGCGGCGGCGAGGAACGTGCCGAAGGAGCCGTAGTGGATCGCCCGCCACGTCCGCTGCCCGATCCGGCGGCGGACGTAGAAGCTGGCGGTGACGACGACCATGAGCCACATCGCCACGACGCCGAGGGCCACGGCGAGCGGGTTCCAGGTGGCCAGTCCGGGCACCAGCAGTTCCGGCACCGTGAAGGGGACGAACTCGTCCATGGTGAGGAATGCCATGTGGGTCCCCGTGGCGAGCAGGGAGCCGACGGCGAGGGCCTCGTGCGCGTACGAGAGCCCCTTCGGCTTCACGGCCCGGCCGAACAGGCCCGTGGACAGCAGCAGGCCCCAGACCACGGAGGCGGCCAGGAGCACGAACGCCACGATGCCCGACGCCCGGATCACGAACCACGTGGCACTCATGCCGCGGTCCCGTAGACGCTGCCGCCGGCCCATACGACGATCGCCCGACGAATCCACGGCTGGCGGTCCGCCCACGCCAGGCCGCCGGCGCCCAGCAGGAGGACCGCCTTGGCGCCGGCCTCTGCCTCGAGGGCGGTGGCCGCGACGACGGACGCACTGAGCACCGGGGTGTCGGCGGGGCGGCCGGTGCGGGGGTCGACGAGATGGTGGGCGTCGGTGCCGCCCGCCCGCCAGCGACGCCGTGCGATCGACGACGTGGCGAGGGCGCCGACGCCGACGGGCACCGTGGCCGCCACCTCGTCCCAGGGGTCGCGAACCTCGACGACGAGGTCCGGCTCCGCCGACCGCAGGTCGCCGCCGGCCGAGGCGAACGTGACCGCCCCCGACTCCACGACCCGGTCGCACGTCCAGCCCTTGGCGACGCCGCCGAGGTCCAGCACGGTCCCGGGCCGCCGCTCGACGACGCCGCCGGCGACCGCCCACGCTCCCGGCGGATCGCCGTCGGGCTCCTGCGCCGGTTCCACGAGGTCGGGGAAGTCCCGGTCGTAGCCCCAGGCGACCACCATGCGGCCGACGGCCGGATCGACGAGACCGCCCGTCCGATCCCGGATCTCCGCGGCGGCGCCGAGCAGCGCCTCGAGGTCGCCGCCGACCGGCACCCGGGAACGCCGATCACGGTTCACCTGGCGCAGTGCGCTGCCGGGGAGGAACCGGCTCGCGACGCCTTCGACCTCCTCGAAACGACGGCGGGCGGCCGAGACCCCGTCCCGCCGGCCCCGCAGCACGATGCGGGTGCCCATCCCGCCGAACGTGTGCTCCATCCTCATGAACCGCTCGACTGCGCGGGGGCCGACGGGGCCGGAACGGTGGTCTCGACGACCACGCGCCGAACGACCGGGTCGGGATCGGGTCGGCGGTCGGGGGTGTGCCGGATGACCACGAGGCCCCGCTCCGGCAGGGCGGGTGTCGAAGCCGTCCCCGACGACGGGACGAACACCGTCTGGGCCGGGGGATCGGGCACCGGGACGTCGGGGGCCGGGGCCTGGGTCCCGGCGACGGCGAGACGGGCGATGACGGCGGTCACCCATCCCACCGCGACGGCGGTCCAGGAGAGGATCCGGAGGGATCGCACGCCGCCGAAACGCTGGCGGATCATCGTCCGCCCGCGTCCTCGGCGACGGTCAGCGTGACGCCGTGATCGATGAGGACCCGGACCACCGACGGCGGCAGGGTCTCGCCGAGCACCGACTGCGGAACGATCCCGGCGTGGCCGTTGGCGACGAGCACCCGGGAGATCGACCCGGGCAGCCCGTCGACGGTGGCGATCGGATCCATCGGGACCTCGACCACCTCCGCCCCGACCGTCATGTCGGTGACGCCCGGCGGCGCCGGGGCGGCCGGCGCCCGAAGCGCCGACGCCACCCCGAACACCGCGAGGCCGGACCCGACGAGCAGCAGGGCCACGTCGCGGAGGGCCTGCATCAGGCCTCCTCGTCCTCGTGCTCGTCGTCTTCGTCGTCCTCGTGTTCCTCGTGCTCCTCGTCCTCGTACTCGTCGTCTTCGTCCTCCCCGTCTTCGTCGTGGTCCTCGTATTCCTCGTCTTCGTCGTGGTCCTCGTACTCCTCGTCGTCCACGTAGCCCTCGGGGGCCTCGACGGTCTCGTACACGACCATCTCCTCGGCGGTGGCGACCGCCATGCCGGACGCCGCCGGCAGCGGCATCCCGTTGGCTTCGCAGATGTCGCGCAGCGCGTCGAGGGCGGCGAGCTCCAGCTCCGTGGCCGTTCCCGCGGACTCGGCCTCGACGAGCGCCAGGCCCTCCGCCCAGCAGGCGTCGAGCATGTCGATGGTCGCGACGTCGACGGCGTTGGTGGCCGGGGTGGCCTGAGCGGCGACGACGACCGGCTCGGCGGGGGCCGCCTCGACGGTGTCGGCCGACAGGGCGGCGGTCGCCCCGAAGGCGATGGCCGGTGCGGCGAGCAGCCCGGCGACGACGCCGGCGGCGACCTTGATGCGATCGGTGTCCTTCACGGTGTGCCTCCTCCTGATGGGGACGACACCAGCGTCGGGGAGGGGGCCTTAAGGGATCTTGAGCTGAAGCCCAAGAACGCCAGATCGGTGGCCGAGGTGACGTCCGTCCCTGGCCCGGCGTCCGGCCCGGCATGACCCTGGGACGGTGGAAGGAGGAGCACGGTGCCGGTCCGTCTGCTGCTCGTGATCGGATCGCTCGTCCTCGCGTCGTGCTCGCAACCCTCCGCCGACGGGACGCCGACCGGCACCGTGATCGACTGGTTGGACGACTGGAGGAGGATCCCGTGACGACGAACCAACGGCAGGGTCCGATGACCCCCGCGGCGACGCCCGAGCGCTCGGGCTCGAGGGCCGGAGTGGCCGTCGCCGCACTCGTGGGCGGCGGCGTCGCCCTCGGTTCGATCCTCCTGCCCTGGCTGGGGTCGGGCGCGTTCACACTGAGGCCCTTCGACATCCCGGCTGCGTATCTCTGGTCCGCCGCCGCCGCGCCGAGTGATATCTCCATCGGCCTCGTGATGCTCGTCGGGGCCGGGCTCACAGTCGCCGCCGCCCTGTTGGGCGTGCTCGGCATCGCCCCGGCAGGCGCGATGCCGGCCGCCGCGGTCTTCGGGTCGATAGCGACCGCGATCGTCGCTGTGTTCGCCGCGCAGACGATCCGGCTGGGCCTGGACGCCGGCACCCCATTCGCCGACGTCCTCACCGACGTGATCGGCTACGGCGTGTGGGTCGCGTTGGTGGGCGCCCTGATCGCGTCGTGGTCCGCCCGGCTGGCGTCGCGCTCCTGAGTTCTCAGCCGTCCGACGACCACCCTGCGGCGGAGGTCGGCGCGTCCGTCGTCGCCTCGATGACCGCCGCACCGCTCGGGTCTACGAAATCGCCATCGGTCCAGATCCCTGCCTCGACTGCGGTCCCCGACCGGCCGTGCCCGCTGCTGCCCCACTCGACGTAGGCGACGATCGCAGTGGGATCCCCGAACGAGCTGCTCGTGTAGAGGCCGATCTCCCCGTCACCCGCGGTGATCGAACCGAGCGAGCCGGCCGCGGCCGCCGTCGCCACCGGCTCGCGCGCCGCCACCGCGTCGGCGATGGCCGCCTCGTCGGTGCCGGAGACGAGCAGCGACTCACCCGGCGCCAGGGTCACGGCGGGAAGCTCGAAGTACGACGGCCGATTGCACATCCACCAGCCGTCCAGGGATGCCGGTGCGTCGCCGGTGTTCGTGATCTCCACCCACCCGGTGTCGAAGCCCACCGCCGAGACGATCGGACGACCCGCCGTCGCCGCGGCCCCGTCGTCGCCCCGCGGTCCGCTGGCGTAGGGGCTCTCGGCCGGGGGATCGTCAGTGAGCAGCGACGATCCGATGCCGGCGAGCAGGAGCACCCAGACGGCCGCAGATACGACGATGGTGATGGCCGTTGCACGGGTGGTGCGCCGCGACGCCATCAGAAGCCCGGGAACTCGACGGTCGTGAAGAACCAGAACGAACTCGTGAGCCACACGACGACGAGCGCGCTGAAGACGGTCCCTCCGACGACGGGGAGCGTCCACGACGGCAGCCCCTCGGTCCGCACGGACGCCACCTTGGCGACGAACGCCCCGTAGAAGAAGCATCCGGCGATGGAGTGGACGAGCACCCGCACCCCGGCGTCGGCGGTGAAGCCGAGGGCCCAGAGGCAGTGGTAGGCGACCGGCAGGCTCAGCACGAACGCCCCGGTGCCGGCGATGCGGTGGGCGTCCTCGAGCCAGGCGGGTGCCTCACCCGACCCGATCCGGCCGTAGATCCGCAAAGCGGAGGCGACCTGGAACACGGCGAGGGCGATGGCGCCCGTGGCGAGCCACACCTTGATGTTGATCGTGCCCGTGAAGAACAGGGTGACGAGCGATCTGCCCGTCGGGTCGTGGACGTTGCCGTAGACCCCGAGGGCGAGGGCCACCGCCGACCCGGCAGCGACGATCACGATGAGCCGCCGGTCGAACGACGTGGTGCGGTCGGCCAGCGCCATGGAAACCCCCTCCTCGGCAGGACCGTAGCAAGGCGCGCCGCCACCCGCTCAGAGCTCCTTGCGGCCCACCACCTCGTCGCCGTCCATCTCGCCCGTGGGGACGTAGCCGCGGGCCCGGTAGAAGGCCTCGGGCGAGCCGCGGCCCGGCACCCATGAGGTCCGCAACGCCGTCTCACCGAGATCGCGGACGTGGTCCTCGAGGAGATCGAGGGCACGGGCTCCGACGCCGCGCCGCTGGTGGCGGCGGTCGACGAGGAACCTCCAGAGGAACGGCGACTCGTCGGGGTGGTCGATGAGGGCGACCATGAGGAACCCGGCCAGTTCGCCGTCGGCCTCGATGGCCCGGTACCAGGCGTCCACCCGGTTCCCGTCGTGATCGCCGTGGACGTGGG
>JAWVYO010000104.1:0-7933 GCA_033722675.1 Acidimicrobiia bacterium | reverse complement strand
GACGTCGCCGTGCTCGAGGGTGAATCGCTCCTCGTCGAACACCACCTCGGCCGACGTGCCGTTCTCGCGTTTCTCCTCGGGGGAGGCAGGCGGGCCGCCTTCACCCTCCCAGGTGAGGGTCGTGCCGGGCTTCGGCGGACCGGACTTGCCGAACTCGTCGACGAGGCACCGCTGCCACTCCTCCTGCATGGCGGAGAGGTCGATGCGGTCCTGGGGCCGCTTCGGGCCCGCCAGGGCGGGCTCCACGGTGGACATGTCGAGCTCCAGCGTCGAGGAGTAGACGATGTCGCGGGCGTCGTCGCGCCACATGCCCTGCTCGCGGTAGTACTGCTCGACCGTCTCGACGAGGGACTCGTCGCGGCCCGTGAGCCGCAGGTACTCGGTGGTGCGCTCGTCGACGGGGAAGAACCCGACCGTCGCCCCGTACTCGGGGCACATGTTGGCGATCGTGGCACGGTTGGCGATCGGCATGGCCGCCAGCCCGGGCCCGTAGAACTCCACGAACCGTCCGACGACGCCGTGGGAGCGGAGCATCTCGGTGACCCGCAGGACGAGGTCGGTGGCGGTGCTGCCCTCGGGCAGTGCTCCGGTCAGCCGGAACCCCACGACCTCGGGCATGAGCATGTAGATGGGCTGGCCCACCATGGCCGCCTCGGCCTCGATGCCGCCGACGCCCCACCCCACGATGCCGAGGCCGTTGATCATCGTCGTGTGCGAGTCGGTGCCGACCAGGCTGTCGGGGAAGAGCGCGCCGTCGCGGTCCCAGACCACCTTCCCGAGGTACTCGAGGTTCACCTGGTGCACGATCCCGGTGGCGGGGGGGACCACCCGGAAGTTGCCGAACGCCTCCTGGCCCCACTTGAGGAACTCGTACCGCTCGCGGTTGCGGTCGAACTCCATCTGGCTGTTGATCTTCAGGGCGAGGGGCGAGTTGAACGCGTCGACCTGGACCGAGTGGTCGACGACGAGGTCGCTCTGGACGAGCGGGTTGACCTGCTGGGCGCTGGCCTCGTCACCGGTCATGCGGACGATGGCCGACCGCATGGCGGCGAGGTCGACGATGGCGGGGACGCCGGTGAAGTCCTGGAGCACGACCCGGGCGGGGTTGAAGGCGATCTCCGTGTCCTCGACCTTCGTGGCGTCGTACGCGGCGAGGGCCTGCACGTCGCGGTCGGTGACGGCGTGGCCGTCGTGGTTCCGCAGGACCGATTCGAGGAGGACCTTGATGGAGTAGGGGATCCGATCGATGTCGTGGCTGTCGGCGAGGGCGTCGAGGCGGTGGATCGTCCGTTCACCCAGCGGCGTGTCGATCGTGTCCCGGGCTTCGAAGGGGTCGTGGTCGGCGCTCGGCATGCATGCTCCAGGGGCTCGATGGCGGGGATCCGAGCCTACCGGTGCGCCGGTGACCAGGACGCCGGAGCGACGGGATGCCGACGGGTCGAACCCGACGGACTCAGCCGGAGCGGCTGGTGGCGTGGAACTCGGTGATGCAGGCCTCTTGGGGCGTCTCCTGCGGCGTGACCCGGACCGGCACACCCCTGGCGGCGCCGGCCGCCTCGAGCAGCCCGGCGACGATGCCCTGGTCGAGCTTGCAGACGACCTCGGGATGGTCCGACGCCGTCCGGCCGAAGGGGCAGTGGTTCGTGAGCAGGACGCGGTCGTCGGCCTGCGGGGTGGTCCCGAATCCCACCCCCATCATCGCCCGCGACACCGCGGTGATGGCGTCGGCCACGCCCTCTTCCTCGGGCATGCCGATCTCGCCGGCCAGTTCCTGCGCATAGGCCCGTCCGACCCGTTCGGCCACGGCCGGTGCTCGTTCTGCGTCGAGCTCCCGGATGACGCGGATGAGGAGTTCGGCCAGGAGGTCGTACCGGCGGGCGGGGTACGAGACGAGGATCTCCTTGTCGGTGGCCTCGTAGCCCTTGGCCGGTCGCCCGGCGCCGTGGTCGCGATCGCGGCGGTCGGAGACCCGGAGGTAGCCGTCGTCCACGAGTCGATCGAGGTGGTGCCGGGCCACGTTGGGGTGGATGTCGAACAGTTCGGCGATGCGGCTGGCGGTCATCGGGTCGGCGGATTCCCGGACCGAGACGTAGATGCCCCGGCGCGTGGAATCCCCGAGGGCGGCGGCGAGATCGCCGATCGATCGTTCGATGTCCTCGGTCGTCATCGGCCCTCCCGGGGGCGCGGATCCGGCGGCGAAGATACGGATCCTGCGGTCACTATATTGCGCGCCCCGCCACCCGGAGGTTCCCGTGGTCGACCGCGCGGCCGTCACCGAAGCCATCGAGAAGGTCGTCGACCCCGATCTCCGCCGCCCCATCGGCGAGCTGGGGATGGTGCGCGAGGTGGACGTCTCCCGCCGAGGTGCCGTCCGGGTGGGACTCGGCGTCCCCACCCCGCAGTGGGCCGCCGACCGGCTGGGCCGGGCCATCGCCGAGACCGCCAAGTCGCACGATGGCGTGGGGGAGGTCGACGTCCAGGTCGCCTTCATGGATCAGGCCGAGCAGGCCTCGCTGGCGTCGCGCCTGCGCCTCGGCAAGCCGGAGAAACCGGGGGCCCAGGGCTCGCGGACGCGGGTCGTGACGATCGGGTCGGGCAAGGGGGGCGTCGGCAAGTCGTCCGTCACGGCCAACACGGCCGTCGCCCTCACCCGCCTCGGCAAGGACGTCGCGGTGATCGACGCCGACGTGTGGGGTTACTCGATCCCCAAGATGCTCGGCACGGAGTACCCCCCGCAGGCGATCTCCGAGCTCATCGTGCCCCCCGAGGCCCACGGGGTCAGGGCGATCTCGATGGACTTCTTCGTGCCCCCCGACGAGGCCGTCGTCTGGCGGGGCCCGATGCTGCACAAGGCGCTCGACCAGTTCCTGGCCGACGTCTTCTGGGACGAGCCCGACTTCCTCCTCATCGACATGCCGCCCGGCACGGGCGACGTGGCGATCTCCCTGTCGCAGTTCCTCCCCGGCGCCCAGTCGGTGATCGTCACGACCCCCCAGATCACGGCGCAGCGCGTGGCGAAGCGCGCGGCCCTCATGGCGGCGAAGGTCAACCAGGAGGTCGTCGGGGTGGTGGAGAACATGTCGTGGTTCACCGGCGACGACGGGAAGCGCTATCCGATCTTCGGCGAGGGCGGCGGCCAGACGCTGGCCGAGGAGCTCGAGGTGCCGTTGCTCGGTCGGGTGCCGCTCGTCCCGGCGTTGCGGGAGGGCGCCGACGAGGGCCGTCCCGTGGCCCTCGTCGCCCCCGAGTCCGAGGCGGCGGAGGCCTTCACCGAGATCGCCCGGCGGCTCATCGACATTCGCCCCAGGGTGCGGCGCCCGCCCGAGCTCGTCATCTCTTGATCACCCGGTACGATCTCCGGCGATGAGCGACACCACCAGCACGCGTGTGAAATTCGGCCTGAGCCACGTCCCCCGGGAGCTCGACCTCGAGGTCGAGGACGGCGACGCCCTCGTGGAGGAGTTCGCATCGGCCCTCGACGAGGGGACGAAGCTCCTCTGGGTGACGGACAAGGCGGGACGACGGCACGGACTCGTCGTCGACAAGATCGTGTACGTCGACGTCGAGCCCGAGAAGACGAAGCCGGGGATCGGCTTCTCGGTCTAGACGCGCATCGAGGGCCCGGCGGGCCCTCGATCGATCGATTCCGGTCCGCCGGTCGGCGGCTGTCCTAGCTGGCGCGCTTGCGGCGTTCGGCGAGCCACCGCTTCCGCAGTCTCCGCCGTTCGTCCTCGGCGTACCCGCCCCACACGCCGGCCTCCTGGTTCGTCTCCAGCGCGTAGTTCAGGCACTCCTCCTGGACGGTGCACTGGGCACAGACGGCCTTGGCGTGTTCGATCTGCGCGACGGCGGGGCCGGTCGTGCCGATGGGGAAGAAGAGGTCGGGTTCCGAGTCGCGACAGGCCGAGAGTTCGCGCCAGTCGGTGATGGTGAGCATGTGGGTGTGGGTCCTCCTCCGACGGCGGAATGTGAACGACTTCACAAACCGCGTCGGGAACCCTACGCAGGTGCTCGCGGCCATGCAAGCGGTTTTCGGAGAAATATGCGGATTTGCGCATCGATACCGCCGTTCGGGGCCGAATCGGCGCGGGGAGGCCGGTACGCTGGGCCCCGATGAGCATCGCCGACGAACTCAGGAACGAACTGAAGGACGCCATGCGCGCCCGTGATCGGGCACGTCTCGACGTGATCCGGGCCATCGAGACCGAGGTCGCACGGATGCGCTCTGCACCCGGGTTCAGTGGAGAGGTCGACGACGACGCCTACGTGGGCGTCATCGGCTCGTACGTGAAGAAGATGGAGAAGGCGCGCGAGGAGTTCGAGGCGGCCGGTGACGCCGGGCGGGCCAATGCCGACAAGCTCGGATTCGAGATCGACTACCTCGCACGATGGCTCCCCGAGACCATCGACGAGGACGAGACCCGCCGCATCGTCCGCGAGGCGATCACGGAGCTGGGGGTCGACGATCCCTCGGCGGCCGGGCAGGTCATCGGCCGTGTCATGAAGTCCGGCATCGACGGGCTCGACGGTGCCCTCGTCAATCGCGTCGTCCGCGAGGAACTCGACTCCTGAGCGGGATCCCGAGGTACGCGCCGATGCTGGCGGTGCCCTGGGCCGGTCCGTTCTCCGATCCCGACTGGACCTTCGAACCCAAGATGGACGGCATCCGCGCCGTCGTGACCGTCGACGGGACCGACGTGGCCGTGCGGGGGCGGCGCGACGTCGACATCACCGTCCGCTATCCCGAGCTGCAGGGACTCCGGACGCCCGGCGCCGCGGTCGTCGTCGACGGTGAGATCGTCGCCATCGAGGACGGCGTCCCGTCCTTCGAGCGGCTCCAGCGCCGCATGCACCTCGGCGATCCGGACGCCGTCCGTCGGGCCGCGGCGGAGGTCCCCGTGCAGTTCGTGGCCTTCGACCTGCTGTACCGGGACGAGCCGCTCGTGGACCTCCCCCTGGAGGCGCGCCGGGAACGCCTCGCCGAACTCGACCTCGGGTCCGCCATGGAGATCGTGCCGGCGATCGACGGCGACGGCGAAGCGCTCTGGGAGTCGGTGGTGGCCCGGGGGCTCGAGGGGATGGTGGCCAAGCGCCGGGGAAGCCGGTACCGGCCCGGAGCGCGGTCGCCCGACTGGAGGAAGGTCCCCCACGTGCGCGTCACCGAGGCGGTCGTGGGGGGCTACACGCCGGGGGAGGGGGGACGGCGCGCCACCTTCGGGGCGCTCCTGCTGGGGCGCTGGGACGGCGACGCCCTCCGGTACGTGGGGTCGGTCGGCACCGGGTTCGGCGAGGCGGACGGGCGGGCGATCCGCGCCGCCCTCGACGAGATGGAGACCGGCGTCTCGCCCTTCCATCCCGACGACGGATTGCCCCGAGGCGCCGTGTGGGTGGAGCCGGTCCTCGTGGCGTCCATCGGCTACCGCGACACGACGGTGGCCGGCCGGCTCCGGCACCCCAGGTTCCGGGGCTTCACCGACGACGACCCGGCGTCCGTCCGCGCCGGGGAGTGATCAGCCGGCGGCGCGCTTGGCCTTCGTGGCCTCGACGCTCGCCTTCAGGGCCTCCATCAGGTCCACCACGCCGGCGGGCTGCTCGGCCTGGTCCGGGACGACGATCTCCTCCCCCTCCGACTTGCGGCGGGCCAGCTCCTCCACCGCCTCCCGGGATTCGTCCACCCACTCGGTCGGGTCGAAGGAGCGGGTCATGTTGTCGATGAGCATCGCCGCCATCGCCACCTCGTCCTCGCGGGGCTCGACGTCCTCCTCCAGCGTCTCGAAGTCGGGCTCGCGGATCTCGTCCGGCCAGAACATGGTCTCGAGCACCAGGACGCCGTCGTCGACGCGCAGGGTCGCCGGGTACTCGCGTTCGCGGATGGCGACCCGGGCGAGCGCCGCGACGCCCTTCTCCGCCAGCGCGCTCGTGAGGATGCGGTACGCCTTCACCCCGGTCTTCTCCGGCGCCAGGTAGTAGGACTGGCGGTAGAAGATCGGATCGATCTCGTCGGTGTCGACGAACTGCACGACGTCGACGAGGCCGGCGCCCTTCGAGGTCATCGCCTGCTCGAGCTCCTCGTCGGTGAAGACCACGTAGCGGTCCTTGTCGATCTCGTAGCCCTTGACGATGTCGTCCCAGTCGACCTCCTGGCCGTCGGCCTCGGCCACCCGCTTGTAGCGGATGCGGCTGTGGTCGTCCTTGCGCAGCTGCTTGAAGGACGGCCGCTTGTTCTCCGTCGCCGTGTAGAGGCCGACGGGGATGGTCACGAGGCCGAACGAGACGGCCCCCTTCCAGATCGGTCGCGGCATGGGGAAGCTCCCTGGATTTCGCGTTCGCATCGTACTCCCGACGCCCGCCAGGGGTACGGTGTCGGCCCCCCACCGGAGCGAACGTGGCCGTCGAGACCCCGCCGCCGACCCTGCACCGCCAGGACCTCGACCAGCGCACCCTGGTCGTGTTCGGCGCGGCGACGGTCCTCCTCGTCGTCTTCGAGTACTGGGGGCTCCCGGGCAGCATCCGGGGCACCGGCGCCCAGGACCGCCTCGCCGATCTCCTGGGCGACGGGTACACGCCCTACTTCGATCTCATCCCGTACCAGTACTGGGGGATCTCCTCGCTCGTGGTGCGGGTGCTGCTGCCGCTCCTCGTGATCGTCGCGATCCTCGGCGAGCGGCCGCGCGACTGGGGGTGGCGGGTCGTCACCGGCTGGGAGCACGTGCGCCCCTACGCCCTGTTCCTCGGCGTCATGGTCCCCGTCGTGTGGATCGCCTCGGCGATGGGGTCGTTCCAGGCCAAGTACCCCTTCTACGACGGTGCGGTCGCCGGCGGCTGGCACTTCTGGGGCTTCCAGCTGTTCTACGGGCTGCAGTTCCTCGGCGTCGAGGCCTTCTTCCGGGGCTTCCTGCTCTTCGGGCTGGAGCGGCGCTTCGGCTGGTACTCGATCGCGGTCATGGTGATCCCCTACACGATGATCCACTTCGGCAAGCCGATGCCCGAGACCTTCGCCGCCATCGTCGCCGGCGCCGCCCTCGGCTACCTGGCGCTGCGGTCCCGGTCCTTCCTCTACGGCGCCGCCCTCCACTGGGCGGTCGCCATCACCATGGACGTCACCGTCCTCGGGCGCCAGCTCGGGTTCACAGAGACCCTCGCCCGGATCTTCTAGACGCGCCGCGGGGGCCGGGATGACCCGGCCCCCGCGATCGGTCGATGGATCAGGGCTTGTAGGGGGGTACGAGGTTGCCCTCACCGGAGACGGCGTACACCTTGTACTCCCAGGAGCCCCAGACCGCCCAGTCCGGGTTCCCCGTATACCGGGGATCCGTCTCGTGGACGATCAGATACTTGTAGTGGGCCTTCCCGTCGTACCCCTTGCAGTTGATGTTGTTCATGATCGATCCGGCGTCCATGTACGGATCGTTCCCGAAGTCGGCTCGATAGTTGACGACGTAGTCGCACGTCGTCAGCGTGGCCTGGTCCAGGTCGTCGACCGATCCGACGGACCCGTAGATCCGCCCATCGCCGAGATCCCAGTACCAGTCGCCGTTGGCGTCGTAGGCGTAGAGCGACGTGTAGTGGCCGTTCACGTAGACCCCGGCGTCGGGGTATCCGTTGTCGTCCTGGTCGTACCTGGCCTTCTCGTGGCCCTTCACCCGCGTGCCGGCGCCGGCGGCCGGGACGGCCATGAGCACCATGAGCAGCGCCAGGCCGAGAACGAGGAGTGTCTTGCGCATCGAATCCCCCTTGTGTGGATGAGACCCTCGCACCGTGCGAGGGGATGCCGTGGTCCCCACCGGCGAAACCTAGCGCACGGAATCGGCCCGCGTGTGGGGACCGAGGCTGCGATACACTCGGCGCCGACGCCCTCGTAGCTCAGGGGATTAGAGCGCCGGCCTCCGGAGCCGGGTGCGTAGGTTCGAATCCTACCGAGGGCACCCTGTTT
>JAWVYO010000103.1:0-8052 GCA_033722675.1 Acidimicrobiia bacterium | reverse complement strand
TGTGGGCGTCGGTTGTCTCGTGTGTCCCGGTGTTGTGTTTATCGTGCAGTTCCCACATGTATTGGTCGTGGGTGTGTGCCGCCAGCGAGGCGGTTCCGGGTTGGCCTCACGACTACGCCGGCGGGTCGACCTCGACGGTCGCGTCGGAGGTGATCCGGGGCTCCACCCGTACGCTCGAGGGGTATCCGTGGTCGTCGACGGTCGTCAGCACCGCCGATGAGAATCTGTCGAGTGCCTCCAGCATCGTCCCTCCCTGGATGTCCGCCAGGCGGATACCCGGCTGCGAACGGGGCCAAACGTGTCACGATCACGCCGCGGCGCTCCCGATGGCGGGGCGATCGGCGGGTGGGGGCGGGGCCTCCCCGATCGGCCTCCGGGTAGCCTCCCGGGTCCATGGCCGAGATGAACCGGACCCTCGCGCGGCTCGCCTGGCGTGTCCACAAGCTGGTCTGGTACGCGTCGGGCGGCAGGCTGGGCCGCCGGGTGAGGGGCATGCCGGTGCTCGAACTGGTCACCGTCGGCCGCCGTTCCGGCGAGGAACGCCAGATCCTCATCACGTATGTCGAGGACGAGGCGGGACCGGTGGTCATCGGGACGAACGCCGGGAAGGACCGCGATCCGGCCTGGGTCCACAACCTGCGCGCCGAGCCCAGGGCCCGAGCCCGCTGGGACGGCCGCTGGCGGGACGTGACGGCGGTGGAGTTGCAGGGTGACGAGCGGACCCGGGCGTGGGAGCGGGCCGTGTCGATCAACGACGACTACGCCGACTACGCCGATGGGCTCAGCAGGGAGATCCCGGTCATCCGGCTCGAGCCCCGCTGATCAGTCGCGGCACTCCGTGGCGATCTCGACGATGGGGGAGAGGTCCTCGGGTTCGTCGGCACCGAAGTAGAAGCAGAGCTCCCCTCCGGAATCGGTGAACCGCTCGTAGAACTCCTCGTCGTTGCTGCCCGGGTCGACGTCGTCTCCGTAGGCCGCGCGCAGTTCGACCCGGGTGTCGCCCACGGTGATTCCTTCGGCGGTCGTCACGTAGTTCTCGGGCCGATCGTTGCCGTCGGCATCGACGCTCGGGCCCTCGTACCGGACCCGTTCGAGGGTCTCCGCGCGCTCCGGGCCGCCCTCGTAGGGGCCGAAGAACAGGAAGGCGAGGTTCTCGATGAACAGGCCGCGGAGCCCGAGGGGCTGGGGGTCGTCGATCTCGTACCACCCGGTGTCGAACTCGTTCAGGTTGCCCCGGACGCCGTGACCGAGGATCTCGATCACGCCGTCGATGACGGTCTGGGCGTCGTCGCCGAGGTCGAAGTCGGTGTCGCCGAAGGAGATCCCGTTCGTCCGGATCACCCACTGGCCGACCTCCGGCTCGGGGATCGAGGCGGTCAGGTCGATCTGGAAGTTCACCGTCCCCACCGGCGGGGCGTTGACCTCCAGGACGTACTCGCCACTGGCGTCGACCGTCCACATGCCGGGCCCGTCCGGCTCGATCTCGGTGCCCTCTGCGTCGAGGAGACGGACCCCGACGCCGTTGCCGTCGGTGACGGCGGCCTCCACGGTCGCCCCCTCGAGGAGGGTGAGCGAGAAGAGACTGGGGTCGTCGGGGGCGACGTTGCCGAAGAGCTCGAACTCCTCCCCGGCGGGCAGCGTGCGGACGTCGCCGCAGGCGCGGGAGAGTTCCGTGATCGTGTTGTCGCCCGCGATGCCGTCTTCCGTCAGGCCGGCGTCGGCCTGGAAGGCCTCGACGGCGCCGGCGGTCCCGGGGCCGTAGACACCGTCGACGGCGATCTCTGCGCCCGTGCACTGGAGGAGCCACTGGATCGTCTCGACGAGGTCGCCGCGATCACCCTGGCGCGCGATGAGGGGCGTGGAGGGGATGGTCGTCGTGGTCGTCGTCGAGCTCGTGGACGTGGTCGACGAGGTCGTGGTCTCCTGCGGCGCCGTGGTCTCCGTCGTGGTCGAGGCCTGCGTGGTGGCGGTCGTGGACGTCTCCTCGGGGAGGAGCGTCGTGTCGGGGGCGGCGTCGTCGTCGTTGCATGCGCCGATCACGAGGAGGAGGCACGTCAGCAGCAGGAGGAGTCGGCGTCGCTGGCGTCGCATCCTGCTCGGTACCTCCCGGTCGGCTTGGCCCACCAACCTACTCGCCGGCCGGTTGGGGGTGGGGGTACTCGGCGGGTGGGGCCGAGCCCGGGCAGCCCTCCTGGAAGGTACGCGGCTCCGTGTCACCTTCCACGAACCAGGCCGTGAGGGCGTCGTCGGCGACGTCGGTCCGGTCACCGCCGAGCGTCGCCGACAGGACACCGTCGTCGTCGAGGGCGACGAGATCCGGTCGTCCGTCGCCGTCCACGTCGGCGGCGGTGAGACGGCCCTGCGGGAGCACCGCTCCGGTGGTCAGGAGGCGCGCCCCCCGCTCGAACCCGGCGGCGCCGAAGACGGCGACCACACGGGCCTCGGAGCCGGGCTCCACCGCGAGGACGTCGGGTATGGCGTCCGCATCGGCATCCGCGAGGGCGAAACGCCAGTCCGTCGCGACGATGGATGGGAGGGACGCGGCGGCGAGGCGGTCGGTGAACGTGGGCCCGGCCCAGACCTCGACGCGGCGCCCGTCCACCACATGGAGGTCGGCGAGCCCGTCGCGATCGTGGTCGGCGGCCAGGACGGCGGCGGCGGGCGCGATGCCGATCGGCTTCGGTGCCAGGCGGCCGCGGACGTCGCCGGCGAGCACGTGGACGGTGATCGTGCCGTTCGAGCCGCTGACGACCTCCCACAGGTCCGGGCGCCCGTCACCCGTGGCGTCGGCGAGCAGCAGCGTCGCGGAGGGGTCGATCGGCGGCAGCACGATCGGGACACAGGAGCCGCGGAAGCGGTAGAGCGCCTGCGCGATGTCGATGGCCACGGCGTCGCCCCAGGGACGGATCCGGACTGCGTCGGGCGCGCCGTCACGGTCCAGGTCGGCCACGAGCGAGTGCGAGCCGGGGGGTGCCGGGCCGAGCGCGGTCGGCAGGATCAGGGTCCGGTCGTACGTACCGGCGCCCGACTCCGGCTCCACCGGCTGTGGCGGCGCTACCGGGGTATGGAGTGGGCCCTTCCACGAGAAGTGCATCGGGTCCTTGATCGTCTGCCAGTCACCACCCCAACACCAGCCGGCATCCCTCCAGGCGTCGACGAACCAGGCGGGCATGTCGGTCACGAGGACGTTGTCGGCGCGGTAGGGGTTCGTGTCGGTGTTGATGTCGATCGCCGACCCCACGGCGTGGAACGACAGGTAGCGCTTCGGTGGCACGGTGGCGGCGCGATAGCTGGACACGCGTTCGGGACGGATCTCGTAGGTGCGGCCGTCGGCGGCGTGGTCCTCCAGGGTCGCAATGACCGCGTCGAGGGCGGGGGCCACCACCTCGTGCACGACGACGGTGACGGGTGGACCGCCGTTCGTGGGGAGCGCGACCTCGACGAGACGCTCCCGGACGTCGCCGATCGTGCGTCCGAACACTTCCGCCCAGGGCCCGTGCAGGCGCTCGGAGTCGGGGAGGTCGCCGGCGGTCGTGGCATAGGGGCCCCGGACGCCCTGGGGATCGGCGCAGCCGGGGGATTCGTTGAACGACCACCCGGATCCCGGGGGCGGCGTCGGGTCGGGCAGCCAGGCGGTGGGAGGGGTCGCCGACGGAGCCGGGCCGGCTGCGGTCGTCGACGTCGGCGCCGTCGAGACGGGTGCGCCTGCTGCGTGCGTGGTCGTGGTGGGGGCGGTGTCCTCCACCGCCTCCGGCGTGCCCGAGCACGCGGTCACCAGCACGAGCAGCGCGACGATGAGAAATGCAGGCCGGGTCATCGGTGAACCCGGCCGATGCTACGGGTCAGGACCCGGCGGCGTAGCGCTCCTCGACGATGCGCTTGTAGTTGGGGAGGATCATCTGGCGGAAGTCCTTCTCCATGGACGGCTTCATGACGAGCCGCTCCACGATGAAGCCGAGGGGCCGGAACTTCGGCATGGCTCGGAAGGCCATGTGCTGGGTGTAGCGCGTGGTGGTGCCGTCGAGCGCCTCGAAGCGGAGCTCCAGATCGCCCTCCAACTCGCCCCCGCTGTGGGAATGGACCTGGCGGTGGGGCGGGTCCCAGGCGGTGATGTCCCACCGGTAGGTCCCGGTCTTCGGGCCCGGCTTGGCGCGTTCGACGTAGGCGGTCCCGGGTCCGAGCTCGTCGCCGCCCTCGACGCGGGCCTCGTAGACCCAGTCGATGGCCTCCACGTACACCTGAGGGTCGCTCAGCACCTCCCAGCAGAACTCGATGGGGGCGTCGATGACGATGCTGTGTTCGACGTGCTGGCGGGTCATGGTGTCCTCGGTCGCGTGTGTCCATGGTACGGACGCCACAGCTCGTTTCAACGTCGCCCCGGGCGGGTATCGGGAGGCCACGCTCACAAGGAAATCATGAACGAACGACGTGACGACCAGCAGGTGAAGTATCGAGGGACCGGGTTTTACGCCGGTCTCGCCGTCACGGTGATCCTCACCGTGGCGCTGCTCGTGCTCGCCATCCAGAACACCGAGTCCGTGGCGTTCGAGTTCCTCGGCTGGGACATCGATGCGCCGCTCTTCGCGCTCATCCTCATCGCCATGATCGGCGCCGTCCTCCTCGACGAGCTCATCGGGCTCGTGTGGCGCCGGAGCCGCCGGCGGAGGCTCGGCGAGCGTGAGGAGCTCGAGCGCCTTCGCGCCGAGCGGGCGGCCGCACAGGCCGAGGGTTCGTCCACCGACACTCCCGACACCACCGAGGTGGCCGACGACGCCGAGACCGCCGAAACGCAGACGACGAACTCCTAGCACAGCCGGACGCGACGGTGCCCGTCCCACGTGGGACGGGCACCGATCGGCCGTGAGTGCGCTCAGCCGAGTTTCTCGATGGCCTTGAAGGCGTGCTCCCACGCCTTCTTGTACTCCTTGATGGCCTTGTCGGGCTTGTCGGCCGCCTCGCCGGCGGCCTTCGCCATCCGCTCGAGGGCCTTGTCGAGCTCCTTCTGGGCCTTCTCGCAGTCCTTCGTGGGTGTCGTGTCGCATCCGGCGTCGTTGATCGCAGCCGTCGCCGCATCGATCGCTCCCTGGGCGAGCGCCTCGTCGACGTCGAGGAGGATGGCCACCACCTCGGCGGCCTCGGGGACGTCGGCCATCTCCTTCTTGGAGAGTTCCTTCGCTGCCTTTGCTTCCTCGTCGAAGACCTTCTTGCCGTCCTTGTACACGAGCGACGAGTCGTCGGCCCAGAACTCGTCGGCGAGGCTGTCGCCGATCGATTCCACGGCCTCGAGGATCCGCTTGTCGACCTTCTTGTCACCCGTCGGGTAGATCGAGAACAGCAGGTCGAGGGCCGCCTCCTTGTCCTCCCGCAAGGTCGTGCATCCACCGACGCAGAGCTGCTGGTCGTCGACGGCGAGGTCGGTCACCTCGACGTGCGTGAACCACATGTAGCGGTTGCCGCCCACCTCGCTCGGGATGAGGTCGGTGGCCCCGGGCCCTCGGGTGACGGTCCAGAGCATCGAACCTGTGGCGTCGAGGAGGGAGAGGTCCACGACGAGCGCGCCGCCGTCGTCGCGGAAGATCCACTGGAGGGTGTACCAGCCGGCCGACGTCACCTCGTAGAAGACGCCGCCGTTCTCGTTCTGGAGCTTGAAGTCGTTCGTCGTGAAGTCGGCGTTGTTGCTGCCGTTGACGAGCAGCTTCCCGTCGTTGGCATCGCCGTCGTCGACGACCCCGACGTGGAAGATGTAGTCGCGCTGGTGGAAGCCGTCGGACCCGTTGGCGGCGGTCGACACGTCGAACCCGCTTCCCGGCGTCCACGCCGGATCGAGATACACGTCGAGGCGGGCCTCCCAGAACGTTCCCGGCCACGTGTCCGAGTAGCCGGCGAACCGCGAGTACGGCCCGGTCAACGTCTCGTTCACCTCGGCGTGGAACGCACCCTGGCTCGATGGGATGCCGTTCGTTCCGCTCGGGACGCGTGTGATGTCGCCGAACCAGGCGTCGTCGGCGTCGAACCAGCCGGACGCGTCCACCTCGAATCCCTGGGCGTAGTCCGTCGGCGTAGCCGCCCCTGCGGGGGCCATGAGCCCCAGAACGAGCGCCATCGTCAGTCCGAGGACGCCCCACCGTGTCGTTCGCATCGTTTCTCCCCTTCCCGGCCCCCGCCGGCGCGGGCCTCCCGTGCGGGAGGTCTCCACCGCGCCAACGACCACGTGTGGTCACCACGAACACTACACCTGGTGGTTGCCGCGATGCGGCGGGGATCAGTCGAGGCCGAGGAGGCGGCGTTTCGACGGGTCGGCGACGTCGTCGGTGCGGGCCCGCTCCACCGCCTCCCGGAAGGGCATCGCGAGCGCCATCGCCGCGTTGCGCGCCGCCTCCTGCGAGTCGAGAGCGGTCGTGTCCGAGACGAGGTTCACGGAATGGACGACGCCGAGGCCCTCGACGTCGGCGGTGAACACCGGGTAGGTGCGCGCTCCGATCGTGAGGCTGTCGGGCAGCGCCTCGTCGGGCGGGAAGGCCAGCCCGTTCACGACCCAGGGGGCGACGAGGATCATCGTCGGGGTGTCGGCGACCACCACGTCCTCGAGGACCTCGACCTTCAGCCGCGGGTTCGCCATCGGTTCGCCGAGGAACACGTCGCGGTGGACGCCCCGAAAGTGGTCGCCGACGCGTGCTGCGAGATCGGACATGCGGCAGACCCTAGGAGCCTCGGCCGTCCCGTGCCGGGAGGTTCCGTCGGGGCGGTTCGGGAGGGGCCGGCAGCCGGAACAGGGACCTTCGCCCCTATCTGGCGGCGGCAGGCGCCCCCGACCATTGCGCCACGAGACGCCGCTGGGAGGGAGGGTGCCGTGGCCGACACGGTCGTCCGGGAAGCCACCGTCGCCGATCGCCTATCGACGATCGGCATCGAACGCAGGACCTTCCTGAAGTTCTGCTCGACCCTCGCTGCGGTGCTGGCGTTGCCGCCCGCCTTCGCCCGGGACATCGCCCACGCCCTCCAGACGGTGCGCAAGCCGGCGCTCGTGTGGCTGGAGTTCCAGGACTGTGCCGGGAACACCGAGTCCTTCCTCCGGGCGTCCAATCCCTCCGTCGCCGACATCGTCCTCGACGTCCTGTCGATCGACTACCACGAGACGATCATGGCCGCCGCCGGCCACCAGGCCGAGGCGGCGAAGGAGTCCACCATCGCCGAAGGCGGCCACTTCGTGGTCGTGGAGGGCTCCGTGCCCCGCGGCGAGGGGGGCGCCTTCTGCACGATCGCCGGCAGGACGGCCCTCCAACACCTCGAGGAGGCGGCGGTGGGTGCGGCCGCCATCATCAACGTCGGCACGTGCTCGTCCTTCGGCGGTATCCCCGCCGCCGCGCCGAACCCCACGGCTGCCGTTGCGGTCTCCGACGTCGTGTCCGGCGTCCCGATCATCAACCTCCCCGGGTGCCCGACGAACGCAGCGAACGTGACCGCCACCTTCGTCCACTATCTGACCTTCGGCGGACTCCCGGCCCTCGACAGCGACAAGCGGCCCCTTTTCGCGTACGGCCAGCGCATCCACGACTCCTGCGAGCGTCGCGGGCACTTCGACGCCGGCCAGTTCGTCGAGGAGTGGGGCGACGAGGCCCACCGCAACGGGTGGTGCCTCTACAAGATGGGTTGCAAGGGCCCCCAGACCTTCCACAACTGCCCGGCGGTGCGGTGGAACGACGGCACGAGCTGGCCGATCCAGGCCGGACACGGCTGTGTCGGATGCTCCGAGCCGGGCTTCTGGGACGCCATGTCGCCGTTCTACAAGCGACTGCCGAAGGTGCCCGGCTTCGGGGTGGAGACGACCGCCGACACGATCGGGATGTGGCTGGCCGGTGCCACCGCCGTCGGGTTCGCCGCCCACGGGGGTGTCAAGGCGATGCAGCGCCGGGCCGGGGGCCCCGCCCGCGGCCGCATCGACGACGGCCCGCCCGACGACGACGGTACCGTCTGAGGCCTAAGATCGCCGTCGACCGGGTCCCCCGCATCGCGGGCCACCGGGGCGTGGTGGCGCAGGTGGACGGGGGCGAG
>JAWVYO010000102.1:0-8185 GCA_033722675.1 Acidimicrobiia bacterium | reverse complement strand
CGGGGAGGCGACCTCCCGGCAGGCCTGGGCGAGGGGAGTCAGCCGGTTCCGGCAGATCGACGACGCGACGACCTGGCCGTGGGTCACGAGGCAGCCGATCCGGACGTCCGGCCCGTCCGCCTCGATCCCGGCGAGTCCGGGGATCCGCGTGAGGTCCACGAGCACCTCGACGCCGGGCCGGCTCCGATGGGCCAACTCGAGCAGCAGGTCGGTGCCGCCCGCGATCAACCGGGCGCTCGCGCCGTGCTCGGCGAGCAGATCCAGCGCCTCGTCGAGCGACCCGGGCACGAGATGCCGGGCGATGCGGGTCCCCCGGAGCTGGACCTCATGCACCGGGGACGCCCCCGTTGTAGATCGGGCCGCCCCGCTCGGCGTAGGCGCGCAACACGCCCGCCGCCTCCTCGCGCAGCACGTCGCGCTCGACACCGATCCCCCGGTGCGCGAGTTCCTCCAGCCAGTCGTCGGGCCGCGGCCCCTCGTCGAACCCGATGGCGGTGGCGTCGACGGCGCGCGCCCCGCACACGAGGCGCGAAACTCCCGACCAGATCGTGACGCCGAGGCACATGACGCAGGGAGCCGTGCTGGCGACGAGCTCCATCGCGGGGCCGTCGGGGTCGCCGAGGTCGAAGCCGCCGATGCGCTGGCCGGCGAGGGCGACGGCCGTCACCTCGGCGTGGGCGATGGCGGTCCGGGACGGGACGACCACGTTCACGCCCGCGGCGACGAGCCGCCCCGACTCGCACTCGAAGACGCCGGCGGCGAACGGGCCGCCCGTGCCCTCGACGACGTTGCGGCGGGCGAACTCGATGACCGTGGCCATCCGGGCCTCGTCCCCGTGGCGGGGCGGGACCTCCGCCTCCATCGCGTCGAACCAGTCGGGCATGTCGATCGTGAACGAGCTCACGGCGCCCCCAGGGCGTCGAGCCGGAGGGGCAGCCCCTCGTCCGCGTTGAGCACGAGCTCGACCCGGCCGACCTCGTCCTCGAGGCCGGGCGCGGCGCGCACGGCGACGCGGTCGCCGTCGCGTCGGAGGAGGAACCCGGGCCGGTCGCCGGCGGCGAACCGGCCGGGATCGGTGTAGAGGCGCGGCTTGACGACGGCGGGGTCCCCGTCCTCGGGGCAGAACGTCAGGCAGTTGCCGCACTCGTTGCAGAGCTCCATGAACACGAGGTACTGCTGGCGGCCGGCGGCCTCGAGGGCGTCGGGCGTCGGCACCTTGAAGAACGCGTCGTTCGGGCACACCGTCACACAGAAGTTGCAGGCCACGCATCCCCACATCTCGAGGGTGGAATCCACCGCCCGCGGCAGCTTCGACGTGCCGTCGCGAGTGTACGGACCGTGGTGGCGGGGATCGTGGAGGAGCGTCACGTACCGCTCGACGGGACCGGCGCTCCCCGCTGCCGCCGCCTCGGCCGCGGCCACCCCCCGCCAGGCCTCCAGGTCGGAGGCGCCGGCGGCCTCCATGGCGCGACCGAGGGCGCCGAGCATGGGAGGCAGGCGGCCGAACCCGCCGGGACGGAGCAGGTCCGAGCAGATCGTGACGGGCGTGAGCCCCAGACCGAGGGCCCACGGCAGGTTCTCCTTCGTGATACCCGCCGAGAAGGAGACCTGGACCGGACCCTCCTGGCCGTCCACGCGCAACAGGCCCGGGAGGGCCCGGTGGAGCTCCCCGAGCAGCGTCGTGGACACCACGTGCAGTGGCTCACCCGACAGGTACATCGTGTCGTCGGGCATCACGCCGCGATGGTTCTCCACGACGAGGGTGTTCGTCAGCTTGATCCCGAATCGACGTCCGTTGGCGGCGGCGAACTCCTGGAGGTCTCCGATCAAGGCCACGGCGCGGTCGAACTGGAGGTCGGCGTCGAAGTCGTCGCGCCGCAGCCGGAGCTCGTCGTAGCCGAGCATCCCCCGGACGAGGGCGTGGACCCGGTCGAAGCCGAGCAGCGTCGGGTTGAGCTTGACGACGACGTCGAGGCCGTGGCGGGTCATCAGGTGCTTCGTGATCCCCTCGATCTCGTCCGGCGGGCAGCCGTGAAAGGTCGACAGCGTCACGGTGTCGGCGATCCGCGTCCCGAAGGCGTGGTCCCGCCATGCGGTGAAGGGCTCGGGGATCTGCGGACGGAGGCGATCGATGGACGCCGAGGCGTCGACGAGGCCGTCGATGAACCCGGCCACCTTGTCGGTGGCGATCCCCTCGAGGTCGTATCCGACCGACAGGTCGAAGACGTGGGGGCCGGGATCGTCGCCGAGATGCGGGGTCAGCTCCTCCCACCCGGAGAGGATCTCGATCATCATCCACGCCTTGACGTACTCCTCGAGCGACTCGTGGACCGCCAGCTCCTGGCTCCACTCGATGTTGTAGCCCACCGTCTCCATGTCGATGCAGGGACGGCCGATGTCGAGGTCGTCCAGGACCTGGACGGTCTTCAGCTCGACGATGCGGGATCCGGCCAACCAGGAGAGGACGATGTTCTCGGCCAGCTGGCTGTGGGGTCCCGCCGCCGGGCCCACCGGCGTGGCGGCGCGGCGGCCCATGAAGTCGGCCGTCAGGTCCGGCCCGGCGGAGACGTCGTAGAACCGGGCGGTGGGGAGGTCGAAGATCGTCCTCCGGTCCGCCCACTCGTGGGCGACCCGTCCCAGGAGCGTGCTCAGCGGGAGCGGCGTGAGCGGTGCGACCTCAGGAGCCATGCGCTGCCGAGCCTATGTCATCGGAGCCGGGCATGGAGTCGTTTCGCCTGCTCCGCTGCCTTCGCCCGGACCTCGTCGCCGTCCACCCGGGTCGGCGCCCCGTCCCGCCAGACCACCTCGCCGGCGACCTCCACCTCGAGCGGACGGATGCCGGGTGTGAAGGCGACGTGCCACGGTTCCATCGGCTCGTACGACCAGGTGACGACGTCGTCGCGGGCCTCGGGGACCAGGTCCCAGCCGGTCTCGAGCCACGACCAGGCGGTCTCGGGGGTCGCCGTGACGTCGGCCGACCGGTGGAGGACGTAGGCGGTGCGAAAGGTCTCGAGCATGTCGGCCCCGATCCCGTCCGTTCCGAGCGCCACGGGGTTGGCGAATCGCACCGGGTCGGCGTACCCGACGGCGTTGTTGAGGTTCGACACGGGATTGTGGAGGATCGTGCCCGCCAGCCGGTGGCCGGTGGGGAGATGGACCCCGTGGGCGAGGAGCCAGTCGTCGGTGGCGAGTCCGGCCAGGGCGGCCGGGGCGTCGGCGTCCTCGGGGCCCTCGCACACGTGGACGTGGACCCCCACCCCCCGGTCGGCGGCGAGCCCCGCCGCGGCCTCCAGGGTGGCCTGGCTGCACGTGAAGGCGGCGTGGATCCCGACGAGGCCGCGACCGCCGTCGCGGAGGAACCGCTCGTTCTCGGCGAGCCCACGACGCGCACCGTCGGGGCCGTGGCGGTCGGTGACGCCGTAGGCGGTCACCACCCGCACGCCCACCTCGGCACAGGCCTCCGCGATCACCGACAGCGAGCCCTCGATCGCGGCGGGCGACTCGTGATGGTCGACGATCGCGGTCGTGCCCACCGACAGCGCCTCGAGGGCCGCGAGCTTCGCCGACCACTCGATCATCTCGAGGTCGAGGGCCGCGTCCAGCCGCCACCAGACCTGCTCGAGGATCTCCCGGAACGTCGTCGGGGTCTCGGGTGGCGGCGGCATGCCCCGGGCGAGGGCCGAGTACAGGTGATGGTGGGCGCAGACCAGGCCGGGCGTGGCGGTCGTCACGGCTCCACCGGCTGGTGCACGGCCATCGGCAGACGGGTCCGCCACCGGCCGTCGACCTGCTGGAGGGCGGCGGCGACGGCTCCGGCCGTGGGCACGAGCCCGATCTCGCCCACCCCCTTGATCCCGTACGGCGCATCGGGCTGGGGCGACTCGACGAGGATCACCTCCACCTCCGGCATGTCCTTGGGGCGGACGATCCCGAGGCTCCGGATCGTCCGGTTCGTCGGACGTCCGGTCTCGTCGGTGGGGAACTCCTCGGTGAGGGCGTACCCGAGGCCCATGTGGACCGCACCCTCCACCTGGCCGGCGCAGAGCATCGGGTTGACGGCCCGACCGACGTCGTGGGCGGCGACCACGCGCTCGATCGCACCCGTTTCGGGGTCGGCGACGACCACCTGCGCCGCGTAGCCGAAGGTGGAGTGCAGGATCGGTTCGTCGACGTCGTCCTCGAGACTGTTCGTCCAGTCGACGACGTATTCGCCCTCGTAGTCCACCCCGGGCCGGCGGCCCCCGGCGACGGCGGCCTCGCACGCCGCCTGCACCGCACCCGCACCCATGAGCGTGCCGCGCGACCCGGTGGTCTGGCCGGCGCCGAGCTCCCGGGTCGTGTCGACGACGACGCGCACGTCACCGGGGTGCACGCCCAGCTCCTCGACCGCGACCTGCAGGGCCACCGTGTGGACCCCCTGGCCCATCTCCGTCCAGCAGTGGCGGACTTCCACGCCGCCGTCGGCGTCGAATCGGACGACGGCCCGGGCGACCTCCCGGAACCCGTTGCCGAGCCCGGAGTTCTTCAGGGCGAGCCCGAGTCCGACGGCCCTGCCCGCCGCCCGGGCCTCGTCGTAGACGTCGCGGACCGCGTCGAGGCACATCCGGGCGCCCCGGCACCCCTCGTCCATGCGCTGCCCGGGGCCCCAGATCACCCCGGGCGTGACGACGTTGCGGCTGCGCATCTCCCACCCGCTCAGCCCGGCGAGCTCGGCGAGCCGATCCATGGCGCCCTCCATGGCGAACTGCGCCTGATTGGCCCCGAATCCCCGGAAGGCGCCGCCGACGGGGTTGTTCGTCCGCACCGCGATCGCCTCGACGTCGATGGTCGGCGTGACGTAGGGGCCCGAGGCGTGTCCGGCCGCCCGCTCCAGGACCTTCATGCCGACGGAGGCGTAGGGGCCGGAGTCGCCGACCATGCGGGCCCGCACCGCGGTGAGCCGGCCCTCCGCGTCGCACCCCGCCTCCAGCTCGATCCGGATCGGATGTCGCTTGGCGTGGATCAGAAGACTCTGGTCCCGAGTGAGGGTGCACTTGACCGGACGCCGGAGGAGGTGGGCGGCGAGGGCCGTCTGGGCCTGATTGGCCATGTCCTCCTTGCCGCCGAAGGCGCCCCCGTTGGACACGAGCTCCACGGTGATCCGCTCGGCGGGGACGGCCAGCACCGCGGCGATCTGGTCGCGGTCGTCCCACACGCCCTGGCCGCCGCTGTACACGTGGAGGCGCCCGTCGTCGGCGGGCACGGCCAGCGTCGACTCCGGCTCGAGGAAGGCGTGCTCCACCCGCTGCGTCTCGAACACCTCGTGGACCCGGTGCGCCGACGCGGCGAGCGCCGCGTCGACGTCGCCACGGGCGTAGACCGAACGCGAGAGCACGTTGCCCGCGAGGCCCCAGACGGCGTCCTCGTCGGTGTCGAGGGCAGCCGACGCGTCCACGATGGGCGGGAGGGCGTCGTAGGCGATCTCGACGATGTCCGCCGCCGCGCGCGCGGTGCGGACGTCGTCGGCCACGGCGATCGCCAGCACGTCCCCCAGGTACGACGTCCGCCCGCCGACGGGGATCATCACGGGCCAGTCGGTGTGGATGAGGCCCACCCGGAGATCGCCCGGCACGTCGGCGGCCGTGAACACGGCGTGGACCCCCTCCAGCGCCAGGGCGGCGGACGTGTCGATCGACACGACGTCGGCCCGGGCGTGGTCGGCGAGGCGGAGGGCCCCGTGCAGCATGCCCGGGACGCGCAGGTCGTCGATGTAGTCCCGGTCGCCGAGCGCCAGCTCCAGCGCCTCGTACTTCATCCCGCTGGACCCCACCCCGCCGTTGGCGACGGGCTCGGGGATGGGCTCGCCCGACGCGAGCAGGCGAACGGCATCGACGATCTTCACGTACCCGGTGCACCGGCACAGGTGGGCGCCGAGCCGCCCCCGAATCGCGGCGTCGTCCAGGTCGCGGCCCTTGCGATCGACGAGGTCCTTGGCCCGCACGACGATGCCGGGGATGCAGAAGCCGCACTGGAGGGCCCCGGTGGCGGCGAACGCCTTCGCGTACCGCTCCCGCTCCTCGGGCGGGACGCCCTCGAGGGTCACGACCTCGGCGCCGGCGGCCTTGTCCATCGACACGAGGCACGCCGCGATCGCGCGGCCGTCGAGGAACACCGTGCAGCAGCCGCACTGGCCCGACGGGGAGCACCCGTCCTTCGGAGACGTCACGTCGAGCTCCTCCCGGAGCGCGGCGAGGAGATGGGGATGGTCGGCGTCGACGGTGCGCTCGATCCCGTTGACCGTGAACGTCACCGTGCGTTCGGGGGCCAGAGTCACGGCGCCTCCGGCGGCGGGACCGCCCCGCGCTGGGAGGTGATCCGGCCGTAGGCCTCGGGGACGCGGTACCGGTCGAAGTCGAAGAGCGTCTCCTTGTACCGGCGCGTCAGATCGAGGTCCACCTCGGCGAGGATCACCTCGTCGCCGGTGGTGACGGCCTGGGCGACGATCTGGCCCGACGGCGCCACGATCACCGACTGGGCGAGCGACTCCACGCCCTCCTCGACCCCGCCCTTGGCGACGCCGACCACGAACATGCCGTTCTGGTACGCCCCCGCCTGCATGACGAGGTGGTTGTGGAAGCCCTGCAGCGGGTTCTGGGTGGGGTCGGGCGCGTAGTGGAGCGGGGTGTTGTACCCGATGAGCGCGAGCTCGCAGCCCTGCAGGCCGAGGACCCGGTACGTCTCCGGCCAGCGCCGATCGTTGCAGATCGCCATCCCCACCACGCCGCCGAAGGCCCGCCACACGGGGAAGTCGGTACCGGGCTCGAAGTAGTGGCGCTCGGCGTGCTGGAACGGGCGGTCGGGCTCGGGATCGCGATGACCCGGGATGTGCACCTTGGAGAACACGCCGATCGTCGCGCCGTCGGGCCCGACCAGGTGGGCCACGTTCTGGCGGCGGCCGTCGGGAGTCCTCCGGGCGTAGCCGAGGTGGAAGCCGACCCCGAGGCGGACCGCCTCGTCCCACAGCGGCTTCGTCGCGGGGCCGGGCATCTCCGTCTCGTACCAGTGATCGGCGTCGGCCAGCGGCACGTGCCAGCGGGGGAAGAACGTGGTGAGGGCCAGCTCGGGATAGACGACGAGGTCCGCGCCCCGCCCGGCTGCGGAGCGCATCATCGCCACGAGCCGCTCGACGACGTCGGCCCGGTCGTCGTCGCGGGCGACGGGGCCCATCTGGGCGGCGGCGATGGTCAGCGGTCGTCCCACGGGGACAGTCTATGGACGACACCCGCCCGCTCACCGGCATCCGGGGGGCATGGCGGGTACGAATACCGGGTAGATACTCTGAGACCACCGACGGAAGGCCCGAGATGGGTTGGCTCGCAGACCTGATCGAGGAATGGCGAGCTCGTCGGCGTGGGCACAAGTACGCCTCCCAGGAGATCCGCCGCGCGGCGCGCGACATCATCGGCCCCACGGGGTCGCAGTTCTCCCCCGGCTGGAAACAGCTCGAGACGAAGGGCGACGCCTACATCCGCTCCTTCGACCCGAAGATCCCCCCGAGCGTCTTCGTGTCCCCCAGCGACCTGCAGCGCAGGAACCACCCCGTCCCGCTCGTCGAACGCTGCATCGAGGACTGGGCGCCGTGAGGGACGGTCTCGATCCCCGACGACCTGAGCGATCTGGAGACGTCCGACCTCGACCTCCCCGACGTCGAGCTGCCCGACGTCGACGAAGCCGGCTAGGTCGTCGCGGTCCCGACGTCAGGCCGCCGGCCGATCAGCCCCTCCGCCGCCTGACCTCCTCGGCGATGGCGGGAACCACCTCGTGGAGGTCGCCGATCACTGCGTAGTCGGCCTTGGAGACCATGTTCGCCTCGCCGTCGGTGTTGACGGCGACGATCGTCTTCGAGGCCATCGCCCCCACCCAGTGCTGGATGGCGCCGGAGATGCCACAGGCCAGGTAGACGCGGGGAGCGATCTTCGTGCCGGTCTGGCCCACCTGGTCGGAATGCGGCCGCCAGCCGTTGTTCGTGGCCACCCGGGAGCACCCGACGACGCCGTCGAGCAGGCCGGCGAGCTCTTCGAGGACCTCGAAGCCCTCGGGCGATCCGACGCCGCGTCCGCCTCCCACCACGACCGGTGCCGTGGCCAGCGTCATGCCCTCCGACAGCACCTCGCGGTCCACCACCACGGTGCGGGCGACCGCGTCG
>JAWVYO010000101.1:0-8330 GCA_033722675.1 Acidimicrobiia bacterium | reverse complement strand
GCCCGGATCCTGCCGCCGGTCATCACGACCACCCGGTCGGCGTAGCGGGCGGCGGCATTCAGGTCGTGGAGGACCACCAGCACCGCCCGTCCCTCGGCGGCCAGCCCGGCCGACACCGCCATGATCCGCTCCTGATGCGCCCCGCCGAGGGCGGTGGTCGGCTCGTCGAGACGCACCGCCCCGGCGTCCTGGGCGAGCACGCGGGCGAGCGACACCCGGGTCTGCTCGCCCCCCGACAACGTGGCGAAGATCCGCTCCCCCAGGTGCTCGACGTCGGTGCGGCGCAGCGCATCGGCGACGGCCAGCCGGTCGTCGGCGGGACGGTTCGCCGGGTCCCGGCGATGGGGATGGCGACCCAGCGCGACGACGGCCCGCACCGAGAAGGGGACGTCGGCCGGGTACCGCTGGGTGAGCACGGAACGACGGAGCGCCATCTCGGTGGGCGGGATCCCCGCAATCGGGGCGCCGCCGATACGGACCTCCCCCTCGTCGGGCACCAGGTCGCCGGCCACGATCCGCACCAGCGTCGACTTCCCGGCGCCGTTCGGACCGACCACCGCCACGAGCCGCCCGGCCTCCACGGTCAGGTCGACACCGTCGACGAGGACGCTGTCGCCCACCCGGAACACGAGCCCCCGAGCCTGGATCACGCCTCCGCACCCCCCAGCCGTCGCCGCAGCAGCCACAGGAAGAACGGACCGCCCACCGCCGCCGTCACCAGCCCGACGGGGATCTCGGCCGGGTCGGCCACCGTCCGGGCGACCAGGTCGGCTACCACGACGAGCAGCGCCCCCATGAGCACCGAGGCGACGAGGAGCGGCCGGTGGGCGGGTCCGGTGAACGGCCGCACGAGATGCGGGGCGAGCAGGCCCACGAACGCCACCACGCCCACCGCCCCCGTCGCCGCCCCCGTGACGAGGCCCACGGCCACGAGGACCGCCGTGACGGCCCGGTCGACGTCGAGGCCGAGGTGCCGGGCCTCCGACTCCCCCAGCGACAGCAGGTCGAGGGTCCGGGCGGCCGCGAAGACGCCGACCCATCCGGCCAGGACCGCCAGCACCGTGGAGCCCACCAGCCGCCACGTGCTCCCCGCCAGGCCCCCGAGCAGCCAGAAGTCGACGGGCGGCACCGCCGTGCGGTCGGCGGCGAAGACGAGGAACCCCAGCCACGCCGACAGCGCCGCCCCGAAGGCGACACCCGCGAGGATGAAGCGCGACGGCTCGGCGAGGCCGCCGCCACCGAGGCGCCGGACCACGAGGGCCGCCATCACGCCCCCGACCACGCCCCCGACCACGCCGCCCGTCACCCCGCCCGCAATGGTCCCCACCACGCCCCCGAGCGCCGCGCCCGGACCGATGCCCAGCAGATGCGGGTCGGCGAGAGGATTGCGGAACAGTCCCTGGAGGGCGGCGCCGGCCAGCGCCAGGCTGCCGCCCGCCACTGCGCCGAGGAGCACGCGGGGCAGCCGGATGTCCACCACCACCGCGTCGGCGGTGAAGCCGGGGGCGGCACCCGACTCGACGCCGAGACGCCACAGGAGGACCCGAGTCACCTCCCCGGGCGCGAGGTCCACCGACCCCATGCCGAGGGACACGGTGGCCGCCACCACCAGCAGGGTCCCGAGCACGGCGGCCACACCGCGCCGACGGGTGGCGAAGGGATCACGCGTGGTGGGGATCGTCGAGGTCAACCGGGGCAGTATGCCTCACCGGACGACGCCCTCAGGAGGTGGAGACGGACTCCCACTCGAGCCGCGGGGCGTCGCCCCAGAGGCGCTCGAGGTCGTAATAGTCGCGGGTGGCCTCGTCGAAGACGTGCACGACGATGTCGCCGTAGTCGAGGAGCACCCACTGGCCGTCGTCGGTGCCCTCCCGGCGCAGGGGCCGGCGGTCCGACTCCTTCAGTTTCGCCTCGGTCTCCTCCGCGAGGGTGCGGACATGGCGACGCGAGGTACCGGTGGCGATCACGAAGAGGTCGGTCACGACGAGGAGACGGGACACGTCGAGGACCGCGACCCGCAGGCCCTTCTTGTCGTCGATCGCCGCGGCTGCCGTCGATGCGGCTGCGATGGTCTCGGGGTGGACGGGGATGGTCGGGCGCCTCTGGGTCGCGTGCGGCGATGTTACCCCGCACCCGCCGATGCCGGACCCTCCGACCGGTACAGGTCCTGGGCGACGAGGTAGTCGTGGACCGCCTCACGGACCAGGAAGCGGATGCTGCGACCCTCCGCCCGGCGCCGACGCAGCATCGTCCCCGACACGGCGAGTTCGGGCGTGTCGAGGACCGCCACGTCGCCGACGGCGTCGCGCACCGCGTCGAGATCGGAGCCCGGACGCCGCATGACGGCGATCGACGCCCGCTCCAGGATGCCGTCGGGGTCCTTCCAGGACCGCAGGCCCGCTGCGGCGTCGGCGCCGAGCACCAGCACGAGTTCGGTGTCGTCGGGATAGGTGGTCAGCGTGTCGACCGTGTAGGTCCAGCCATCACGCCGCACCTCCCGGTCGTCGGGCTCGAAGTAGGCGACCCCGGCCACGGCCCGGCGGGTCATCTCCCAGCGATGCGTCGCCGCCGAGACCTCCCGGCCGGCCTTCTGCCACGGCGCACCGGCGGGAAGGAACGAGACCATGTCGAGGCCCAGCTGTCGATAGGCGGCCTCACCGGCCACGAGATGGGCGAGGTGGGGCGGGTCGAACGTGCCGCCGAGGATCCCGCGTCGCATGGCGGCCAGCATAGGGAGGGCGGGGCCAGGCGGTTCCCCAGCCCGGGCGGCCCGAGCCGGCACTCGAGCAGCCGGACCGGGTCGACGTAGCGCTCCCCCACCCGGACCGACACGTGGACCGAACCGCCGTGGTGCGTCCCCGCCGTGGCCGCCACGTCGCCGGCCCGCACCCACGAGCCGACGAGCGCCTCGGCGAGATACGACAACGACACCGCCAGCGGCCCCGACCGCACCGTCACACTCGTGGTGCCCGCCACCTGGCCGGCGAAGGTCACCCGGCCGGTGATCGGCGACCGGACGGGATCACCGGCCGCTGTCGCCAGGTCGACCCCCCAGTGGCCGCCGTAGGGCGGTTCGGGGGCGAAGGGGCGGACCACCGTTCCGGGGACGGGCCGCTCGACCGGACAGGGCGGCGCGGCGAACAGGACGGCGACGAGGACGAGGGCGCCCACAGGGGCACCGTAGGGATCGAGGGGGTCGGCGGGAACCCGCTAGAGGATGCCGACGGACTCGCCGCTGGCGGGCGCCGAGCCGACGAGCTCCACGGCCGCGCCGCGCAGGTCGTCGGGGCGGAAGGGCTTCGTCAGGAAGGCGTCGGCGCCTCCCCGGTCGGCACGCTCCCGGGTCTCCTCCTGGGCGTGGGCCGTGAGGACGAGCACCTTCAGATCGGCGGTGCGGGGGTCGGAGCGGATGCGCTCGAGCACCTGCCAGCCGTCCATCTTCGGGAGTCCGACGTCGAGGATCATGAGATCCGGTGGATTCGACAGCGCCGACTCGAGGCCCGATGGACCGTCGGAGCAGGTGTCGACCTCGAGGCCGGCGGGTCGCAGGCACACGGAGATCAGCCGCTGGATGACCGTCGAGTCCTCCACGACGAGCACGCGCTTGCTCATTCGACCTCTCACTTCCGTCGCTGCGCCGGACATACCGGCCCGATGGGATTCCATCGTCCCCGGGGGCGACGACCTTGAGCCGGATCAGGCGATGCGCCGCACCGGGCGGGACCGCGGGACCGCCACCCGCTCCACGAACCCCTCCAGCTGGCGGAGGTTGCGGACCTCGAACACCCCGTCGCACACCGGCGCGTAGGTGCCGATGACCGAGTCGCCGGTGTCCCAGTAGCGGTGCTGCTCGGGGTTGAGCCAGAACAGCGCCCGGGACGCCTCGGCGATCCGGCGGAGTGCCTCGACGTTCGGGTCGTGGTAGTTCGTCCGGGCATCGCCGGTGACGATGACCGTCGTCTTCGGGCCGAGCTGATCTCCCCAGCGGTCGACGAACAGCTCGAAGGCGTTCCCGTAGTCGGAGTGGCCGTCGAGCCACACCACCTTCGCGTCGCGACCGATGCGGCCGATCGCCTCGCCGAAGTCGGCGCCCGGACCGAAGAACTCGGTGACCTCGTCGATCCCGTCGATGAAGGCGAAGCTCCGCACCCGCGACAGCTGCTGGCCGATGGCGAACACCACCTGCATCGTGAACCGGGCGAAGGTCGACACCGACCCGCTGATGTCGCACAGGAGCACGATCTCGGGCTTGCCGGGACGCGGCGTCCGGAACCGGGGGTCCACGGGCACCCCGCCCGTGGACAGCGCGTGGCGGAGCGTCTTGCGGACGTCCAGGCGGCCCTCGCGCCCCCGGCGGCGCCGCCGGGCCAGCCGCACCGCCAGCTTTCTGGTGAGGGGGTGCACGGCCCGCTCCAGCTCGGCCAGCTCGTCGCGGGTGGCCGTCGTCAGGTCGACGTCCTCGATCAGGGGCCGCCGCAGCGTGCGCGCCACCGCCTGGGGGCCCCGGTCGGCGACGAGGTGGCGGCGGATCTCCGAGCGCAGCCGCCGCCGCAGCTCCTCGAGGCGCAGGTCCAGCTCCTCGGTGTGGAGCCGCCGCTCCAGCGGGTTCGTCGCGGCGGACTCGGTGGCGAGCAGTCGGGAACGCACCTCGTCCAGGTCCAGCTGACGCAGGATCCGATAGAGGTAGTAGGTGCCCCCCACCGGCCGGCCGGGCTCCATGCCCGACAGCTGGCGCACCGCCTGGCGCACCACCGCCTGCAGCAGACCGTCGTCGTCCTCGGCGAGGGCCCGGTACAGGGCCTCGGCGAGCGCCTGCAGGTCGACGTCGCCGGAGCCCCCGCCCTCGACGCCCGCCTCCCCCTCGATCACCGCCACGTCGCGGTGGGCGAGCGTGGCGTCGTCCTCGCCGGGGCGCACCCCGAGCCCGAAGAAGACTTCGAAGGCCGTCTCGAAGGCCTCGTGGTGGCGGGCGTTCTTCACGAGCGTGGCGCCGAGGGTGGCTTTCCAGGCCGCCCGGTCGCCGAGGTCGACGTGTTCGATCGCCCGGGCGGCGTCGATGGCCTCCACCATCGACACGGGGACCCCGGCCGCCCGGAGCTCCTCGATGAAGTCGGTGAGGACCCCGACGACCATCAGGCCTCGGCGGGGTCGAGCGCGTCGAGCTCCGCCAGCACCTTGTCGATGTCGGGCTGGTGCTTCAGCAGTACGTGC
Organism: Acidimicrobiia bacterium; assembly: GCA_033722675.1. GTDB lineage: Bacteria > Actinomycetota > Acidimicrobiia > Spongiisociales > UBA11373 > DATHYU01. Next base: position 3,119 of record JAWVYO010000101.1, on the reverse strand, counting down.
AGGGTGTCGCCCGCCACGTCCGCGTCGATCTCGGCGACGCCGAGCGTCAGCAGGGTGCGGGCCCAATCGATCGACTCGCTCACCGACGGCGGTTTGCGCAAAGCGATCGCACGGATCGACCGCACGAGGCGGGCCGCCTGGTCCGCGACGACCTCGGGCAGATCGGGCACCCGGGTGAGCAGGATCGCCCGCTCCCGCTCCACCGTCGGATACCCGATGTGGAGGAACAGGCAGCGGCGCTTCAGGGCCTCCGACAGCTCCCGGGTGTTGTTCGACGTCAGCACCACGAGGGGATGGGTGGTGGCGGTGATCGTCCCCAGCTCGGGGATCGACACCTGGAAGTCCGACAGCACCTCGAGGAGCAGCGCCTCCGTCTCCACCTCGACGCGGTCGACCTCGTCGATGAGCAGCACCACCGGCTCCGACGAGCGGATCGCCTCCAGCAGCGGCCGGGTCAGCAGGAAGTCCTCGTCGAAGATGTCGGACTCCAGCTCCTCCCACTCCCGACCGCGATCGGCCTGGAGGCGCAGCAGCTGCTTGCGGTAGTTCCACTCGTAGAGCGCCTTCGACTCGTCGAGGCCCTCGTAGCACTGGAGGCGGATGAGGCGCCGATCGTGGACGGCGGCGAGGGTCTTTGCGAGCTCCGTCTTGCCGACGCCCGCCGGTCCTTCGACGAGAACCGGCTTGTCGAGGCGCTCGGCCAGGTAGACGACCTGGGCGATGCGATCGTCGGCCAGGTAGCCGTGGGCGCCCAGCGCCTCGGCGACGGCAGCCGGGGAGTCGATCGTGGCCATGGCGGCGAGTGTAGGAGGGGCCCGGGCGGGGAACCCCGTCGGGACCACGCAACGTCTCCACGGTGGACGTTCCCGGGATCGAGTGCCGGGACCGGGATGCACACGCGACACGACCCCCGGGAGTAGCCTTGGCGTCCAACGGAGGAGAGAGGACCCCCATGAAGAGACTGTTCGCGGTCGTGCTCGCCCTGGCGATGCTCGCCGCCGCCTGCGGCGACGACGACGCAGCCACCGACGACCCCGAGGCCCAGGCCGCCATCCAGGGCCTGCGCGAGGCCATCGCCGAGTCCAGCGCGTCCGATCCCTCCGCCACGTTCCAGGTCAGCGACACCGAGGCGCTCTGCATGGCCGAGGGCCTCTTCGAGGAGTTCGGGGCCTCTCGGATCATCGAGGCACAGGATCAGGAGTTCGAGGAGTTCATGGCCGCTGCCACGCCCGAGGAGCGCCGTCAGACCGTGGACCTCATGTTCGAATGCGTCGACGTGCGGACCGCCGTCGTCTCCCAGCTCGGCGCCGAGGCCAGCGGTGTCTCCGACGACTCGATGAACTGCCTCATCGACGGCCTCATCGACAGCGACGCCTTCCGGGACGGGCTGGCCTCCCAGCTCGCCGGCGACGGCGCCGCCCTCGGTGACGAGGCCATCGCCGAACTGGCGATCCCCCTCGTGTTCGAGTGCTTCTCCCAGGAGGAACTCACGAACCTCGGCGGGTAGCCACCGCTCCGATCACGAGCCGGAGCCGGGAACGAGGCCGTAGACGGCCCCGTCCCGGCTCCGGCCGCGTGTGGACAGCCGGTTGCGGGCGATGCCCTCGAACACCGCTCCGGCCCGCTCCGCCACCCGGCGGCTCGCCACGTTGTCGACGTCGGCGACCACCTCGATCCGACCGAACTCGAGCACCTCGAAGGCGAAGCGGGCCATCAGCCGCAACGCCCGCCTCGCCACCCCCGCACCCGTCGCCGACGTGCGGACCCAGTACCCGGCGTTCGCCCACCGGTGCACCGGGTCGATGCGGTTCAGCCCTCCCACACCGAGGATCCGACCCGTCCCGATGTCGACGATGGCGAACCCGAACCGCTCCCCGGCGTCCCAGGCGCGGTCCTGCAGTTCGATCCACTCGGCGGCGTCCGCGAGCGAGTAGCCGGGGTGGGCCCAGCCCATCCACGGGCCGAGCTCGTCGAGGGACTCCCGGACCGCGTCCAGCAGCGGCCCGACGTCGTCGGGGTGCTGGGGCCGGATGCCCACCGTGCCGTCGTCGAGCGATCCCCTCGCCCGGTCGGGTGGCGATGGCCACCTCATCCGGCGAAGACGACGAGTTCGTCGCGGTGGATCACCTCGCCGCCGGCGACGTCGCTGTGGCGGCCCATGACGTCACGGACCGCCCCGGCGTCCATGGCGGTGCGGCCCTTCCCGACGAGGTCCCCGTCCGGTCCGGCGATCTCGACGGCATCGCCAGCCGAGAAGGCGCCCTCCACGCCCACGACCCCCACGGGCAGCAGGGAGCGCCCGTCGCGGACGAGGGCGCGGGCGGCCCCGCCGTCGACCAGCACCCGGCCGCGCGACGGCAGCCCGAACGCGATCCAGAGCTTGCGACTCGACAGGCTGGACGCCCGCGGCTCCACCCACGTGCCGACGGCGTCCCCAGCCACGGCGCGCACGACCACGTCGGGCTCGTCGGCCGAGGCGACCACCGTGGGGATCCCCGACCACGCCGCCATCCGCGCCGCGGCGACCTTCGTGGCGACGCCCCCCGAACCCAGCGGCCCGGACCGCCCCGCCTCGATGGCGTCGAGCACGTCGTCGGTGTGCCGGACGGCGTCGAGCAGGTGCGCCGAGGAGTCCCAGCGGGGATCCCCCGAGTAGAGGCCCTTCGTGTCGGTGAGGATCACCAGCATCGACGCCGCCACGAGATGGGCGACGATGGCCGCCAACCGGTCGTTGTCCCCCAGCCGCAGCTCGTCGACGACGACCGTGTCGTTCTCGTTGACGATGGGCACGATCCCCATCGACAGCATCCGTTCGAGCGCCTCCCGCGCGTGGAGATACTGCTCGCGATGGGCCAGCACGTCGCGGGTCAGGAGCACCTGGCCGGCCACGAGATCCCGCTCGGCGAGCTCCCGGCTGTAGCGCTCCATGAGGAGGCCCTGGCCGACGGCCGCAGCCGCCTGGAGGCCCGGGATGTCGTCGGGGCGCGTCGTGAGCCCGAGCGCCGGGAGCCCCGCCGCCACCGCCCCCGACGTGACGAGCGTGATCGGGCGGCAGTGGCCGCGCCCCCCGGCGGTGGGGTGGGCCACCGCGGAGATAGTAGAGGGGTCGAGGCCGCGGG
>JAWVYO010000100.1:0-8349 GCA_033722675.1 Acidimicrobiia bacterium | reverse complement strand
TTCGGCGACGTCGGCTTCGGCAAGACCGAGGTGGCCGTGCGGGCCGCGTTCAAGGCCGTCCAGAGCGGCAAGCAGGCGGCCGTCCTCGTCCCCACCACGCTGCTCGCCCAGCAGCACCACCAGACCTTCTCGGAGCGCTACGAGCCGTATCCCATGCGCGTCGAGGTGCTGAGTCGCTTCCTCACCCAGAAGCAGCAGCGCGAGGTGCTCGCGGGGCTCGCGGACGGGTCCGTCGACGTCGTCATCGGCACCCATCGGCTGCTGTCCGAGGACATCGGGTTCCGCGACCTCGGCCTCCTCGTGGTCGACGAGGAGCAGCGGTTCGGCGTCCAGGCCAAGGACCGCATCAAGGCGCTCCGCCAGGACGTCGACGTGCTCACCCTGACGGCCACGCCGATCCCCCGCACGCTCGAGATGGCACTCACCGGGATCCGCCCGGTCACCCGGATCGCCACCCCGCCGGAGGATCGCCATCCGATCCTCACGTTCGTCGGTCCCTACGACGCCCGCGCCGTCTCGGCCGCCATCCGGCGCGAGATGCTGCGGGAGGGACAGGTCTTCTACGTGCACAACCGGATCCAGTCGATCGACCGGGCCGTGGCCCACGGCCGGATGAGCGAGGGGCAGCTCGAGCAGATCATGCTCGACTTCTGGAACGGCGACTACGACGTGCTGGTCGCCACCACCATCATCGAGTCGGGCCTCGACCTGCCCGCCGTGAACACGCTGATCGTCGAGCGCGCCGATCTGCTGGGGCTCGCCCAGCTGTACCAGCTGCGGGGGCGGGTGGGCCGGTCCACGCAACGGGCCTACGCCTACCTGTTCCACCCCGAGGATCGGATCCTGAGCGAGGACGCATACCGGCGGCTCGAGGCCGTGGGCGAGTTCGGCGACCTGGGATCGGGATTCCAGCTCGCCATGCGTGACCTGGAGATCCGCGGGGCGGGTTCGATCCTCGGCAACGTCCAGTCCGGGCACATCGCCGCCGTGGGGTTCGACCTGTACGTCGAGCTCGTCGCGGAGGCGGTCGCTCAGCTGGAGGGTGGCGCCCCGGTCACGGAGACGCCGTCGGAGGTCCGGATCGAGCTGCCCGTCGACGCCCACCTGCCCGACGACTACGTGACGGACGCCGGCGCCCGCCTCGAGGCCTACCGCCGGCTCGCCGCGGCCGACACCCACGAGGCCGTCGACGACGTCGTCGCCGAGTGGGGGGATCGCTTCGGCCCGCTCCCCGAGGGCGCCAGCAGCCTCATCGACATCGCCCGGTTGCGCGTGGAGGCGATGCGGATCGGCATCACCGAGATCGTCCGGCTCCGCAACGAGGTCAAGCTGGCCCCGATCTCGCTGTCGCCGTCGCAGGAGGTGCGGCTGCAGCGCCTCACCCGGCGCCGGTCCGTCATCGAGCCGCAGAAGGAGACCGTCTTCGTCCCCGCTCCCGAGGGTCCGGTCGAATTGACCGAGTTCCTCCGTAACATGTTCCCTCCCCCCGAACCAGAGTGAGTCCTCCCGTGCGCACGATCCGAACCCTGTCCGCCGCCGTGGCAGCCCTCGCCCTCCTCGCCGCGGCATGCTCCGGCGCCCCCGAGGAGGTCGGCAGCGTCGGCGACACGACCTTCACCGTCGACGACATCACGGCGCTGTACGAGGACGGATTCTTCGACGGCGACGCCATCCCGATCAACGAGCAGCGGCGCACCGACCTCTTCCGGCTGCTGGCGATCGAGGCCCTCGGCCAGGCGGCGGAGGCCGACTTCGGCGTGACCCCCTCCGCGGAGCAGGTCCAGGCGGCCATGGACGACGCCAGGGCGCAGATCGACGCCGCCGGTGCGACGATCGGGGACTTCCTCGGCGTCCCGGGCGCGTCGGAGGAGATGCTTCGCCTGAACTCGGAGTTCGGATCGCTCCGTCGAGCCGTGATTCTCGAGCTCATCGACGACGAGGCGTTCCTCACGCAGCTGTACGACGACGGGCGGGGTGTGACCAACGTCTGCGTCCGTCACATCCTGACGGAGGACGTCGAGACCCTGGACACGGCCGTCGAGCGCCTCGAGGCGGGCGAGGACTTCGCAGCGGTCGCCGACGACCTGTCGACGGACACCGGGACCCCCGGCGGGGACCTGGGCTGCGCCCTGGCGTCCCGGTACGTCACCGAGTTCGCCGAGGCGTCCATCGACGCCGAGATCGGCGAGATCGTCCACCCCGTCGAGACCCAGTTCGGCTTCCACCTGCTGATCGTGGACGAACGGACGAAGCCCACGTTCGAGGAGCTCCTGGCCGACCCCGGCACCTTCGTGCCGGAGTCCGAGGCCAACTTCCTCTGGAACGACTGGTTCAACGCCGCGCTCCGCGACGCCGACGTCGAGGTCGCCGACCGGTTCGGCACCTGGACCCCCGTCGGCATCGAACCGCCGCAGGAGTGACGGGCGCGTGGCCGACGGCCCGCGGCTGCTGATCGCAGGGCTCGGCCCCGCGGGGTTCGACCGCGTCCCCGCCGGACTCGCCGGGCGGCTCCTCGCCCCCGACCACAGGGTGGTCGCACGCACCCTCGAACCCCCGGCCGCCGCGCTGCTCGCGGACCGTCGCTCCGTGGTCGGCGCCGACGACCTCTCCGAGGCGGCCGACGGCTTCGACGACGTGTACGCGGCGATCGTCGAACGCGTCGTCGGCCACCTCGAATCGGGGCCGGTCGCCTACGTCGTACCGGGCAGTGCCCTCGTCGGGGAGCGGGCGGTGTCGCTCCTTCGGGATCGCGCCGCGAGCGGCGGGTTCGAGGTCGAGATCGTCCCGGGCGAGTCCTTCCTCGAGCTCGTGTTCGCCCGGACGTCGCTGGACCCCTTCGCCCGCGGGTTCCAGCTCGTGGACGCCCGCGCCCTGCCCGTCCCGTTCCTGCTGCACCTGCCGACCGTGGTCGTCCAGGTGGACACACCGCTCGTGCTGGCGGACGCGACCGACGCCCTCGGCCGCGTGCTCGCCGGCGAGACCGAGGTGACCGTCCTGACGGATCTCGGCGGTCCGGCCGAACGGGTCGTGCGGCTGCCCCTCGCCGAGGTCGGTCCGGCGCACGCCGGGCAGCGCGTGTCGCTCCTCGTCGACCACGCGCCGGTGGGATGGCCCGGCCTGGTCCAGGTGAATGCCCGTTTGCGGTCCGAGTGCCCCTGGGATCGTCGCCAGACCCACCACTCCCTGGCGAAGCACCTGCTCGAGGAGGCCCACGAGGCCGTCGAGGCGATCGAGGGTCTGCCGGCGGAGGCGCCGTCGGGGGAGCCCGACGTCGCCGCCTACGTCGAACTCGAGGAGGAGCTGGGCGACCTCCTGCTCCAGGTGGTCTTCCACGCCACGCTCGCGGAGGAGACCGGGCTCTTCGGCGTCGAAGAGGTGGCCGAGGGCATCCGGCGCAAGCTCGTCCGCCGTCATCCCCACGTCTTCGGCGACCTCGAGGTGCACGAAGCCGAGCAGGTGCTCGCCAACTGGGAGCGCCTCAAGCAGGACGAGAAGGAGCGGGAGTCGCTGCTCGACGGCGTGCCCCTCGCCCTCCCCGCGCTGGCCCGGGCGCAGAAGCTCCAGGCCCGGGCGGCTTCGGTCGGCTTCGACTGGCCCGATCTGGACGGGGTGGTGGCGAAGGTCCGCGAGGAGGTCGACGAGGTGGTCGCCGATGCCCACGACGGCCGTCGCGCCGCGGAGGAGATCGGGGACCTGCTGTTCTCGGTCGTGAACCTCGCCCGGCGGCTCTCGGTCGATCCCGAGCAGGCGCTTCGGGGCGCGTCGGGCCGCTTCGAGCGGCGATTTCGGGCCATGGAGGGCGGGGGTAGCCTGGACGGGCTGTCGCTCGACGAGCTCGACGAGCGGTGGGAGGCGGCGAAGGAGGCCGAGATGCTCGATGAACCCGGAGGCGGCCGGTAGGTTTCGTGGTCAGGAGGGACCGTGACCAGCATTCAGACGATCCGGGCGCGCGAGATCCTCGACTCGCGGGGCAATCCCACCGTCGAGGCCGAGGTCTTCCTCGTGGACGGGTCCTTCGGACGCGCCGCCGTGCCGTCCGGAGCGTCGACGGGCGCGCTCGAGGCGATCGAACTCCGTGATGGCGGATCGCGCTACATGGGCAAGGGGGTGGCGGGCGCCGTCGACGCCGTGAACGGCGTCATCGCACCCGCCCTCGCGGGCGTTCCCGTCACCGACCAGGAGGCGATCGACCGTCTCATGCTCGACCTCGACGGCACACCGAACAAGGCGAAGCTGGGCGCCAACGCCATCCTCGGCGTCTCCCTGGCGGCCGCCCGCGCCGCGGCCGGATCGCTGGGGCTCCCGTTGTTCCGCTATCTCGGGGGCCCGAGTGCGCGCCTGCTGCCGGTGCCGATGCTCAACGTGCTCAACGGCGGTGCCCATGCGGCGAACTCCGTGGACATCCAGGAGTTCATGCTGGTGCCCGCCGGGTTCCCCACCTTCTCCGAGTCGCTCCGGGCGGGTGTGGAGATCTACCACGCCCTCAAGAAGGTGCTCGCCGGACGGGGCATGTCGACGAACATCGGCGACGAGGGCGGGTTCGCCCCGAACCTCGCCGAGAACCGGGACGCCCTCGAGGTGCTCGTGGACGCCGTGGAGACGGCGGGCTACGAGGTGGGCTCCCAGGTCGCCTTCGCCCTCGACGTCGCCGCGACCGAGATCCATCGTGAGGGCCGCTATCAGTTGGAGGGATCGTCGCTGAAGGCCGAGGAGATGGTCGACTATCTCGCCGAGCTGACCGCCGACTTCCCCCTCGTCTCGATCGAGGACGGGCTCGCCGAGGACGACTGGGAGGGCTGGGAGCTGCTCACGGAGCGTCTCGGCGACCGCACCCAGCTCGTCGGCGACGACCTCTTCGTCACCAACGAGGACCTGCTGCGCACCGGGATCGACCGCGGGGTCGCCAACGCCATCCTCATCAAGGTGAACCAGATCGGCTCGGTGTCGGAGACCCTCCACACGATGGAGCTCGCCGAGCGATCGTCGTACGGGCGCATGGTCAGCCACCGGTCCGGAGAGACCGAGGACACGTTCATCAGCCATCTGGCGGTCGGGACGAACGCCGGTCAGATCAAGACGGGCGCCCCCGCCAGGGCCGAGCGGACGGCCAAGTACAACCAGCTGCTCCGCATCGAGGAGCGGCTCGGCGACGACGCCCGCTTCGCCGGGTGGGACACCTTCGGGGGTGCCCCGGCGTGATCGAGCAGCGGCGTCGTCCCCGGCTCTCGTCGTTGTTGACGGTCGTCACCCTCGTCGGAGTGCTCGCCGTTGCGGCGACGATCTTCCCGTGGCGCCAGATGCTCGAGCAGCAGGCCGCCGTGGAGCTGGCCGAGGCGAAGCTCGATGCGCTCCGGACCGAGAATCGGCTGCTCGCCGAGGAGATCGCCGCCCTCGAGACGACGACGGAGATCGAACGGCTCGCCCGGGAGCAGTTCGGCATGGTGATGCGGGGGGAGATCGGCTACGTCGTGGTGACCCCCGACGGTGCCGAGCCGGCCGAGCCGGCGCCGCTCGAACTCGACCGGTCCGACGAGCAGCCCTGGTGGCGGGACCTGTGGGACTTCCTGACCGGGGGGGATCTCCGCGGCGATGGATGACACGGCTGCCGTGGCCGCCCAGATCGAGCGGCCGCTGCGGGCCCCCGCCGACGTGGTCGTGCGCTGCCACCTCGGGCTCCCGGTCGTGACCCGGGTGCCCCCGCTCCTCGACGACGGCACCCCCTTCCCCACCCGGTACTGGCTCTCGTGCCCGCTGGCGGTGCGACGGATCGGCCGGCTGGAGGCCGGGGGCGGCGTGCGCGCCATGGACCGGAGGGCGGAGCGGCTCCCCGAGTTCGGCGAGCGACTCGAAGCCGCGCACCGCCGGTACGCCGCCGACCGCGACGCCGCCCTCCCCGATGGGGCGTCGCCCGTCCCCTCCGGCGGCGTGGGCGGCGCCGCTGCGGGGGTGAAGTGCCTCCACGCCCACTACGCCGACCACGCGGCCGGGAACGACAACCCCGTCGGACAACTCGTGGCCCCCTGGGTCGAGCCCCTCGACTGCACCGAGCCGTGCGTCGTCGACGGAGCCCGCAACCCACGCTGGAGCGAACCCCGATGAGGGTCGGCGCCGTCGACATCGGCACGAACTCGACGCGACTCCTCGTGGCCGAACGCGGGCCGGACGGACTCAGGTGGCTCGAGCACCGGGTGGCCGTGACCCGCCTGGGACGGGGCGTCGACGCCGACCGCCGTCTCGGCGAGGAGGGGATGGCATCGACGCTCGAGGCCCTCGCCGCCTATCGCCAGGCGGCCGAAGCGGCAGGAGTGGACTCCATGCGCGCGGTGGCCACGTCGGCCACCCGGGATGCCGCGAACCGCGCGGAGTTCCTCGAGCGGGCGGAGGACGCCCTGGGGACGCGGCCCGAGGTCATCACCGGGGAGGTCGAGGCCGAGCTCTCGTTCCGCGGCGCCACCGCGGGGATGGACGCCGGCCCCGTCCTGGTCGTCGACCCCGGGGGCGGGAGCACCGAGTTCGTCTACGGCACCGGCGAGCCGGAGATGCTCGTCAGCGTCGACATCGGGTCGGTGCGGCTCACCGAGCGGGCCCTCCCGGACCGGCCCGCCGACGAGGTCGACGTCGTGGCGGCCGCCTCCTCGGTGGAGGCGATGTTCGGCGACGTCCACCTCCCCGACCGGCCCCCGACCGTCGTGGGGGTCGGCGGCACGTTCACCTCGCTGGCGGCCATCGCCCTCGACCTGCCGCGATACGACCGCCTCCAGGTGCACCGGTCGGTCCTCGGGCGGTCCACCCTCACCTCCCTCATCGCCGAACTCGCCGGCATGACGGTGGAGGAGACGGCCGCGATCCCGTCGCTGGATCCCGCCCGCGCCCCCGTCCTCCTCGCCGGCGCCGTCGTCGCCGAGGCCGCGCTGCGCCACGTCGGCGTCGACGAGGTGATCGTGTCGGAATCGGACATCCTCGACGGCATCGCCGCCGGGCTGTTGGAGGAGGCATCGTGAGCGTGCTCGTCACCGGAGGGGCCGGCTACATCGGGAGCGTCACCGTCGACGCACTCCTCGCCTCGGGGGAGCAGGTGGTCGTCCTCGACGACCTGTCGGAGGGCCACCGGGACGCCGTGGCCGCCGATGCGGTCCTCGTCGAGGGCCGGGCGGGTGACATCGACCTCGTGCGGGACGTCGTCGAGCGTCACGAGGTCGACGCATGCGTGCATTTCGCAGCGTTCACCGCGGTCGGCGACTCGGTGGCCAACCCGGCGAAGTATTTCGAGAACAACGTCATCCAGGGTGTCGCCCTCTTCACCGCCCTCGTCGACGCCGGGGTGCGCACCATCGTGCTGTCGTCCACGGCCGCGGTGTACGGGGAGCCCGACGACGTGCCCATCCCCGAGACGGCGCCGCTGCGGCCCACCAACCCCTACGGCCGTACGAAGCGCTTCCTCGAGGAGGTGCTCGCCGACTACGAGACCGCCTACGGAGCCCGGTCGGTGGCGCTGCGGTACTTCAACGCCGCGGGGGCGACGGAGCGGCGTGGCGAGGTGCACGACCCCGAGACCCATCTCATCCCCAACGTGCTGAAGGCGGCGCGCGGCGAACGCGATCTGGCCGTCTTCGGGGACGACTATCCCACGCCCGATGGCACCGCGGTGCGCGACTACGTCCACGTCGCCGACCTCGCCGACGCCCACGTCCTCGCCCTCGACCACCTGCGTGACGGAGGCGACAGCGACCGGATCAACCTGGGGAGCGGATCGGGCTTCTCGGTCCTCGAGGTGATCGGCGCGGCGCGGCGCGTCACCGGCGCGGAGATCCCCTTCACCGTCCAGGGTCGCCGCGCCGGCGACCCGCCGGTGCTCGTCGCCTCGTCGAAGCGGGCGCGGGAGGTGCTCGGCTGGAACCCCTCCCGGACCGACCTCGCCGAGATCGTGCGTTCGGCGTGGGTGTGGATGGAGGCCTGAACGGATACGCTTCCCGCGGGCCCGGGTGGCGAAATCGGTAGCCGCGGCGGACTTAAACTCCGCTGTCCCCGAGTGGGGCGTGCAGGTTCGAGTCCTGCCCCGGGCACGGTCGAGGCGGTCGTTCAGGGCCGTCCGCGTGGTCTGGGGTTCGTGCTCGTCTGGCCGTCCGTCGGGGGTGCGGGGCGAAGGTTCGAATCCCTCCCCGGGCACGGTCGAGGCGGGCGGCGAGGGCCGTCCGCGCGCTCCACCGCTCCTGCTCTTCTGGCGGCCGTTCGGGGTGCGGGGCGAAGGTTCGAGTCCTGCCCCGGGCACCCTGTTCTTTCCCGGCCGGACTTCGCCGCCTCTGGCGGCGAACAGACGCTGGTCCGGCCTCCTCCACGAGATGGGGCCCC
>JAWVYO010000099.1:0-8425 GCA_033722675.1 Acidimicrobiia bacterium | reverse complement strand
CTCGGTGGTGGAGGCGGTGGTGGTGTCGGGGGCGGACGACGTGGAGGAGTTGGCGTCGGGGGCGTTGTACGTGGGGTCGTCGGATCTGGAGTTGGGGGAGAACGATGGTCCGCAGGCGGTGGGTCTGCGGTTTGCGTCGGTGGGGGTGCCGGCGGGTGCGGAGGTGGTGTCGGCGAGGCTGCGGTTCACGGTGGACGAGGCGTGGGGTGGTGGGTCGTCGTTGGTGATTGCGGGGGTGGCGGAGTCGTCGGCGGCGCCGTGGTCGGGGTCGGGGGACGTGCGGGGTCGGGCGGTGACGGCGGCGTCGGTGTCGTGGTCGCCTCCGGCGTGGACGGTGGTGGGTGCCGAGCACGTGTCGCCGGATCTGTCGTCGGTGGTGGCCGAGGTGGTGGGGGGTTCGGGCTGGGTGTCGGGGAACGCCGTGGGGTTCGTCATCACGGGGTCGGGGACCCGGGAGGCCGAGTCGTTCGAGGGTGGTGCGCCGCCGGTGCTGGTGGTCGAGTACGTGGGCGGCACGCCCGACCCCGACCCCGGCGAGGTCCTCCCCGGGGACCGGCTCCCCGACCTCATCAGCGATCCGCCGGGCGTGGGCGACCAGGAGATGTCCATCGGTGATCCCGAGTTCCCCGCCCTGGACGGCCGCCTCCTCCTCAGATTCGACGGCTACGTCACGAACGTGGGCGACGGACCGCTCCACGTGACCGGGAACCCCCAGCACCGGGATCCGGCGGACCCCAACAGCCACGACGTCCAGCAGTGGGTGGAGGGTGGCGACGGCATCCTCCGGCCCCTCCAGCCGGTCCCCATCCAGTTCGAGGACGACGACGACCACGATCACTTCCACGTCATGGAGATCGTCCGCTACACGCTCTGGGACGCCGCCCGGACCGAGATCGTCACCGACTCGGTGAAGGTCGGGTTCTGCCTCGAGGACACGGAGCCCTACCCGGGCTTCGAGAACCCCGGGCCGCAGACCTACATCTGGTCGCTCACCGGGTTCTGCTCGGCGGGCGACCCCGACGCCACCGCCCTCGTCATGGGAGTCACGGAGGGATGGCGGGACGTCTACGGCGTCGGGACGAACCTGCAGTGGATCGACGTCTCCGAGATCGTCCCGGGGGAGTACTGGATCGGCGCCGAAGCCGATCCCGAGGGCGTGATCGCCGAGAAGGACGAGGTCAATCCGCTGGCCTTCGCCGCAGAGGTCTCGGTGGTCCCCGGGCATCGTCCCGAGCCCCTGGCGATGACGGCCGGCGGCGATCCCGTCGAGGTCACCCTGGTCGCGACCCGGTTCGAATCCGACCTCGACGGCGCACCGGCCGTCGGCGAACCCGTGTTCCGTATCGTGACCGCTCCCGAGCACGGCACGCTGTCGGTCGCGGTCGGTGAGCCCGTGCCGGGCGGCGTCGTGACCTATACGCCCGATGCCGGGTTCGCGGGGACGGACACGTTCACGTTCTCCGTCCGGGATGCCTCCAGCACTCATCCCACGGTGGCGCCCGCGGCCTCCGTCGAGCTCTCGATATCCCCCTGATCGGCTAGTTTGCGGAACCGATCCGTCAGGAGGTCGGCCACTGAGACGCCTGCTGCTCCCCATCGTCGCGCTCCTCCTCGCCGTCGCGGCGTGCACCGACGACGACGCAGCGACGACGACCACCCGTCCGGCGACGACCACCACGACGGCCCCGACGACCACCACGACGACGGCACCGCCGACGACCACCACGACGACGACCCTGCCGCCGACGACCACGACCACCGCCCCCGAGCTGGACGAGTGGACGATCCTCGTCTACCTCATGGGCGACACCGATCTCGAGCCCTTCGCGATCGACGACATCCTCGAGATGGCCGCCGTCGGATCGAGCGACGACGTGAACCTGGTCGCCCTCGTCGACCGCCATCCCGAGTACACGGACGCCGCCGTGCTCAACCTGCCCGACTGGGAGGACACCCGGCTGCTCGGCATCGACCAGGGCGAACTCGTCGAACTGGCTGCGCTCGGCGAACTGAACCTCGGCTCGCCGGAGACGTTCGCATCGTTCATCGAGACCGGGATCACCGAGTTCCCGGCCCAGCGGTACGGGCTCGTGCTGTGGGATCACGGTGCGGGGTGGCCCGGCATGGGCCCCGACGAGACCGACGGCCTCGACGTGCTCGACATGGCCGACATCGCCCAGGGGCTGGACGCGGGACTGCGCGCCGCAGGCGTCGACTCCTTCGACCTCATCGGTTTCGATGCCTGCCTGATGGCGACGTACGAAGTCGCGAGCGTGGTCGCCCCCCACGCCGACTACATGCTGGCCTCCCAGGAGCTCGAGCCCGGGCACGGGTGGGACTACCGGGCGCTTCGCCTCCTGCGGGAGGATCCCACCGCCGGGCCGGAGGCGCTCGGCCGGGCGTTCATCGAGGGCTTCGCCGCCCAGGCCGAGGCGAGCGGGACCGGGGCCGACATCACGCTCTCACTCGTGGACCTCGACGCCGTCGACGAGTTCCAGGAGGCCTTCGCCGCGGTGGCGGGCCCGGTGGTCGCCGCCCCGACGGACTTCGGGCGCACGATGGCCGGTGCTCGGCGCAACCTGCTCGGGTTCGGCCGGAATCCCGACCCCTCGCTCGACTCTAACATGGTCGACCTCGGCGGTCTCCTCCGCAATCTCGCCGAGCGAGCCGCCGACCCCGAGTTGGCGGCGGCGGCTCGCGCCGCGCGCGAGGCCCTCGACGACATCGTGGTGGCCAACACCACGGGGCCGGCGACGAGTGGCGCGTCGGGCCTGTCGATCTATTTCCCCGAGTTCGAGCGGGAGTTCCGCCAGGGGTATCTCTTCCTCGAGGGCGTGCCCGCCTGGCCGGACGTGTTGAGCGCCTTCTATCAGGCGGGCGAGCAGATCCCCGCGGACGAGCGCCCCGAGTTCGTCGAGATCGACGACGAGACGGCCTTCTTCTTCGACGACGACGGCCTCAACCTCTTCGCGTCCCTGGGCGACACGCCCATCGACTCGATCGTCGACGCCTCCATCTTCTACGGCGTGGTCGAAGAGGGAGACGTCCAGGTCCTCATCGGCGAGGAGCCGGCCGAGGTCTTCGAGCTGGAGGGCGAGACGGTCGTCGGCGCGATCTACGACCTGACCTTCCTCGAGCTGAACGACGGCGTCGACTCCGCAGTGGCCTATCTGGCGCTCACCGTGGATCCCGACAGCGGCCTCGTCCTCATCGACATCCCGCTCGAGTACCAGGCGCCTGGCAGCACCGAGCGCCAGGACGTGCTCCTGTCGCTCGTCGTCGACCCCGCCGACGGGATCGTCCTCGAGGAGGACTTCTACGTCGTCGACCAGTCCGGCACCTTCGGGTCGCTGGCCGCCGATCCCCAGGGCCTGATCTTCCCGCTGGTGCTGGTCGTCGGTCCGGACGGCTCGGCAGAATGGCAGCCGACGACCGAGGTCGGCCTCTGGTCCGACCTCCCGCTGATCCAGTACGACTTCGTCCCCCTCGACCCCGGCACCCAGCTCTACGCCGATCTCACGGTGTGGGACTACGGCGGGAACTTCGACGAGTTCGTCACGTTCCCCGTCGTGCCGGAGCCGTAGGGGCGGCCCGTCACCGGGGGTCTCCTAGGCTGAGCCGACGCCGACACGAGGGAGCCCGCGTGCACCAGGATCTCGCCCGCCTCGCCGAGGAGTACTGGGAGTACTCGCTGGAGCAGAGTCCCACCGAGGCCCTGCTGATGGGGGACCACCGCTACGACGATCGCATGGAGCATGCCTCCCGCGAGGCGGAGGACGTCCACATCGCCCGGCTGCGCGAGTTCGCCTCGGCGGCCGACGCCGTCGACCCCGACGCCCTCGACGAGGACGAGCGGGTGACCCGCGACACGCTCGTCCATCTCGCCGGCGCGGAGGCCGACCACGAGGAGGGACGGCTCGTCGAGTTCGCCGTCAATCACGCCGTGGGGATCCAGGCGATGATGCCGGTCGTGATCCCGCAGCTGCCCATCGTGGAGCCGGAGCACGCCGACGACCTCGTCGACAAGTACCGAGGGATCGGTCGTCTGTTCGGGGAGATCACCGAGCGCGTCCGGGAGGGTGTGGCCCGCGGCCGCACCCCCGTCGACGAGCACGTCGACAAGACGGTCGCGTTCATCGACGCCTATCTCGCCTCCGCGGTGGCCGACGACCCGTACCTCAACGTACGCGTCCCCGCCGTCTTCGACGCCGACGCCGAGGCCGCCTGGAAGGATCGTCTGGCCGGGGTGATCGAGTCCGACATCAGGCCGGCCTACGCCGCGTTCCGCGACGTGCTCAGGGACGAGGTCCGGCCGGCGGCTCGCGGTGCCGACCGGCCGGGCCTGCTCCACGTCGAGGGCGGACCGGAGGCGTATGCGGCCGCCATCCGGCGGTACGTCACCCTCGAGATGGATCCCGAGGACGTGCATCACATCGGCCTGGAGCAGGTGGAGCGCCTCGAAGAGGAGTACCGGACCCTCGGTTCGTCGGTCCTCGGGACCTCCGACGTCGGCGACATCTTCGCGGCGTTGCGCGACGATCCCGACCTCCACTTCACCGAGGGGCCGCCGATCGTCGAGGCCTCCGAACGAGCGCTCGCCAAGGCCAAGGCCGTCATGGGCGACTGGTTCGGCCGGCTCCCGCAATCCGACTGCGTCGTCTCGGAGACGCCCACCGGCCCGATCGCGTTCTACCAGCGGCCCGCCGAGGACGGGTCCCGTCCCGGCACGTTCTACGTGAACACGGCCTCGCCGGAGGACTGGGGGACCTTCCAGATCGAGTCGATGGCCTACCACGAGGGCATCCCCGGCCACCACCTCCAGATCGCGATCTCCCAGGAGCTGGAGGGCGTTCCCGCGTTCCGGCGGTACGCGTCGATCTCCGCCTACGCAGAGGGCTGGGGCCTGTACTCCGAGCGGCTCGCCGAGGAGATGGGCCTCTACGAGAGCGACCTCGACCGCATCGGGATGCTGTGGGGGGACTCGATGCGCGCCTGCCGCCTCGTCGTCGACACCGGGATGCACGCCAAGGGGTGGACCCGCCAGGAGGCGATCGACTTCATGGTCGAGCATTCGCCGATGGCCGTCGGCCAGATCGCCAACGAGGTCGACCGGTACATCACGATGGCCGGCCAGGCGCTCTCCTACATGATCGGGCGGCTGGAGATCGACCGGCTGCGGGCGAGCGCCGAAGAGGCGCTCGGCGACCGCTTCGACCTCCCCGGGTTCCACGACCTGGTGCTGGGCTCGGGTCTCGTCCCGCTGCGGACCCTCGGCGGGATGGTCGACCGCTGGGTGGAGGCCGCCCGTTAGGCCAACGCGGCGAGGGCGTCCCGGGAGGCCTCGTCGGCGGGCAGGAGCCACTCGATCCGCAGCTCGTCGAGCGTGACGTCGCGCGGCGTCCCCACGACGGCGATCGTCGTGAAGAGGCGGAGGTCGAGGTCGTCGGTCCGGTAGTGGACCGGTACCACCAGGCCCCCGTCGCCCTCCCCACCGGCCGACGGCACCCCCGGGTAGGCCGTCACCTCGTCGAGGAGGTCGGCGAGGGCGCGGTCGGTGGGATCGGCGCTCACCTCACGCGTCACCCGCTCGACGATGGCTCCGGCCGCCTGCTCGAAGTTCACGATCGCGTCCCTGAGCCCGTCGGGGTGCAGGGACAGCCGCAGCAGGTTCGGTGGATCACCGGCCACCGGGGCGGCCGACGCCGGGTCCACGAGCATCGGGAGGAGGCGACGGGCCGCCGCGTTGGTCATCCGGAGCGTCCACAGCCGGTCCACGATGAACGCCGGATTGGGCTCGGCCCCGTCGACGACGATCTGCAGCGCGTCGCGGACGGGGGCCATGACGTCGTCCTCGAGGGGCGTGGCCGGGTATTCGGGCGCGAGTCCGGCGGCCACGAGGAGGTCGTTGCGCCGCCGGAGTGGCACGTCGAGGACGCGGGACAGGTGGAGGACCATCTCCCGGCTCGGGCGGGAGCGCCCCGTCTCGAGGAACGACAGGTGCCGCTGCGACACGCCGGCCTCCGCGGCCAGATCGAGTTGGCTGTAGCGGCGGGCGGTGCGCCAGTCGCGCAGGGCGGTGCCGAAGGTCATGGGACCGAGCGTACGCCGTGGTGGTCGCCGGAACGATGACCCGACGGGTAATCGACATGGTGACCTGCGTCGGGTTCCCTGGGGGTGACGAAAGGAGCTCCCATGGTCGACGACCGACTGCTTCGCCGGAGCCTCGCCGCCAACGCCGTCTTCTCGCTCGGGGCGGGCCTCGCCGGTCTCGTCGCGGCATCCCGCCTGGCTTCACTCGTCGGGGTGCCGGCCGTGTGGATCGTCGCGGTGGCAGCCGGGCTGATCCCGTTCGGGCTCGGGGTCCTGCGACTGGCACGGATGGATCGTGTCGACCCCGGTGCGGCCCGGGCGGTCGTGGCTGCCGACGTCGCGTGGATCGCCGGGGCGGCGGTCATCGTGGCCCTCCCCGGGGTGCTGTCCCCGGAGGGGCGGGTCGTGGTGGCGAGCCTCACGGCGGTGGTCGCCGTGTGGGCGGTGCTGCAGGCCATGGGCCTGCGCCGGCTCACTGGTAGCTGACCATCACCGGGACGGGGATGAGATCGAGGACGATGTCGGGCGTCGGCGTAGGGTCGTCCTCGTCGTAGAAGTTCTTCCATCCCCACCGCCAGGGGTGCTCCTCCCAGTCCTCGGTGAGGACGTTCCACGTGTTGTACTTCGTCTGCAGGCGCCCGAGGCCGTCCATCTGGATGACGAGGGCGAGCTCCTCGGGGGCGCGGATCTGGTCCCGGTTCTGCAGCATCGACGTGCGGAACTGGTGGAGGAGGAGCACCTTCTGGGGGAGGCGGTTCTCCCGGACGAGCTCGGCCAGCCAGTCGACGACCGTGTTGACCTCCTCGGCGGTCACCGTCCCGATCTGTTCCAGGTGGACCTGATCGGGCTTCAGCCGCCACTCCGGGTCGAGGGCGAGGCCGACGTGGGGCTCCAGCAGGAACTCCTCGTACATCTTGGCCTGGGTGAGGAAGTCGGTCCGGCCCGGCTGGAGGTCGAGGATGACGTAGAGGCCCTCCTCCCGGGCGATGTCGATGTACTCGCCGAAGACGTCCGCTCCGAACTCGTTCGAGTAGTTGCCGTCGGCGCCGGGCTGCGCCGAGGCCACGGTGACGATGATCTCGAAGGCCGGCAGCACGGTGAGGCCGTCGGCGCCGTAGGGCTCGGAGATACGCCGGATCCGTTCCACCGATTCGGCGGGCCCCTGCTCGCCGAGGGGTCCCAGCGCCGGTGTCAGCGGGTTCCCGTAGAGCATGACGATGCGCCGTCCCGGATACACGAGGTAGCCGCCCCCGGGCAGTTCGGGAGCGGAGAGGATGGTCGGCAGCTGCCAGTCGGCGTTCTCGGTGATGTCGCCGACGAGGGTGATGGAGCTGAACGGGGGTGCCGCCTGCAGGGCGCGTGGCACCTCGGGGATCGCCCTGAGGTCCTCGCCGTCGACGATCGCCGCCAGGCCGCCCGATGTCGCAGCCGCCACCGCCGCCGCGAGGGCGATGGCGGGCTGTCCCTCGTCGACGAGCCACGCGACCCCCGAGGCGCCGCTGCCCTCGATCGCGACGGGGATCGGGTCGTCGGGGGGAAAGGAGGGGAGCCCCCTGGCGACCGTCGTCGTGGTCGTGGTGCTCGACGTCGTGCTCGACGTGGTGGAGGTGTCCGTCGTCGTGGACGTCGTGTCGCCGGACGACCCGGGTTCTCCCGTGGTGGAGGAGGGGACCTCGTCGTCGGGGACCGCCGGCGCCGGCTCCAGGCCCGCCTCCCGGTCGATCGCCTCGATGGCCGCGGCCACCGTCGCCGCGCCGCGTTCGACGGGCAGGGTGACGGTCTGATACACGCCGAGGAAGTCGTTGAGCCGTCCCGCCAGCGTCGCCGGATCACCCGGCAGGCGCTCGACCACGGTGTAGGGGGGCGTCGCCGCGCCGGCATCCTCGCCGACGAGGATCACGCGATGGGCGCCCAGGCGGGTGAGTTCGGCCGAGATGGCGGCCGAGCGTCCCGGCTCGGCGAGCAGCAGCGGCCCGCGCACCGACGCGGCGAGGCGGGCGGCCATCGCCAGGCGGTCGAGGTCGCCCACGCCCGCCACGACCACGTCGGTGGCGCAGGCGAACGTGGAGACGGAGAAGGCGATCGACGCAGCCGTGGGATCGTCGCCGGTGAGTTGATCCACCTCGAGCGACGACCCGGGCGAGGTCTGGCGCAGCGGCGCCGGGCACGGGGGCGGCCCGGGCTCCGAGGTCGTGGTCTCGACGACCACGGTGGTGGTCGACGTCTCGGGGATGGTGTCGCCGATGCTGCGCCGGGTGGTGGTCGTTCCCTCCTGTCCGGCGACGCCGCCACCGCCGGTGCACGCCGCCGTCAGGACGGCGAAGGCGATGAGGGG
>JAWVYO010000098.1:0-8466 GCA_033722675.1 Acidimicrobiia bacterium | reverse complement strand
CCTGCCGCCGGTCGTCGAGGCCAAACAGCGTGATCCCGTGCCGCTCGCAGTTCTCCACCAGCGTCTCGATCTGCTGGCGCGACAGCGGGTCGCTGATGCCCAGCTCGCGGTCCGCCGTCGGCACACCGTGGTCGATGGTCGCCAGCGTCAGGTCCGGGCGGCGCACCCCACGGCCCGACGCCTCGAGACCCTCGAACGCCTGCGGCGACGTCACCTCGTGCACGAGATGCAGATCCACGTACAGCAGATCCGGCTCACCCCCGGTGCGGGCCACCACGTGGTCCTCCCACACCTTCTCGAACAACGTGCGCGGCTCGGTCATCGGGTCTCCGTCTCGGGCCAGCGCAAGGTAGCGCGCGTCAGTCCCGGGCGGCGGCGTCGAGGCCGTCGCCGAAGGCGGCGGCCGTGGCCTCGTCGTACCCCACGAGTCGGATCTCGCCGAGGGCTCCGTCGTTCTGCTCGCACCAGCGGGTCGCCTCGTCGGCGATCACCCCGGTCGCCTCGGCGAGGGGATAGCCGAACACGCCCGAGGAGATCGCCGGCAGCGCGACGGAGGAGGCGCCCAATGCCGCGGCGGCGTGGAGGGCGGCCCGGACCGCGGCGCGCAGCTTCGGCTCGTCCGCGCCGTCGCCCCGATACCGGGGGCCCACGACGTGGACGAGGGCGGCGGCAGGAAGGGATCCGGCGGTCGTGATGGCGGCGCCGCGTTCCACGGGCCCGAAGGCCTCGACCCACGCGTCGGAGGCCTCCTGGACTTCGGGGCCACCTGCCGAGGCGAGGGCCGCCGCCAGCCCGCCCCCGTGATCGAGACGCTCGTTGGCGGCGTTGACGACCACGTCGACCTCCATGGCCGTGAGGTCCCCCTCGACGCAGGTGATCTCGGTCGATCCGATGGTTCGGCTCATGCGGACATCGTACGGGGATGTGCGTCGGGGTCGGTGATCGTGGAGACTCTCCCCGATGCAGGTCGTCCCCCTCGACTCGGCGCTGGCCTCCGATGCGGCACGTCTCGTGGTCGAGCGTCATGCTCGGCTGGCGGCCCGGGATCCGGCGCTCGTGCCGATGCCCCCCGGGTCCGCGTCGGAGGCCGTGTCCGGCCTCGCCGCCGACGGCCTCGCCGTCGTCGCCCTGGAGGGAGGGGCGGTGGTCGGCCTGCTCGGGGCGCGTGCGCTCCGGCTGTGGGGGCGTCCCGGGATCTTCGTGCCCGAGTGGGCGAACGCGGCGGCGACGGGCGGCGACGTGGGGCCGCTGTACGCGGCCGCCGCCGAGCGGTGGGCGGCGATCGGGGCGGTCACCCACGCCGTGATGATCGACGCCGAGGCGGAGATCGAGTGGGCGTGGCACGCCCTCGGCTTCGGCCGGGTGGCGACCCACGCCGTCCGGGAGATCGGCACCGGCGACACCGGGGGAGTCCGCCGGTGCGACGCCGACGACGCAGACGTCCTCGCTGCGTTCGATCTCCGGCTCTGGGAGCACCTCGCCGCGCCACCGGTGCTGCGGATCCATCCCGAGCCCGGACCGACCGAGATCGACGACGTCCTGCGCGACCCCGATCGGGCGGTCTGGATCGCCGAACGCGACGGTGACCCCGCGGGGTTCCTGGTCGCCGGACTCGACGCCGACGACGCTCCGGCGATCCTCCGCGGCGGCGGCATCGGTCATGTGCTCGGGGCCTACGTCACACCGGAGGCCCGCTCCGGTGGCATCGCCCGACGGCTCGTCGGTGCCGCCGGGGCGTGGCTCCTCGACCGGGGACGCGGTCACGTGGCCGTGGAGTACGAATCCGCCAACGTCGAGGGGTCCCGTGCATGGATCGGCATGGGGTTCCGGCCGGTCGTCCACGGGTTGGTCCGTCGAACGCGATGAGTTGACAAGCGGTCGGGATCCGCCGATCATTCGGCCAATTCCGGACGTACGGGATCGGCCGGATGGGAGGCCCCCACGATGGAACCGAGGTCGCAACGCTCCGGGGCGATGATCCTCGAGACCCCCGAGCAGCTGAAGGCCTTCGCCGAACCGAACCGAACCGAGATCCTCCAGCTGCTCGCCGAGCGCCCGGCGACGGTCACCGAGCTCGCCGAGGCGATGGACCGGCCGAAGGGGAGCGTGGCCCACCACGTCACGGTCCTCGAGGAGGCCGGGCTCGTGGAGGTCGTCCGGACCCGCAAGGTCCGGGCCGTCACCGAGCGGTTCTACGCCCGGACCGCCCGCACCTTCGTGCTCGCCCACGACGACTCGGGCTCCCACCTCGGGTTCCTGCGCGAGGCGCTGCAGGAGGCCCGGGAGCCGGCCGAGGGCGAGTCGGCGTTCTTCACCCTCCGGTACGCGCGTGTCCCGACGGCGCGGCTCGAGGAGTTCGGGGACCGTCTGGTGGACCTCGCCGAGGAGTTCGCCGCCCAGCCACGTTCGGGCGAGACCGTGTACGGCCTCATCTTCGGGATCTATCCCACCGATCGCCCGTCGCTGGGGGAGGAGTCGTGACCGCCACCGTGAAGGACAAGGTGCGTCTCGGAGCCGATTACTGGCGCCTGTGGACGGCCAGCGTCGTGTCGAACCTGGGCGACGGCATCTCGGCCATCGCCTTCCCGTGGATCGCCTCGGCGGTGACCCGCAACGGTTTCCTGATCGCGCTCATCGCCGTCGCCCAGCGGCTCCCGTGGCTCGTGTTCACCCTCCCCGCCGGCGTCATCACCGACCGGTTGGACCGGCGGAAGATCATGGTGTCGATGGACCTCGTGCGGGCGGTCGCCATTGCGGTCGTCGCGGTCGTGGTGCTCGGTGCCCAGGGCGATCTCCCCGATCCCGACGCCCTGGCGTCCGGCCTCGACGTGGGCACGAACATGCCGGTGTACCTCGTGCTCCTCGTGTCGGCGCTCGCCCTCGGGTTCGCCGAGGTGCTGCGGGACAACGCGGCGCAGACGTTCCTCCCCGCCATCGTCGAGACGAAGCACCTCGAGAAGGCGAACGGGAACCTGTGGGGCGCCGAGATGGTGATGAACTCCTTCGCCGGCCCGCCCCTGGGCTCGGTGCTACTCGGCATCGCCTTCGCCCTCCCGTTCTTCGTCGATGCCGGCACGTTCGCCGTGGCCGCCGGTCTGGTCTTCCTCATCTCGGGGAACTTCCGGGCCCGCGGGTCGGAGGACGCGCCGAAGAAGGTGGCGTGGCGGGCGGAGATGCGGGAGGGCTTCGACTGGCTCTGGAATCACCCGCTACTCCGGCCGCTCGCCATCACGCTCGGCTTTCTGAACGGCCTCGGGATGATGATGTTCTCGACCTTCGTCCTGTTCGCCCAGGAGGATCTCGACCTCGGGACGGGCCTCTTCTCGGGGATCCTCCAGCCGGTGGCGGACACGTTCGGGTTCGAGAGCGTGGCCGCGCTCACCTTCGCGATCCTGATGATGGCCGGAGCGCTCGGCGGCGTGGTCGGGAGTGTGTTTGCCGCCCGGATTTCCAAGGCCATCGGATCGGGCCCGTCGCTGTGGTTGACGATGGGCGTGTCGATCGTGACGTCGCTCGTGACCGGCCTCGCCACGCGGTGGTGGGTGGCCTTCCTCATGCTCGCCACGAGCACCGTCACGGCGATCCTCTGGAACGTGATCACCGTGTCGCTGCGCCAGACGATCATCCCCGACGCCCTCCTGGGCCGCGTGAACTCCGTCTACCGCTTCTTCGGCTGGGGGATGATGCCGATCGGCTCGGCGGTGGGCGGGGTGGTCGTCGTGGTGGCCGAGCGATTCACGAGCCGCGGTATCGCCCTCCGCTGGCCCTTCTTCGTGGTGTCGGCGGGGTATGTCCTCCTGTTCCTCTACGCCGCCCCGAAGTTGACGACCGAGGCCATCGACGGCGCCCGCGAGTCGGCCATCGCCGCCCACGCCGACGATCCCGACACGGCCCGGGACGCCCTCGGAGAGGCCGGTGTCGGCGGGGTGCCCCCGACCGACGACTGATCCTCCACCGCCCGCCACACACGCGAACGAGCCGCCCTCCGAGGGCGGCTCGTTCGTCTCGTTCGGTGCGGCGGTTACTCCGCGACGCGCTCCTTCAGGCCCTTGGCCGCCTTGAAGGCGGCGACCTTCGTCGCGGGGATCTGGATGCTCTCGCCCGTGGCGGGGTTGCGGCCCTGGCGGGCCTTGCGGTTGCGGGTCTCGAACTTGCCGAACCCGGCGATCGAAACGTCGCGATCGGCGTCGAGCTCGACGGCGATGATGCCGTGACCGGGCTCGGTGCTGAAGATCGCGTCGATGACCTCCGACGCCTTCGCCACCGTGATGTCCGTCTTCTTGGCGAGCTTCTGCGCCATCTCCGTCTTGTTCACTGCTGCACTCCTTCTGCCAGCGCGGGTAGGCCGTCTCGTGGCCTCGGTGAGCCCCACGTTATGGGCTCCGAGCCCGGATTCGGTGGATTTCCGACGATCTCAGCCGTCGTAGGACACCTGGCAGAACCCGTGGTTGCAGTATCCGTTCGGGTTCTTGGCGAGGTACTGCTGGTGATAGGTCTCGGCGTGGAAGAAGGGCCCGGCCTCTTCGATCTCGGTCGTGATCGCCGCGTATCCGGCCTCGTCGAGCCGTTGCTGGTATCGCTCGAGCGACGCCTCGGCGGCCGCACGCTGTTCGTCGGTCGTGTAGTAGATGGCCGACCGGTACTGGGTGCCGACGTCGTTGCCCTGGCGCATCCCCTGGGTCGGGTCGTGCTGCTCCCAGAACTGCTCGAAGAGGTCGTCGTAGGAGACCTCGTCGGGGTCGAACACCACCATCGCCACCTCGTTGTGGCCGGTGCGCCCGGTGCACACCTCCTCGTAGGTGGGGTTCGGCGTGTACCCGCCGGCGTAGCCCACGGCTGTCGTATGGACGCCGGGAACCTGCCAGAAGATGCGCTCGGCGCCCCAGAAGCAGCCCATCCCGAAGTAGATCACCTCGGTCCCGTCGGGGAAGGGCGGGAAGAACGACGTGCCGAGCACGACATGCCCGTCCTGCACGTCGAGGGGCTGGTCCCGGCCCTCCAGTGCCAGGCGTTCGTCGACCATGTCGGTCTTCCTGCTGGTCTGTCCGAAGATCATGTGCATCCTCCTGTCACGGGCTGCAAACGCCTGCGACCGGTCGCGCGTTCCGGACCGGTCCTACTTCTTCCTCCGCAACAGCGCCCAGGCCACGGCGCCACCGATCACCGCCGCCACCGTCGCCCCCGAGATGATGGGAACCGGGCGTGCGAGACGCGAACCGAGGCTCACCTGGCGTTGGAACTCGAGGATCGGCCAGTCGCGTTCCTCCGCGATCTCCCGCAGGTCCTTGTCGGGGTTCACGGCGTGGGGGTGGCCGACCGCTTCGAGCAGCGGCACGTCGGTGGCGCTGTCGGAGTACGCGTACGACCCGGCGAGGTCGATGCCCTCCTCCTCGGCGAGGCGGCGGGCCTCCTCGGCCTTGGTCTCCGCGTAGGCGTAGAACTCGATTTCACCGGTGTAGCGGTCTTCGTCGTCGACCCGGGCGCGGGTGGCGATCACCTCGTCCACACCGATGTAGCGGGCCAGGGGGCGGACGATCTCCTCGGGGCTGGCGGAAACGATGAAGACCCGCCGGCCCTCCCGGAGGTGCTCGTCGATGAGGAACAGGGCTTCGGCGTAGACGAGGGGTGCGACGACGTCGTCGAGGGTCTCCTCGACGATCTGCTCGATCTCGGCGCGGTTCCAGCCCCTCGTCAGGTTCATCATCGTCTCGCGTGCCTTCTGGAGCGTGTCGTGGTCGGCACCGAAGAAGACGTAGAACAGCTGGCCGATGGCGGCGCGCACCAGGGTCCGCCGGCCGAGCATCCCCGCCTTGTAGAGCTTTCCCGTGAAGGCGAGGGTCGACGACTTGGCGATGACCGTCTTGTCGAGGTCGAAGAACGCGGCTTCCGTCATGGGTCGATGGTACGGGCGGCGACGCCGCAAGCGCGGCGTCCGCCGTCCGATGGCCCCCTTGCATCGGCCCGCGCCCGTCCCATACGGTGCCGCCGTGCCAGCCCTCGCCCTCTGGGCGCCGGAGGACGGACTCCTGGGGGCGCTCGCACCCATCGCATGCGCCGTCGCCGCCGGCTCGGCCCTCGTCGTCGACCTCGACCCGTCCGGACCGCGCTATCCCGGAGGACGCAGCCTCGCCGAACTCGTCGCCTCCGACCCCACGGCCGACGACCTCCGGCCGGGCCGTGGCGTCGCCGTGCTCCGCAACGGCGGCGTCGCCCCGGGGCCTGCGGCGGCCGTGGTCGCCGCGCTGCTCGACGCCTGGGAGCATGTCGTGCTCCGGCTCCCGCCCCGCCCGGCTCCCGCCTCCGGGGCGGTCCCCGTCGTGCCGGTCCGACTCCTCCTCCCGGAGCCCTGGGTGACGCCGACGGAGGACCCCGCCGTCTACCAGGCGACGCCGACGCCCGGGCGGATGCCCGGGCCGGGAGTTCGGCTCCCGGTGCCCGGCCGGGGGACCGTCGACGCCCTGCTCCAGGGTCGCCGGCCAGCGCCGAACCGCTGGATCAGGGCCTGGCAGCGGGTGTGGGAGGTCCCGTGGACGGCGTAGCGCGGATCGTGGAGCGCCTCGTCGACGCGGGCGTGCGGCGGTCCGACCTCGCCGCATCGGCCAGGTCCCTCGCCCGCGAGGAGGCGCCGCTGCGGCCGTCGGCCGACGCCGAAGCGCTCGGCGCCCTCGTCGGGCTGGGGCCCCTCGAACCGCTGCTCGCCGACGACTCGGTGAGCGACGTCCTGGTGAACGGTCCCGACGACGTGTGGGTCGAGCGCTCCGGCGTCCTCGAACCCGTCGACGTCGCCTTCCCGGATGCCCAGGCGGTGGTCGCGATGGTGGAGCGCGTGGTGTCGCCGCTCGGATTGCGGATCGATCGGGCCTCGCCCGCCGTCGACGCGCGGCTGCCCGACGGCTCCCGGCTACACGCCCTGATCCCGCCCGCCTCGGTCACCGGCCCGGTCGTGGCGATCCGGCGGTTCACCTCGGCGGTTCGCGACCTTGACGGGCTGGTGCGCACGGGGACCGCCACCGAGGAAGCCGCGGCGATGCTCCGGGGTCTCGTCGCCGACCGGGCCAATCTGCTCGTCTGTGGCGGTACCGGCGCCGGCAAGACCACACTCCTCGACGCGCTCCTCGGCGAGACGGGGGGCGGGGAGCGGATCGTCACGGTCGAAGACGCCGCCGAGCTCCATCCCGGTCCCCACGCCGTCCGGCTGGAGGGACGCCCACCGAACGCCGAGGGGGTGGGAGAGATCACGCTGAGGGTCCTCGTCCGTCACGCGCTCCGGCTTCGACCCGACCGGATCGTCGTGGGGGAGGTCCGCAGTGGCGAGGCCCTCGATCTCATCCAGGCCATGTCCACCGGTCACGCCGGGTCGATGGGCACCGTCCACGCCAACGGCCCCGCCGAGGCGATGTGGCGGCTGGAGACGCTGGCGCTCACGGGGGATGGAGCACCCGCTCCCGAGGCGATCAGGCGCCAGCTCTGGTCGGCCGTCGACGCGATCGTGCACGTCGAGCGCCGGGGGGCCGGTCGCCGTGTGGCGACGATCGCCGACGTCGAGGAGGGCGACCTCTGCGAGCGCGGCGCATGGTGATCGCAGTGCTCGGAGCGCTGGCGCTGGCCGGATCGTCGCCCCTGGTGGTGGTGGCGATCGTGGGCGTGGCGGTGCTCCGGCCATGGTGGTTCCTGGCCGGTGCTGCCGGGTGGGCGCTGATCGCCAGAGTGCGGGAGCGTCGGGGACAGCCCACGGCCGACGACGAGGCCGATGCACTGCGGGGTGTCGTCGCCGAACTGGCGGCCGGATCGTCGCTGCGACACGCCATCGGCGGTGCGGCGTCGCGGGTTCCGCGACTCGGGCTCGATCGGGCGGCGGCGCGTGCCCGGGCCGGGCTCCCGATGCCCCGCGTGGCCGAGGCGCTCGAGGCCGCCCTCCCCGTGAACGGGCGCGCCGTCGGTGCCGCCATCGCCCTCGCCGCTTCGATGGGTGCGCCCGCCGTGCCGCTGTTCGCGGCCCTGGCCGACCGTGCCGCCGAGGAGGGACGACTGGAGCGGGAACGCCGGTCGCTCACCGCCCAGGCCCGGCTGTCGGCGGCCATCGTCGGCGGCATCCCGCTGGCGCTCGCCGCCCTGTTCGTCGTGACCGGACGGGCCGCCACGCTCGTGGGAGGTCCGGCCGGTCGCGTCGTTCTCGTGCTCGGCGGAACCCTGGTGCTCGCCGGTGCCGCACTCGTCGGATGGATGGTCCGGGACCGATGACGCTGGCCCTCGCCGCCGGGTGGCTCGGTTCCGTCCTCGTCGGGTCGGGGCCCCGTCGTCGTCTCTTGGGTGGCGTCGCCGGCGCAGCGCTCGTCGTCGCTCCAGGCCTGGCCGTGCTCGCAGGGATCGCCGGCGGCGCCGCCTGGGTCAAGGGAAGGCTCGCCGGTCGACGACACGGAGCCGAACGGGTCGAGGTCGATGTCGCCGTCCTGGCGGATCTCGTGG
>JAWVYO010000097.1:0-8767 GCA_033722675.1 Acidimicrobiia bacterium | reverse complement strand
CTGAGCGGGGCGGCTTCCACGGGGTGCCGGTCCCCATCCGGTGTTGTGTAAGTGTCGCCCGGCGCTTCGGCGCGGGGCGATTCTGTGTGTGGGGGGCGGCCCCGGCGTGCCGGGGGGTGCGTCACCCCACCCCGGCGGCCCCGAAGGCCACCGAGAACCGCACGCACCAGATGACCACCGTCGAGAAGCGGTCGAGGTCGACGTCGGCGGGGATCTCGTAGTTCTGGTTGCCGACGTTCCCCTTCAGGTCGCCGAGATCGACGAACTCGACGTCGAACTCGGCCTCGGGGGCGTCGGGGGCGGCCGTGGACAGGTAGACGTTGAGGTCCGGGCCGTTGTCGGTCCGGAAATCCTCGAGCCGGAGGAACCGCCGGTCGCCGTCGACGATGACCAGCGCCGTGCCCTCGGTGGGGTGGCTCCGGTCGATGAACGTCCCGGTCGCCGTCACCGTCGGACCGGCCGGCACGGTGGTCGTCGTCGTGGTCGTGGTGGTCGTGGTCGTGGTCGTCGGGGTGCCCTCCGTGCTCCCGGCGGCCGTGGTCGTCGGAGGAACCGTCGTCGTGGTGGTCGACGCGGCGGGGGACGTCGTGGCCACGGCCACGGGGAAGTCCTCGTCGACGGTGCGATCGAAGAAGAGGGTGTGGAACCCGAAGAAGAAGAAGAACAGCCAGATCCCCACGGCGAGCAGTCCGAGGCCGATCGGCACCGTCAGCCGCCACCGCTCCACCGTCCACCGCCAGATCCGCCGCATGTCCCTCCTCGGTTCACCGTTCGAACGTCGCCGACGACCGATACGTTCCGACGCCTGCGGGCCAGCGGGTAGCATCGCGCCTCCGATGGACGGTGATGGACGTGATGGAGTCGGCGTACGACCCGCAGCGGGTCGAAGCGGAGTGGTACGAGCGCTGGGAAGCCGCCGGCGTCTTCCGGCCTGAGCACAACCCCGACGGCGAGCCCTTCACCGTCGTCATCCCGCCGCCCAACGTCACCGGGTCGCTCCACATGGGCCACGCCCTCAACCACACGATCCACGACGTCCTCGTCCGCCGCAAGCGCATGCAGGGCTTCGCCGCGCTCTGGCTCCCCGGGACCGACCACGCCGGCATCGCGACGCAGAACGTCGTGGAACGGGAGCTCGCGGCGGAGGGCATGACCCGCCACGACCTCGGCCGCGAGGAGTTCGTCGACCAGGTCTGGGAGTGGAAGCGCAAGTCGGGTGGGCGCATCACCCGCCAGATCCGGCGCATGGGCATGTCCACGGACTGGTCCCGAGAACGATTCACGATGGACGACGGGCTGTCGACCGCGGTGCGGCGCGTCTTCGTCGACCTCTACGACCAGGGGCTCATCTACCGGGGCGATCGCATCATCAACTGGTGCCCGCGCTGCCACACGGCACTCAGCGAGATCGAGGTCGAGCACGAGGAGGAGACCGGCGAGCTCGTCCACATCCGCTACCCCTTCAGCGACGGGTCCGGCCACGTCGAGGTGGCGACGACCCGGGCCGAGACGATGCTCGGCGACACCGGCGTCGCGGTCCATCCGGACGACGGGCGCTACCGCGACGTCGTGGGCACCACGGTGACCCTGCCCCTCGTCGGCCGCGAGATCCCGATCGTCGCCGACGACGCGGTCGACCCCGAGTTCGGGACCGGTGCCGTGAAGGTGACGCCCGCCCACGACCCCACCGACTTCGAGATCGGCGAGCGGCACGACCTCGAGTCGATCTCGATCTTCGACGAGTCCGCCGTCGTCAACGAGGCCGGCGGGCGCTTCGCCGGCCTCGACCGGTACGCGGCGCGGCGCGCCGTCAAGGAGGCGCTCGAGGCCGAGGGCCTCCTCGTCGGCGTCGACGAGCACACCCACAGCGTCGGTCACTGCTACCGCTGCGGGACCGTCGTGGAGCCGTGGCTGTCGCTCCAGTGGTTCGTGGAGGTCCAGCCCCTGGTCGGGCCCGCGATCGAGGCGGTTCGCACCGGCGACATCCGGTTCGTGCCGTCGCGCTGGGAGAACTCGTACTTCCACTGGATGGAGAACCTCCGGGACTGGACGATCTCCCGCCAGATCTGGTGGGGTCATCGCATCCCGGCCTGGTACTGCGACGACTGTGATCACGTGACGGTGGCGATGGAGGACCCCACCGAGTGCGGGGCCTGCGGCGGGGGCTCGCTCACCCAGGATCCCGACGTCCTCGACACGTGGTTCTCCTCGGCGCTGTGGCCCTTCTCCACCCTCGGCTGGCCCACCGACACCGAGGACTACGCCCGCCACTACCCGAACGACATCCTCATCACCGGGTTCGACATCATCTACTTCTGGGTGGCGCGGATGATCAAGATGGGGCTCCATTTCCCCGGCCGGAAACCCTTCTCCGACGTCATCATCCACGGGCTCGTGCGTGCGAGCGACGGGCAGAAGATGTCGAAGAGCCTCGGCAACGTCATCGATCCCCTCGACGTGGCGGAGGAGCACGGTGCCGACCCGTTGCGGCTCGCCCTCATCCAGGCCGCCGCCCCCGGCCAGGACGTGCCCTTCCAGATCGAGTGGGTCGAGGCGGCGCGCCGCTTCGGCAACAAGCTGTGGAACGCGGTCCGGTTCGGGCTGAATCACGTCTCCGACGTCCCCGCCGAGGGCGGCTACCCCGAGGACCCCGGTCCCGAGGCCCGCTGGATCCTCTCCCGGCTCGCCGAGGTCACCGACGAGGTGGACGCCCTCCTCGACGAGTACCGGTTCTCGGACGCCTACGGCCGCCTCTACAACTTCGCCTGGTCGGAGGTGTTCGACTGGTACCTGGAACTCGCCAAGGCACCCATCCGCGACGGCGACGACGGCGCCCATGCCCAGACGGTGGGAGTGGTGCTGCGGGATCTCCTCAAGCTCTTCCACCCGGTGGTGCCCTACGTGACCGAGGAACTGTGGTCGCACCTCGTCGGCGACGGCCTGCTGGCCGGAGCCCGCTGGCCCGAGCCGCCGCGCCACGATGCCCCCGAGGGCTTCGACGTGTTCCGTGACCTCGTGGTGAAGGTGCGGCGCTTCCGGGCCGAGCACGGCCTCTCGCCCCGTCATCCCCTCGAGATCGAGATCGCGGACCCCGACGGCGTCGCCAGCCCGTGGTGGTCGGTCCAGTTCGCCTCCCTCGCCGACGTGGAGCCCGTCTTCGTCGACGCGGTCCCCGAGCGCACCGGCTGGACGAGGCTCGTCTCCGGCTCGGTGCAGGCGTTCGTGTCCCTCGAGGGGATCGTCGACGTCGACGCCGAGCGGGAACGGCTGCGCAAGGCCATCGCCGACGTCGAGGGCCAGCTCGCGGCGTCGCAGAAGAAGCTGGCCAACGAGTCGTTCACCACCCGCGCCCCCGCCGAGATCGTCCAGAAGGAGCGCGACAAGCTGGCGGAGTTCGAGGCCCGTCTCGACAAGCTCCGCACCCAGCTCGACGAGCTGGGCGGACCCGGGGACTGACCACGGACCACGACGCCGCCCTCGCCTACCTCGACGAGCACATCGGCCGCGGGGTCAAGCCCGGAACGGATCGGATCCGGGGCCTCCTCGACGTGCTCGCCGACCCCCACGAGGGGTATTCGATCGTCCACGTCGCCGGCACGAACGGCAAGACGTCGACGGCGCGGCTCGTCGCCGGCCTCGTCCGGGCCCACGGGCTGAACGTCGGGCTCTTCACGTCCCCCCACCTCCAACGCGTGGAGGAGCGGTACGAGGTGTCGGGCGAGGTCATGTCCGCAGGCGAGTTCGCGTCGGCGATGGCGGACCTCCGCCCCTTCGTCGACCTGTACGAGGAGCGGTCCGGCGACCTCGTCACCTACTTCGAGCTGACCGCGGCCCTCGCCTTCGCGTGGTTCGCCGAGCGGACCGTCGACGTCGCCGTCGTCGAGACCGGGCTCGGGGGCCGTCTCGACGCCACCAACGTCGTGCGCGCCGACGTCTCGGTGCTGACCTCGGTCGGGATCGAGCACACCGCCTACCTCGGCGACACCATCGAGGCCATCACCACCGAGAAGGTGGCGATCCTGAAGGACGAGGGCATCCTCGTCACCGGGCTCCTCGCCCCGGAGGCAGAGGCGGTGGCGGCGGCTCGCGTGGAGGAGACCGGCTCCCGCTGGCTCCGGGTGGGCACCGACGTCCGGGCCGCCGACGTCGTCCAGGCGGTGGGGGGCTGGGTCGTCGACGTCGAGGGTGCCGAGGCCTCCTACGACGAGGTGCAGCTGCGCACCCACGGCCGGCACCAGGTCGACAACCTGCTCACGGCCGTGGCCGCCACCGAAGCCCTCTTCGGCCGGCCGCTCGACCTCGGCGCGGTGCGGGAGGCTGCGGCGACCGTGTCGTTGCCGGGCCGCATGGAGATGGTCGAGCACGACCCGCCACTGATGCTCGACGGCGCCCACAACCCCGCCGGCGCCGGGGCGCTCGGCGCCGCGCTCGCCCGGGAGTTCCCCACGCTGAAGTGGGAGGCGGTGGTCGGTGCGATGGCCGACAAGGACGTGGAGGGAATCCTCGAGGGCTTGAGGGGCCGGGTGACGACGGTCCGCGCCGCAGCGGCCGCGGAGTCCGAGCGGGCCATGCCCGCCGACGAGGTGGCGGTGCTCGCCGGCCGGGTGCTCGACGTCCCCGCCACGGCCCACCCCTCCGTGGCCGAGGCCCTGAAGGTGGCGCGTGCGTCGGGCAGTCCGGTCCTCGTGACCGGGTCGCTCTACGTGGTGGGCGAGGCACGCGACGCCTTCTTCGGCTCCGGCCGATCTGCGTAAACGGCGGGGATGCAATACGATTCGGGCACCGCCCTTCCACCACAGGAGTCCAACGCGTGGCCACCCAGCACACCTTCGTCATGGTCAAGCCCGACGGCGTCGAGCGCGGCCTCGTCGGCGAGGTCGTCTCCCGCTTCGAGCGCAAGGGGCTGCACCTCGAGCGTCTCCGCCTCCTGACGATCGACGAGGACCTCGCCCGACGGCACTACGCCGAGCACGTCGAGAAGCCGTTCTTCCCCGATCTCCTCGCCTTCATCACCCGCGGCCCCGTCGTGGCCATGGAGTGGTCGGGGGAGGAGGCCGTGACCGTGGCCCGCACGCTCATGGGCGCCACGAACCCCCGGGAGGCCGCTCCCGGGACGATCCGAGGCGACTTCGGGCTCGAGGTCACCGAGAACATCGTGCACGGATCGGATTCGCCTGACTCCGCAGAGCGCGAACTGTCGCTGTTCTTCTAGGGCGAAACCGGTTACACTCCCGCCAACGGAACAGGGGAATTCCCATGTCCAGTCTGCTCTCGATCGCCTCACGCGATATGGCGATCGATCTCGGGACCGCCAACACACTGGTGTATGTGCGCGGCCACGGCATCGTGCTGAACGAGCCGTCGGTGGTCGCCATCAACACGCGCGACAACCGTGCCCTGGCGGTCGGCATGGAGGCGAAGCGGATGATCGGACGGACCCCCGCCCACATCCAGGCGATCCGTCCCCTCCGCGACGGCGTCATCGCCGACTTCGACATCACCGAGAAGATGTTGCGCTACTTCATCAAGAAGGTGCAGCCGCGTCGGTGGGCGCGGCCCCGGATCATCGTCTGCGTGCCCTCGGGCATCACCGGGGTGGAGCGTCGGGCGGTCGAGGAGGCTGCGTACCACGCCGGCGCCAGGACGGCCTACACGATCGAGGAGCCGATGGCGGCCGCCATCGGCGTGAACCTGCCGGTGCACGAGCCGAGCGGCTCGATGATCGTCGACATCGGAGGCGGCACCACCGAGGTGGCGGTCGTGTCCCTCGGCGGCATCGTCGTATCGAAGTCGGTGCGCATCGGTGGCGACGAGATCGACGAGGCGATCATCAACTGGGTGAAGAAGGAGTACAACCTCCTCCTCGGCGACCGCACCGCCGAGCAGTTGAAGATGGCGATCGGCTCGGCGTGGCCGTTCTCGGACGAGCCGAATGCCGAGATCCGGGGTCGCGACCTCGTGACCGGACTGCCGAAGACCGTCGTGGTGTCGGCCTCGGAGGTCCGTGAGGCGATCGAGGAGCCCGTCCAGCAGGTGGTGGACGCCGTGAAGTTCTGCCTCGACAAGACGCCGCCGGAGCTCGCCGCCGACACCATGGAGCGCGGCATCGTGCTCACGGGTGGCGGAGCGCTGCTGCGGGGCCTCGACGTGCGGATCGCGAACGAGACGGGGACCCCGGTCGTCACCGCGGAACGGCCGCTCCAGTCGGTCGTGGTCGGGTCGGGCAAGGCGCTGGAGGAGTTCGACCGCCTCCAGAACGTCCTCTCGTCGTCGGCCGAGCGGTCCATCTGATGACCGGAGCCGGAGTCCTCCAGGGCCGCTGATGTGGCGCCCATCGGGGGTCGACCGCGCCACGGGCGTGTTCCTCGGCCTCATCGTCCTCTCGCTCGTCCTCGTGACGTTCGACCTCCGCGGCTCCGGCGGCGGTATGGGGGCGACGCTGCGCGACGGCACCCAGTCCCTGTTCGCGCCGGTGCAGCGGTTCTTCGGAACCATCACGTCGCCCGTCGTCGACACCTTCGAGGGCATCGCCGACATCGTGTCGCTGCGCGAGGAGAACCGCCGGCTCCGCGACGAGGTCTCGGCGCTCGAGGCGCAGCTCCAGGAGACCTCGGCGCTCGAGGCCCGCGTCCGCGAACTCGAGAACATCCTGGGGGTCGAGCCGCCCGAAGACCTCCAGACGATCACCGCCCGGGTCTTCGCCATCGGGATCTCCGAGTTCGATCACGTCCGGTCGATCGACAAGGGCCGCGACGCCGGGATCGCCGTCGACATGCCCGTCGTCGACGAGGGCGGCCTCGTGGGTCGGATCATCTCGGTCACCGACGACACCGCCCGCTTCCGGCTGATCACCGATCCCACCATGCGGGTCGCCGTGCGGGTGGAGCGGACGGGGGAGCAGGGCATCCTGACGGGCCGCGGAACCGGTCCGATGGATCTCGAGATGTTCAACACCGACGCCGCCCTCCTCGAAGGCGACCTGCTGGTGTCGGCCGACGGCCGCTTCCCCTCGGGGATCGTCGTCGCCCGGGTGCTCGAGTCCGCACGCTCGCAGGTGGGCTTCTCGCTGCGGACCACGGCCTCGCCGACCGCCGAGCTCAGCAGGATCGACTTCGTGAAGGTCCTCGTCTTCACGCGGGACGCGGCCGCCGTCGAGGAGCTCCCCGAGGACGAGGGCACGCCGGTCACGGTGCCGGTCGAGGACCAGGGCGGACCGTCGGAGGGCGAGCCGGAGGAGACCCCGGTCGGCGACTCGACCGAAAGCACCCCGTGAGGAAGACCCGGCGGACCCTGATCGTCTTCGCCTTCGTGATCGGTGCCATCGCCCTGCAGACCACCCTCTTCGACCGGCTCCGGCCCCTCGACGCCGCCCCCGCCCTCGGTGTGCTCGTGGTGATCGCCCTCGCCCGGCACCTCGCACCCGAGGCCGCCCTCATCACCGGGTTCGGTGCCGGCCTGTTCCAGGACCTGCTCTCCGATTCGGTCCTCGGCATCTGGGCGCTGTCGCTGTCGGTCGTGGCCTTCGCCACCATCCGCCTCCGCGACCGCCTCGTCGAGGACATCACGCTCATCGGCCCCGCCGTGTTCGGGCTCTCCCTCGCGGCACTGGCGCTGTTCGCGGTCCTGGGTACGATCTTCGGTCAGCGGACGTTCGCCGACCAGGCCCTGGTGCGCAACATGCTGCTTCCCGCCGCGTACAACCTCGTGCTCGCCATCGTGGTGTTCCCCCTCACGACCTGGGCGCTCGCGCCCGAGCGCCGCACCGTCGGGGGGTGGGACCTGTGAAACTCGGGTGGCGCCTCGCCGGGATCGGCCTCCTGTTCATCGGGCTGTTCGGCATCCTCGCCCTCCGGCTCTGGTACCTCCAGGTGACCACGATCGACTCCGCGCTGGAGATCGCCGAGCAGCAGCAGGTGCGCCGGGTCTTCGTGGAGCCACCCCGCGGCGACATCCTCGCCGCCGACGGCACCGAGCTCATGGCCGGCACGGTGGCCTCGCCGCGGCTCGTCGTCGACCCCCAGCTCGTCCCCGAGGAACGCCAGGAGGAGCTCGTTCGCAACCTCGCCGCGCTCCTCGGATGGGAGATCTCGGAGGTGCGCGCCGAGATGGAGGCCCATGCCGAGGGCGTGCGGTTCACCCTCGGTGGTGAGCTGAGCCAGGCCACCGCCACCTTCGTGCTCGAGCAGGGCGAGGACTTCCCGGGGGTGACGGTGGAGCGGCGACCCGTCCGCATCTACCCGCTCGGCGAGACGGCCGCCCACGTCGTCGGCTACATCGGCTTCCCCAGCGACGACGACCTGAGCCGTCCCGGCATCACGCAGAACGACCGGGTCGGCAAGTTCGGCATCGAGAAGTGGTACGACCAGCTGCTGCGGGGCACTCCGGGCGAGACCGTCTACCGGGTGAACGCCCGCGGCGAGATCCTCGGCGTCCTGTCGTCCAGCCCGCCCGTGCCGGGGGGTTCGGTCGTCACGACCATCGACGTCGACCTCCAGGAGGTCGTCGAGGCGTCGCTCATCGACGGCATCCGGGTGAGCCGGAGGGAGGGGGAGTTCGTGGAGCGAGCGGCGGCCGTCGTCGTCGACGCCACCGACGGTTCGGTGCTCGCCATGGCCTCGGTGCCCTCCTTCGACCCGACCCTGTTCGTGGAGGGTGCGGTGACCGACGAGGAGTTCGAGGAGGAGTGGGAGCGCATCCGTCAGACGGCGGCGCTCAACAACTTCGCCATCCAGGGCCTGTACCCGCCGGCGTCCTCCTTCAAGGTCGT
>JAWVYO010000096.1:0-8840 GCA_033722675.1 Acidimicrobiia bacterium | reverse complement strand
TGCTCGGTCCGTGGGGTGCTACTGCCCGCTCCGCTCGGGGCGTTCCGGGCCACGCAGGCCGAGTCACTCCGGTCTGACGCGCGGTGTGGGCTGTGGGGTGCTACCGCCGCCGGTTTCACGACGATCCGGTCTGTCCGGGTGCGACGTGTCGGATGCTGGCGCCGCCCGGGAGGGCGACGGGGAGAGCCAGACACACGCGAAGGGGCCCGGGCGAGTGGCCCGGGCCCCTTCGGATTCGGGATCGCTGCCGCGCTAGCCGGCGACGATCTGGTCGAGCGTGTTCACGTTGCCTTCGGCGTCCCACTCCCAGATGTCGTAGGTACCGATGCCCGGTTCACCGACGTCGGTGAAGTCGAGCGGACCGGAGGCGCCGTCGTAGTCGATGTTCTCGCCTGCGGCGACGAGCTCGAGGCACGTGTCGAAGCGATCGCACTTCGTGCCGTCACGCGTCACGCCGTTCATCTCACCCACGTAGTCGACCGGATCGGCCGACCCGGCGATCTGCGCCGCCAGCGTGATGATCATCACGCAGTCGTACGTCTGGGCCGAGAAGATCGTCGGGACCTCGGGCGCGAACTCGGCGAACCGGTCGGGGAACGTCGGCTCACCGTTCGGCGGGGCCGCGGAGGGCGCCGTGCCCCGGATTCCCTCGAGCACCGAGACGTCGTCGGGATCGACGGCGTCGGGCGTCACGGAGTCCTTGAACCCGTCCGTGCCGTACGTGGCCAGGTCGGCAGGGCCGACGCCGGCCTCGATGAGCGCCTGCACGAGCTGGGCGCCCTCGGCGAAGGTCACGAGGACCACCGCGTCGACGTTCGCCGCAGCCAGGTCGGCGGCCTCGGCATCGAAGCTCGTCTGGTTCGGGTCGTAGGCGATCTCCGCCTGGACACCGACGCCGTTCGCCTCGAGGGCTTCGACGAGCACCTCGTTGAAGCCCGCGCCGTACTCGTCGTTGCGGTAGATCACCGCAGCGCTCGTCACGCCGTCCTGCGTCATGAGGTCGGCGAGGGCCGGCCCCTGGAGGACGTCGGAGGGAGCGGTCCGGAAGTAGTACCCGTCGTCGGGATACACGGACAGGGCCGCGCCGGTGTTCGACGGCGAGCACATGACGGTCTCCGAACCGGTGATCCGGTCGATGACCGACAGGGTCACGCCGGTGGCGGCCGGGCCGACGATGCCGTTCACACCGTCGTTGAGCAGCCGGTCCACGGTCACCGTGGCGACGGCGGGATCGGTCCCGGAGTCGCCGGGGACGATCCCGAGCGAGACGCCCGCGTCATTGATCTCCTGAGCGGCCATGTCGATCGGCTGGACGAGTGCGTCGACGATGACGGCGAGCCCGCCCGTCTGGGGCATGACGTAGCCGAGCGTCAGGTCGGTCGTCTCGAAGGCCGCCTCGGTCGTCGTGGTCTCGGCCTGCGTGGTCGTGGTGGTGGCAGCCGTCGTGGTGGTCGTCGGCGCCTCCGTCGTCGTGGTCGTGGCCTGCGTGGTGGTCGTCGCGGCGGTCGTCGTCGTCGCAGCGTCGTCGTCGTCGCCGCACGCAGCGGCGACGAGGGCGAGAGCGAGGACGAGTGCCACGAGACCGCGCAAGCGGATCTTGGTCCTCATCGGGTTGTTTCCTCCCTGGTCATGACCCGGCAGGGCGTGGCCCTCCCGGAACGCCCGAGTGTAGGGACTGGACCGTCGCGTGCAACGGAAAGCGGCCCCGGGGATGGCCCGGGCGCCGTGGTTCAATGGGCCGCTGTGCGCGGCCGCGACGAAGCCCTGCTCCAGGAGATCCTCCCGCCCGAAGACCGGGCGATCGAGGACGTCGTGGCGCGCTATCAGCGCGTCGCTCCCGCCGTGACCCGCTTCGCGCGGAGCCTCGCCGAGGACGACGACCTGCGGCTCCGGCTGGGCTCCCACGCCCACGCCGAGCCGGGCGAGGTGGTGGTCGATCCGGGCGTGTTCCAGGCCGCCTACGCCCGCCAGGCCCCCGTGACCCCCGCCGAGGTGGCATTGGCCTCCGCGCTCCACGAGGTGGTCCACATGGTCGCCACCGACCTCGACGAGCGCCGGCCGCTCCCCCGGGAGTGGGTGCCCGACGCCGACGAGCCCCCGTCCGAGGACCCCGTGCCCCTCCTCGACGCCCTCGACCGCGCCGGAGGGCCCGCCGCCGAGGCGATGTTCATGGCCCTCGAGGACGCCCGCCAGGAGACGCAGAACCTCGGCGCGTACCCGGGCGCCCGTTCCGTCCTCGCCGACCTCTACCTCGCCGCCGTCCCCGCCGCGATGGGCCGGGCCCGACCGATGGGCCAGTTCGCCCTCGCCTGCTTCCTGGCCGTCGGGGGGTACCGCGACGTCGACGACGTGGCCCGGGCCTGCGATCCCCCGGTCGCCGCCGCCCTCGACGACGCCGACGAGGTGATCGACCGCGTCGCAGCCGCGCCCGGCCCCTGGGAGACCGCCGACGCCGCCCTCGAACTCCTCGCCATCGCGCGCCGCCACGGGCTCCTCACCGAGGCGTCACCGGACGAGTCCAAGACGACGCGCGACGCCCGGGAGGAACACGATCAGGAGACCATCACGTCCGGCGTCGACGCGGTGCGCATCGTGACGCCGATCCTCAAGGACGTTGAGAGCTACGACCAGACCCGCCGCGCCTCCGCTGCGATCCAGGCCGAGCAGGGCCGCTTCGACGAGCAGGGTCGTTCCGAGGACCCCGCCACCGATCAGATCCTGCGCGTGTCGGAGGCACCCGACGTCCACCTCCCCACGGGCCAGTCGGGCAAGCTCATCGTGTCGCCCCTCCCGTCGCGCTTCCGCAGCTTCGCCGACGACGGACGCGCCGCCCTCGAGACGGCTGCCGAACGGTGGGCGGTGGGGCAGCGCCACATCTCGGGGGAACTGTTCCCGCTCTTCGCGGCGAACCAGCGGCGCGGCCTGCGATCCGGGTACGACGCCGGCGACCTGTCCCCCTACGCCGCGCTGTTCCTGGGGTCGGGCCTCTACGAGCGGATGTTCGAGCGTCGGTCGCTGCCCACCCGCCGCGCCTACTCGGTGAGCCTCCTGGTGGACGGGTCCGCCAGCATGCTCCAGCCCCGGCCCCTGACCGGCGGCCTGAAGGCGCCGTGGGCGATGGCGGCGGCCACGCTCGGGGCGTGGACCCTCGCACGGCTGTGCGACGAACTCCAGGTCGAGTTCGAACTGGCCCTCTTCAACCGGGCCTTCGCCGCCCGCGAGGACGACACGGAGCGGTCGTTCGTCGACCGTCAGAACCGGTCGAAGGCCGCGTTGCGGCGTACCCAGGGCGGAGCCGCCGACCGGCTCACGCGCACCATCAACCACTACGTCGTCAAGCCCTTCGACCTCCGCTGGCAGGCTGCCGAGGACGAGGTGGCCGGGTTGTTCTGGACGGCCGCCAAGCCGACCGACGCCGCCACCGTTGCCCGCAGGGATCCCACGGCCTCCCCGCCCGTGTCGATGTTCGAGAAGGCGGCGAACGTGGACGAGTTGAACGTCGCCCACGCCGTCGAGCGGCTCGGGACGCGCAACGCCCAGGTGCGCATGCTCGTGGTCCTCGCCGACGGCATGACCCGGGGCTCCGTGGAGACCCTGGCGGCGACCGTCGACGGCGCCGAGGCGGGCGGCGTCACCGTGCTGGGGATCGGCATCGGCGACGACACGGTGCAGGCCGCCTACTCCCGCAACCAGGTGGTGGAACGGCCCGACGCCCTCACCGGGGCG
The DNA here is from genome assembly GCA_033722675.1 of Acidimicrobiia bacterium. Lineage (GTDB taxonomy): Bacteria > Actinomycetota > Acidimicrobiia > Spongiisociales > UBA11373 > DATHYU01. Next base: position 5,114 of record JAWVYO010000096.1, on the reverse strand, counting down.
ATGGTCGACGGCGTACGCTCGGCGCTTCGCCGCAGCATCGCCCTGACCGGCGGCGACACGTGGTGGGCCCACCAAGCGAGCACGACCAGAGACACGAGGAGCATGATCGATGCCTGAGACCGTGACGTTCGAGGACCCGGCCGGCGAGTTCAAGCCGATCGAACTCGAAATCTTCGAGGTCCCCGACGACGCCCACCACCGCGACCAGCGGATCGCCAAGATCCCCGAGTCCGACCCCCACTACGTCGACCTCGGGATGCTCTTCCGGCTCGCCCAGATCGAACAGGTACGCCGCAGCGGGGTGACCGACACGCCGCTGCACGTGGCCCTCCGAGGCCACATGGGGACCGGCAAGGACCACGACCTCGAGCAGTTCGCTGCCCTGCTGCGGCTCCCCTACTACCGGATCCCGCTGACGGGCGAGGTCCGCGACATCACGCTCATCGGCTCGGTGAAGCTCCACGGCGACGGCCAGGGCGGCACCGAGAGCCGCTGGGAGGACGGCGACATCACTCGGGCGCTACGCGGCCCGTCGCTCATCAACCTCTCCGAGCTCAACGCCGCCGGCGCCGAGACGCTGTTCGCCCTCCACGGCCTGCTGGACCGATACCAGGCCCTCGACCTGCCCACCGGGGAGTCCGTGCGGCTGCGCGACGACGTCCGCATCTTCGGCACCCTCAACCCGACCGACCTGCGCGACTACGCCGGCACCCAGACGCTGAACAAGGCCTTCGCCGACCGCTGGGTGATCTGGGAGAAGACCTTCCCCTCGATCGAGGAGGTCGAGACGATGCTCCGGCGGCGGTACGAGGACCTCGCCGACCCCTACGTCGAGATCATCGCCCGCCTCGCCAGCGAGGTGAACGCCTCCTTCACGGCGCCCGACGCCCGCACGAGGGTCGGCACGCCGATGAGCCTCCGCACCGTGCTCGACCGGCTGCCCGCGGGCCTGTGGATGTACGAGTCGGCGGAGGACCCGCTGCGATCCGCCTGGGAACGGTTCGTGCTGAGCCACATCGACCCCTTCGACGTCGACCACTACGAAACCGTGTGGAACGCCGTCGCCCGGAAGGGTCCCGAAGCGAAGCCCTTCGGCTAGACCGTCGGTTCCCCGACGGTCGGCCGGTCACGACGCCCCTCCGAGCGCGGGGCATGGGGATGACGGTGATCCACGGCGGCCGGGGTCGTGCACGTCCAGCGCGGAGGGATCTCCGCCGAGGGATGCCGGGCCTCCTCCCGGCGAACGCCCGCGTCTGATCACAGCCCGGCGACCGTCACCGCCTCGCGCAGCGACCCGACGACGGGCACCCCGGCCGCCTCGAGCGTCGCACGTTCCTGGGATCCCGCGTCGACGAGGACGCACTCGATGCCGGACGCCGCCGCGGCGTCGGCGTCGTCGGTGATGTCCCCGACGAGCACGACGCCCACCCCGTCGAGGTCGTACAGGCGCCGCAGCTGCGCCAGGTGGTGGCGGAGATGCTCCTCCTTCGTCTCGCCCCCGACTCCCCGGTGACCGTCGACGGCGAGCATGAGGTCGTCGACACCGGCCTCGCGCACCGCGGTGACGAGCCGGTCGTGACGAAGCATCGAGGCGATCGACTGGGTGCCGCCCGCCGCCTGCACCGCATCGATCGCCTCCCTCGCCCCCGCCGCCAGGTCGGCTCCGCCGACACCGTCCAGGTACGCCTCGTGGAAGACGTCGTCGATGGACTGCATCTCGGTCGGGTCGACCTGCCTCCCGAGGAGCGCCTCGTAGAACCGCCCGACGGGACGGGTGTAGTGCCGCCGGTAGACGGCGTGGTCGATGGGATCGGCGCCGAGCGAACGGAGGGCGGCGTTCACCGACTCCACGACGACGTCGAGGTCGTCGAGCAGGGTGCCGTTCCAGTCCCAGACGACGTGCCGCACGGTCGGGGATGCTACGCCGGCCCGGTCCCGGGACGGGGACCCCGGTAGATTCCCCGCAGCCGACGGAAGGACGGACGTGCCGCCCTACGAGATCGGGGACGCCGACATCGATGCCCGGATCCGCGCCCTCGCAGAGGACACCGTCGCCCGGGAGGGCGGCAACGTGGACCTCGTCTGCGAGATGATCGTGAGCGCGCTCAAGCTCGGGCGCGACGGCGCGGACCGGGGTGACGTGAAGATCGCCAACACCTCGCTCAAGGAGATGCGGTACTCGTTCCTCGTCTTCGATCCCCACCGGACGACGCGAAAAGTGACGATCTTCGGATCGGCCCGCACACCGCCCACCGATCCCAACTACATCCTCGCCTCGGATTTCGCCCGCCGCATGGCCGATGATCGTCGGTGGGCGGTCATCACCGGGGCGGGACCCGGGATCATGGAGGCCGGCAACCTGGGAGCCGGCGTCGAGCACTCGTTCGGAGTGAACATCCGGCTGCCCTTCGAAGCGGAGGCGAACCCGTACATCCACGAGAGCCGGCTCATCAACTACAAGTACTTCTTCACCCGAAAGCTCATGTTCGTGAAGGAGTCGGATGCCTTCGCCCTCTTCCCCGGCGGATTCGGCACCCAGGACGAGACCTTCGAGCTGCTCACCCTCGTACAGACCGGCAAGAGCGACATCCACCCGATCGTGCTCATGGAGGCTCCGGGGAGCGGCTACTGGGACTCGTGGTTGTCGTTCGTCGAGGGAACGCTCGCCGAGCAGGGCATGATCGCCCCCGAGGACCTGAGCCTGTTCCGCCGAACCGCCTCGATCGACGAGGCGGTCGAAGAGATCACCGGGTTCTACCGCAACTACCACTCGCAGCGCTTCGTGAAGGGCATGCTCGTCCTTCGCCTCGAACAGGAGCCGACGGACGAGCAGATGGAGGAGCTGAACGACCGCTTCGGCGACCTCGTCGTGGAGGGCCGCATCGAGCGGGTGACTGCCTCCGACGAAGAGATCGAGGACGACGACGTGCCCGACCTCCCGCGGATCTCCTTCCACTACACCCGGCGGGGCCTCGGTCGCCTGCGCGCCATGCTCGACCATCTCAACGGTCTCGTCGACGTCGACACGGAGTAGGGCTGCGCCCGAGCGAGTACCCTGGTGGGCCTATGAGGGAGATCCTTGCCGACCTCGTGGCCGAGCAGCAGTACCTGGACCAGTCGCTCCAACGGTCGCCCGACCGGGACTGGAAGGCGAAGACGCCCGTAGCGGGCTGGTCGGTCAAGGACACCATCGCCCACCTGGCATGGTCCGAGGAGCGCGCCGCCAGCGCCCTCCAGGGGGACCTGGACTTCCTCGAGGAGGCGAAGGAGTACGAGGACCTCGACGCCTACATCGCCGCAGGCGTCGAGGAGGCCCGCACCAAGCGCCCCCAGGAGATCATCGAGTGGTGGCGTCACGGCCGCGCCGACGTGGTCGACGCGCTCTCCCGCGCCTCCCGGGACGATCGGGTCACCTGGTTCCTCGGCGACATGAGCGTCGTCACGTTCGCCAGCGCCCGGCTGATGGAGACCTGGGCCCACGGGCTCGACATCCTCACCACGCTCGACAAGGAGATCGAGGACACGCCCCGCCTCCGCCACGTCGCCCACCTGGGATGGGCGACGCTCCCCCACGCCTTCGCCCTCGCCGGCGAGGACTACCCCTCGCCGATCCGTGTGGAGCTCGTCGGCCCGGGCTACGCCCGTTGGGTGTTCGGCCCCGAGGACGCCGAGAACATCGTCCGTGGCAACGCTGCCGACTGGTGCCGGGTCGTGGTGCGGCGAATGGATCCTGAGGACGCCGAGAACCTGACGGCCACCGGTCCGGTGGCCGAAACCGCCCTGCGGGTGGCCCGCGCCCACCTGTGATCCCCCGCCTCGTCGGCATGGTCCACCTCGGGCCGCTGCCCGGCGCACCCCGGTCCACCGGAGACCTCGACACGGTGCTCGAGGACGCGGTGTCCGACACGCGCACGCTGCTCGACGCGGGGTTCGACGCCGTCATGGTGGAGAACTTCGGTGACGCCCCGTTCTTCGCCGACGACGTCCCCGACGTCACGGTCGCGGCGATGACCCGAGCGGTGCTGGCCGTCCGCGAGGCGGCCGGGTCGTCCCCGGTGGGCGTCAACGTGCTCCGCAACGACGCCGTGGCCGCCCTGTCGATCGCTGCGGCGACGGGAGCGACCATGATTCGCGTCAATGTCCTGAGCGGCACGATGTGGACCGACCAGGGCCCGATCACCGGACGGGCCGCCGAGGTCGCCCGCCTCCGCGCCGACATCGCCCCCGACGTCCTCGTCCTCGCCGACGTCTTCGTGAAGCACGCCGTCCCCCCGCCGGGCCAGGACGTCGGCGACGCCGCCCGCGACGCGTGGGAGCGGGCCGGTGCCGATGGCCTCGTGGTCTCCGGCGTCGGCACCGGTCACGCCATCGACCTGACCGAGGCCGCCGCGGTCCGCGACGCCGTTCCCGACGCCCCCCTCGTCGCCGGATCGGGGACGAGCCCCGGGAACGTCGCCGACGTGCTGGCGGTCTGCGACTCGGTCATCGTCGGCACCTCGATCAAAGAGGGCGGCGTGCCCACCGGGCGCGTCCACCCCGAACGTGCCCGGCTCCTCGTCCAGGCGGCCGGCTCGTGAGCTGGTCGCGCACCTTCGAGCCCGGACCCGTCCACCTCGTCCGGCTGCCCACCGGCGCCGACCTCCTCGAGGGGATCACCGGCTACGCCGCCGATCGTGGCATCCACGTGGCGACGGTGCAGTACCTGGGCGCCGTACGCCGCGCGTCGCTGCGGTACTACGACCAGGAGGCCCTGGAGTACCGCGACTTCGTGATCGACGAACACCTCGAGGTCCTCTCCGGCGTCGGCAACGTCAGCCTGCTCGACGGCGAGCCGTTCGTGCACACCCACATGGCCCTCGCCGACGCCGACGGCAGGGCGTTCGGCGGCCACGTCAACGTCGGTACGGAGGTGTGGGCCATCGAGATCCGCCTCCAGGAGCTGCTCGGCGCCGAACCCCCGGTCCGCCTCCCCGACGACTGCACCGGTCTCACCCTCTGGGGCGGAAACCTCGACTGAGCTCTGCTGTCCGCTCCGCCGAGGCCGTGGCCCGCTTTCTGCCCGGGTCGACTCCGGTCGGCCTCCGGCCGCCCGAACAGACGCCGGTCGGCCCTCC
>JAWVYO010000095.1:0-9025 GCA_033722675.1 Acidimicrobiia bacterium | reverse complement strand
TCGGCCACGCGGACCGGCTCGTCCACGTCCACGACACCCGGCCGACCGGTCGTCACGTCGCAGAAGCCGCACGCCCGCGTGCACACGTCACCGAGGAGCATGAAGGTGGCGGTGCCCGAGGTCCAGCACTCGTAGATGTTCGGGCACCCCGCCTCCTCGCAGACGGTGTTCAGCTCCAGTCCGCGCACGAGCGACTTCAGGTCGCGGTACCCCTCGCCCATCGTCGCCCGGACCTTCATCCACTCGGGTTTCTCCGGCTCGCCGGGGAGCCGGCCCCGAACGGTGATCTGGAGGGTGTCGGCGGCCTCGGGCGAGAACGTGCCACAGGCGACGAGGCGGTCCACCTCGAAGTCGTCGCGTCCCCGTCCGGTCCCCCGGGTGTAGGCGGCCTGCTGGACCTCGGGGTCGTCGTGGCCGAACACGCGGGCGAAGTGCGGGACGACCAGCTCGACCATCTCCTCGATGGACACGCGCCGCCCCGCCAGGTCGCTCACCGACGTCACCGCCCGGTCCGTGATGCCGCAGGGGTTGATGTGCCCGAAGTACGACAGGTCGGTGGTGCAGTTGATGGCGAAGCCGTGCATCGTCACGCGACGTGACGTCTTCACACCGATCGCCGCCACCTTGCCGAGCCGCGTCCAGACCCCGGTGAAACCGTCCTCGGCCCACGCCTCGATGCCGAGATCCGCGAGGGCGGCGATCAGCACCTCCTCCATCTTCCGCACGTGGCGGACGACGTCGGGCTTGTCGCCGAGGTGGACGATCGGGTAGCCGACCAGCTGGCCGGGCCCGTGATACGTGATGTCGCCCCCGCGATCGACGTGATGGAGCTCCGCCCCCAGGGAGGCGACGAACTCCTCGCTCACCTGGAGGTTCGATCCGTCGCCGAACCGGCCCACCGTGTAGACGTGGGGATGCTCGAGGAGCAGCAGGTAGTCGTCGTCGTGACGTCCGGCGACCCGTCCCTCGTGGAGGGCGCGTTGCAGGTCCCAGGCCTCCTCGTAGGGGAGCCTGCCGAGCCAGCGGACCCGGAGCCGGCTCACGACAGCTCGTGCTCCCAGTCCCAGGTCTCGATGGCCTCCTTGATGCGCTGGAGGAACAGCACGGCCGTCGAGCCGTCGAAGGCCCGGTGGTCCCACGAGAGGCCGAGGTAGCCGATGTGGTGGATGGCCAGGGCATCGGTGCCGTCCTGCTGGGTCACCACCGTCGGCCGTTTCGCCACCGTGTCCGTCGACAGGATGCCGACGTTGGGCACGTTGATGATCGGCGCCGACATGAACGACCCGAAGGGCCCGGGGTTCGTGATGGTGAACGACGATCCCGAGATGTCGTCGGGACCGAAGTTTCCGTCCCGGGCCTTCTCGGCCACCCGGCGGACCTCGCGGGCCAGTCCGCGGAGGCTGAGACCGTCCGCGCCCCGAATCGTCATGACGATGAGGCCCTCCTGGTCGAGGTCGACCGCGACGCCGAGGTTCACCTGGTGGTGCTGCACGCGCGTCTGCTCCTCCAGGTAGAAGGACGAGTTCACCACGGGATAGGCGCGCAGGGCGTCCACCGTCGCCCGGGCGAGGAACGGCATGTAGGTGAGCGAGAAGCCCTCACGCTGCTTGAACTCCGCCTTGTGCCGCTGGCGAACCTTCTCGACGGCCTCGTAGTCGACCTCGACGGAGGTCCACACGTGGGCGGCCGTCTGCTTGGACCGGGTCATGTTCTCGGCGATGCGGACACGAAGGCGATCCAGCTGGATCTCCTCGTCCCCCGGTCCGGCGGCGGGCTTCGGTGCCTCACGCTTCGGCTTCGGGGCGGGCTCGGGCTCCGGCTCCGGCTCCGGCTCCGGCTCGGGCTCCGGCTCCGGCTCGGGCTCCGGCTCCCGCTCGGGCTCCGGCTCCCGCTCGGCCTCCGGCGTCGGCTCCGGCTCCGGGGCGGTCGCCTCGGGCTCGGGGCGCTCGTCAGGCGCCTCCTCGCCGCCGCTCTCGATGTAGGCCTGGACGTCCTTGCGGGTGATCCGACCGCCGCGTCCGGTGCCCTCGACCTTCGAGAGGTCCACGTCGTGCTCGGACGCCAGCTTGCGCACCACCGGCGACAGCACTCCGAGATCCGCCGACGATCCAACGGACGATTCGCCGCCCTCCGATGCGGCCGGCTCGGGCTCCGGCTCCGGCTCGGGCTCCGACGCGGCCGGCTCGGGCTCCCGCTCCGGCTCCGACTCGGGCTCCGGCTCCGGCTCCGGCTCCTCGTCCTGCGGTTCGTCCGACGCCTCCTCGGTGTCGCCACCGCCACCACCGGACGCCTCGTCCGCGTCACCGATCACGCAGAGATCGGCGCCCACCTCGACGGTCTCGCCCTCCTGGACGAGGATCTCGAGCACCGTGCCGGCCGCCGGTGACGGGACCTCGGTGTCGACCTTGTCGGTGGAGATCTCCAGGAGGACCTCGTCCTCGGCGATGGTGTCGCCCACGGACTTGTTCCAACTGAGGATCGTGCCCTCCGTGACGGTCTCGCCGAGTTGCGGCATGCTGACGGTGACTGCCATGTGGTGTCTCTCTCCTTAGGTCGTTGCGAGCTGGCGGACGACCTCGACGACGTCTTCGACCCCGGGGACGAAGGCATCCTCGAGGACGCCCGCGAACGGGACGTGCGTGTGCGGCGGCCCGATGCGCCGGATCGGCGCCTCCAGATCCCAGAACAGCTCCTCGGCGGCCACCGCGGCGACCTCGGAGCCGATGCTCGCGAACGGGACGTCTTCCTGGAGCACGATGAGCCTGCTCGTCTTCTCGATGGACGAGAACACAGTATCCCAATCGACCGGGCTGACCGTCTGGAGGTCGACGATCTCCACCGACGCGCCGTCTCCCTCCACCGCTGCGGCGGCGGCGAGGGCGGTGTGCACCATCGCCCCCCAAGTCACGATCGTCACGTGATCGCCGGACCGTGCGATCCGTGCCCGGCCCAGCTCCAGCTCGTGGTCCTCGCCGGGGACCCGCTCGCGAAGGCCCCGGTAGAGGAGCTTGTGCTCGAGGAAGAGCACCGGGTTGGGATCCCGGATGGCGCCGAGCAGCAGCCCCTTGGCCGCCGCCGGGGTGGCGGGGACGACCACCTTGAGTCCCGGGTGGTGGGCGAGGAGGCTCTCGGGACTGGACGAGTGGTGGGGGCCGCCGCGGACGCCGGCGCCGATCGGCCCGCGCACGACGAGCGGGACCGGACGGCCGCTCTTCCAGTGGTACTTCGAGGCCACGCTCACGAGCTGGTCCAGTGCGCCGTACACGAAGTCCATGTACTGGAGCTCCGCCACGGGACGCATGCCCTGGAGGGCGGCACCCACGGCCGCACCGGCGATCGCGGACTCGGCGATGGGCGCATCGACCACCCGGCCGGGACCGAAGGTATCCAGCAGACCTTCCGTCACCCCGAAGGCGCCCCCGTGCGCGCCGATGTCCTGGCCGATCAGGAACACGCGCTCGTCGCGAGCCATCTCCTCGCCGAGCGCCTGGTTGAGGGCCTCCACCATCGTGACCGGCTCGCCCGCCGGCACCGCCGACGGCCGGTCCGGGACCGAGCGGAGCGCGAACACGTCGGAGCCGAGCTGTGACGCCGGCGGGTCCGCCTGGGAGCGGGCCCAGTCGAGGGTCCGTTTGATGCGCTGCTCGATCCGCTCGGTGAGATGCCGTCGGCGTTGCTCGTCCAGCAGCCCACGGGTCCCGAGGTACTCCTCGAGCCTGGGGATGGGATCGTCCTGCTCCCAGCGCTCCCGCTCCCGCTCGTCGACGTACTCGGCGCCGTCGGCGGTGCTGTGGCCCATCCGCCGGAAGGTGATCGCCTCGATGAGGGTCGGACCGCCGCCCTTGCGGGCACGCTCGACCGCCTCGCGAGTCACGGCGGCGACCTCGAGGAGGTCGTTGCCGTCGACGACGATCCCGGGGATGCCATAGGCGTCGGCCCGGTGCGCGACGTACCCCACGCCGAACTCCCGATCGTTGGGGGTGGAGTAGGCGTACTGGTTGTTCTGCACCGTGAACACGATCGGGAGGTCGAGCACGGAGGCGAGATTGACCGCCTCGTGCCAGGTGCCGGTCGCCGTCGCCCCCTCGCCGCAGTTCGCCATCGCCACACGGGCCTCCCCCTTCTGTGCGAACGCGAGGGCACAGCCGACGGCGACGGGGTACGCGTCGGGAAGGGCCGAGACGACCATGAGGGTCCCCTTGTCGAACACGCCGAAGTGCGAGTCGCCGTCACGACCCCGGGTCGGTCCGGCGGCCTTCCCGAAGAAGTTCAGGAGGGTCTCCTCCAGGGTGACCCCCATGGTCAGCTGGGCGAGGAGGTCGCGGTGGGTGCCGCCGAACACGTCGTGGTCCCCGAGCGATCCGGCGAACCCGACCATGGCGGCCTCCTGGCCGGTGCCGGGATAGAAGGCCCCCTCCAGTCCGCCGCTTCGGTAGAGGGCGTCGAGGCGCGTCTCGAGTAGCCGCCCCGTCAGCATGAGCTCGTAGGCCTCGAGGAGTTCGGCCTCCGACAGGGGGCGGTGGCCCTCGCCGGTCGGGTCCGTCGGATCGTCGACGCTCGCCGACGGCACGGTCCGGTCCTCGAGGAGGTCGTCGAGACCGCGGCCGAGGCCCGATCGCCGCTCGTCTCCGCCCGTCACGGCGTCCCCATCGCTCAGTGGAGGCTCCGGCCCGCCGCCGTCAGCAGCGTCTCGCCGACCGCCTCCGAGAGTGTCGGATGGGCGTGGACGAAGGCGGCGGCCTCCGACGGCAGCGCCTCCCAGCCCACGCTGTACATGAGCTCGTGGATGAGTTCCCCGGCCGCCGGCCCGGCCACGGTGGCGCCGAGGATCGGTCCGCCGACCTCGGCCACGATCTTGACCGTCCCCTGGTTCTTGCCCTGGATCATCGCCCTGCCGACGCCGGCGAACCCGTGGTCGTACGTCTCCACCTCGTAGCCCTGCTCGGTGGCCTCGGCCTCGGTGAGCCCGACCGAGGCGAGCTCGGGGCTGGTATAGACGACGAGGGGGATCGCCCGGTAGTCGACGGGGGCGGGGCTCCCCGTGGCGATGTGGTCGATGGCCGCCATGCCCTCGGCGAAGCCTGCGTGGGCGAGCTGGGGAGTCCCGGCGACGATGTCACCCACCGCGTACACCCCCGACACCGAGGTCTCCATGGTGGCGAGATCGACCACGACGAATCCCCTGTCGAGCTCGATCCCGGCCTCCTCGATGCCGGCGCCGGAGGTGACGGGAGCGCGGCCGACGGCGACGAGGACCACGTCCACCTCCACCTCGTCGTCGCCGAAGGGGACCACGATGCCGTCGTCGGTCCGTCGAGGCGGGTCGACCCCGACGCCGATGTGCAGGTCGACGCCCTTCCGCTTCAGTGCCCGCTCGAGGACCTTCGCGCCTGCCGGTTCGGTGCCGGGCACGATCTGGTCGGCGACCTCGAAGAGGTGCACGTCGCTTCCGACGTCGGCCAGCAGGGAGGCGAACTCACAGCCGATGGCGCCGGCGCCGATCACGGCGACCCGGGCGGGCTGGCTCGGCCAGTCGAGGGCGTGGTCGGAGCTGACGATGCGGTCTCCGTCGATGTCGTACCCCGGGATCGTCCGGGGCACCGAGCCCGTGGCGAGGATGATCGACCGGGCCTCGATGCGCCGGGTGCCCCCCTCCGTGAGGTCGACCTCGACCGCGCCCGGGAGGGCGAGGCGGCCCGTCCCCGCCACGATGTCGACATCGCGCCGCTTCAGGAGTCCCGTGAGGCCCTTCGTCAGCTGGTCGACGATCCCGTTCTTGCGCTCCAACGCCGTGGACCAGTCGAGGCCGGGATCGGAGGTCTGGATGCCGAAATCGCCGGCGTGGGTCACCTCGCTGAACACCTCGGCCGTCTGGAGCCACGACTTGGCGGGGATGCAGCCGCGGTGGAGGCACGTGCCGCCGAGATCGGCCTTCTCGACGAGCGCGACCTCGAGCCCGTGGTTGTGGGCGTAGAGCGCGGCGGCGTACCCGCCGGGGCCGCCTCCGATGATCGCGACGTCGTACACCGTGCCTCCTGCGGACTGGGCCGCCGAGGCTAGCGGGACGCCCCCTCCAATCGCCCCCGGCACCGACGCCCGGGACACTGCGGCCGGACCGCCCCACCGACCCCACCTCGCCGCTCGCCGCCGATACGCTGAGGAGCCGTGCAGACCCGCTATCTCCTCATCGCCTCCCTCCTCACGCTCCTCGTGATCCTGGCGGCCTCCGCGGTGTGGTTCCTGACGCTCCTGTGAGGACGATCGCCGTCCCCTCGGCACGCCTGCGGGCACTGGCCACCGGCGAGATCGTCGTCCTCTCCGACGCCGGAGAAGTGGCGGCCGGGGAACAGGTGCGTTTGGTCGACGGCGGGACCGATGGGGCCGCCCTGAAGCCCGCCTACGAGCGGTGGGACGGCTCCCCCCTCGCAGGCGAGTGGTCGGCCGAGGTGATCGAGGTCGTCGACGCCGCCGCCTTCGACGCCGACGCCTTCTCCGCCCGGCACGTCCTCGCCGCCCACCCAGCCGGCCGCCTCGCCGTGCTCCGGGTCTCGGCGGGCGACCGCCCCGTGCTCTCCGACACCGCCTTCGACGCCCGTCGTCGCTCGATCGCCGGCGCCCGGCGGTGACCCGCGTCGACCTCCCGGTGGGGGACCTGGTGCTCGAGGGACGCTGGGAGCTGCCCGACGACGGCGAACCCGCCAGGGTCACGGTCTTCTGCCACCCGCATCCGCTCCAGCGGGGCACGATGGACGCTCCACTCATGCGGGCCGTGACGGGCGTCCTCACCGATCGGGGCCACGCCGTGCTGCGCTTCAACTTTCGGGGCGTCGGCGCCTCGGAGGGGACGTGGTCGGAGGGGATCGGCGAGCAGGACGACGTGGCCGCCGCGGTCGGCACCGCGGCGCGCGCCCGGCCCGACCTCCCCCTCGGAGTAACCGGCTGGTCCTTCGGGGCGGTCACGTCGCTCCGCTGGCAGCACCGGGACGGTTCGACCCTCCCCTGGGCGGGCATCGCCCCGGCGCTGCGGCTGTCCACGGGTGGCGGTGCACCGGAACCGGACGCGCTGCCCCCGGCCCGACGGCTCTTCCTCATCGGCGATCGCGACCAGTTCACCGACGCCGACGACCTGCGCACCTACGCCGAGACGGCGGGGGGGCGCGTGGAGGTCCTCGAGGGCAGCGACCACTTCTTCTATTTCCGGGAGCCGGTGGTCGGCGGGCTGGTGGCCGACCACTTCGACGGCGTCTGAACGGGCTCGCCGACACCCGTGGGCGATCCGGTCGCCCTGTGTGGTTGGTCTGACTACTATCCGTGGGGTACCCGGTCCGGGAGGTCGACGTGCGCAGGACCCCACTCGCCGCCGCCCTCGCGCTCGCCCTCACGGCCTCCGGATGCGCCCTCGGAGCCGGCGTGAGCCCGCGCGCGAACGTCGCCGCTCCCCCGACGACCATCGCCGTCGACGCCGACACGCCGAGGACGACCACGACGACCACGCCGGCGGCCGTGACGACGACCACCCCGCCGACCACCACGACCACCATCGCCATCGACGAGGCGGCGCTGCGGGCGGTCGGAGCGAACGAGGCCGGCCGGATCATGGTGCTCGAGTACCACCTCATCGAGGAGCCCGAGGGCCGGTGGGCCCGGACGCCGGCGAACCTCCGACGCGACGTCCAGCGGCTCGTCGAGGGCGGCTACTACCCGATCACGGCCAGCGATCTCGCACGCGGTCGCATCGACGTCCCCGCCGGGAAGACCCCCGTCGTCCTCACCTTCGACGACTCGTCGTCGGGCCAGTGCCGGTACCTCGCCGACGGTCGGGTCGACGGCGACTCGGCCTGTGGCATCCTGCTGCAAGCCGCCCAGGACCATCCCGACGACTGGTCCCCCGCCGCCTCCTTCTACGTCCTGCTGGACGTCGACGTCCCCGACCGGGTGAAGTTCGGCCAGCCCGAGATCGCCGAACAGAAGATGCGCGACATGGTCTCGTGGGGCATGGAACTCGGCTCCCACTCCATCTCGCACTTCCGGCTGGACCAGGGCGACCCCGAATCGATCCAGTGGCAGCTCGCCGTCCCCGAGACGTACTTCGAGTCCCTCGTGCCCGGGTACGAGCTCGACACGATCGCCCTGCCCCTCGGGATGTATCCCGAGGACGAGTCGCTCCTGGCGTCGGGGAGCTGGGAGGGCCAGGAGTACGACCACGTCGGCGCCCTCGAGGTGTCCGGTGGCCCGGCGCCCAGTCCCCATTCGGCGGAGTTCCAGCCGCTGCGGATCCCCAGGATCCAGGTCGTGCAGGCCGATTTCGACTACTGGATGAACCACTTCGCCGCCAACCCCGGCGACCGCTACGTGAGCGACGGCGACCCGGCCACGGTCGCCGTGCCGGCCTCCGTCGAGTTCACACCCCGAGGCGACCTCGGGGGCCTGCGGGTGGTCCGTTACGAGGACTGACCGTCGAGGCGCAGCAGCCGGGAGGCGTTGCCCGCAAGGACGCGCTCGGTGACCTCGTCGGTCATCCCGAGTCCGTCCCACGCCGACAGCCAGCCGTCGACGTCGCCGAAGGGATGCCCGGAACCGAAGAGGACCACGTCGGTCAGCGGTCCGCGGACGGCGTCGAGCAGATCCGCGGGCAGCCGCTTCGGCGACCACCCGGCGAGGTCCACCCACACGTTCGCCTTGTGCCGGGCGATGGCGATGGTCCGATCGAGCCACAGGCGCGAGGAGTGGGCCAGCACGATGCGCAGTCCCGGATAGTCCGCCGCCACGCGATCCATCAGCATCGGGTCGCCGAAGGAGAGATCGACGCCGGTTCCCCCGGGCTCACCCGCGCCGAACGCGGAGGACCCGGTGTGGACGAGCACGACGAGGTCGAGCTCCTCGGCGACCTCCCAGATCGACCCGAGCCGGCGGTCCGACGGATCGAACCGCTGCACCGCGGGGTGGAACGCGAGCCCGACGAGGCCGAGCCGCTTCGCCTCGGCGACACCCGAGATCGCCTTGGCGCCCTTGTGGGGGTCCACGG
>JAWVYO010000094.1:0-9059 GCA_033722675.1 Acidimicrobiia bacterium | reverse complement strand
CGGGTTCGTCGTAGCCGAGGGTCGTGGTGATACCGGTCTCCACCTCGAGCAGCTGGACCACGTCGGTGGTCCCGTCCGAGGTCACCCCCGTGATCACGAGGCGCTCGTCGCCGTCGCTCCAGTGGAGGTCGTGGACCTCGACGCCGTCGAGCTCGAAGGTGCGCGTCAGCCGTCGCTCGTGGAAATAGATGTCCACGCGATCACGCCCGGCCGCGTCGACGAAGAAGGCGACCGTCGGTTCGGTGCCCGTGACCACGGCGACCTCCGACGGATACGGCGGGCCCGGGATGGGCACCGCGCGCTCCAGGAGCCGGTCGACGAGGAACCAGTCGAAGGCCCGGCGACCGTCGACGCGCTCGGCCCGTTCCCGGGCGACGACGATCACACCCGAGGCGCCGACGTGGACGACGTCGGCGTCGATGGACCCGAGCTCGGTCCCGCCGCGGTCGATGCGGCGCAGTGTCCGGGTGCCGTCGGCCGGGTTGCCCATCTCGTGCAGCAGGTACCCGGCGCCGTCGAAGCCGACGACGCGCTCGGCGCCCACCCGGGTGACGGGCTCCAGGTCGTCGAACCCCTCCCACAGGCGGAACCCGTCCACGTCGAAGGTGACCGCCGCCAGCAGGCGCGGTTCCGTGGACGACCACGACCAGCTGGCGACGTTGAACGCGAGGGGCTGAGCGAGCGAGACGAGACCGGCCGGGGCGTCCGCCTCCCGCAGGTGGAGGCGCAGGTGGCCGTCGAGAAAGGCATAGGCCGTGCGACCGGCGTCGAAGGACACGCCGTCGAAGGACACGGGCATCGGATGCTCGACCTCCGGGCCGCCGGCGGTGACGAGCCGCAACGAGCGGGACACCTCGGCGCCCTCGACCACGGCGAGGGCGCCGCCCAGCGCCTCGATGCCCGCCCGGGTCGGCGACTCGACCGCGAGCGTCGGCGTGGTGACCTCCGGCTCCGCCAGGGGGACGTCCGGTTCCTCGACGTCGGCGTCGCCACCGCTCTGGCCCCCGGAGAGACCGACGAGGGCGGCCACACCGAGGATCGCCCCCACGGCGAGCGCCGCCAGCCAGGGGGAGGGACGGCGGGGACCGGCGGGGGCGTCCATGGTCCGAGGGTATGGGGCGGTGGCCATCTCTGTGGATCCGGAGCCGACCGGTCCGCCGGATGTCTTCGCATACCGCCCGACATCGCTACTCTGTGCACACACCCGACACCCCCGGGAAGGTGATGACGGCCATCCGTCTCGTCCCACGCAGAGTCGGCGCGATCCTCCTGGCACTCGCCACCGTGATCTCGCTGGTCCTCGTGCCCCACACCGACGCACGTGCGGCGTCCACCGCCGACGTGACGACCGACGAGCTCGCGAACGCGGGCACGGTCCTGCGCGAGGGGAGCCGGGGTGAGCTCGTCGTCGACCTCCAGGCCACCCTCGCGCATCTCGGCTACGACGTCGGGCCCGCCGACGGCATCTTCGGCCCGCTCACGGGCGTCGCCGTCCGTCAGTTCCAGACCGATGCCGGGATCCTCGTGGACGGGGTGGTGGGGACCGGCACGATCGCGGCGCTCGCCGCCGCGCTCGCCGAGAACCCGCCACCGGCCGGCGGCGACACCGGGGGCGACGCGCCCTCCGACGACGCGCCAACCATCGACCCCGGGTTGAAGGTTGGTGACTCCGGCCCCGCGGTGGTGGTCGTACAGGTCTCCCTCAACGACCTCGGCTACGGCGCCGGACCCGCCGACGGGATCTTCGGTCCCAAGACCGAGACCGCCGTGCGGGCCTTCCAATCCGACCAGGGCCTCGACGTGACGGGCATCGTGGACGACCACACCGCCTCGACCCTCGAGGAGGCCGCTTCGGTGCCCGCCGGCGGCGACGGGACCGACCAGCCGACACTCCGGCGGGGCAGCCGCGGAGACGCCGTCCGGCTGCTCCAGACCCTCCTCAACGACCTCGGCTACAGCGCCGGCACCGTGGACGGCGTCTTCGGCGGCCAGACGGCCTCGGCGGTCATCCGCTTCCAGTCCGACCAGGGACTCGCCGCCGACGCCATCGTCGGCCCCAACACCTGGACGCGCCTCCACGAGCCCGACGACGTCG
The DNA here is from genome assembly GCA_033722675.1 of Acidimicrobiia bacterium. GTDB lineage: Bacteria > Actinomycetota > Acidimicrobiia > Spongiisociales > UBA11373 > DATHYU01. Next base: position 6,964 of record JAWVYO010000094.1, on the reverse strand, counting down.
AGGTCTCGAATCCACCGCCGCCCGACCCCGACTGCCCGCCGGGCGCGGCGACGGCGCTGCACCCCTGGCGCGGGGAGCCCTGCATCGAACGCTGGCGCGATCTCGTCGAGGAGTACTTCGAGACCCCCGAGGTCGACACCGCCCTCGGCATCATTCGCTGCGAGAGCTGGGGCGACCCCACGGCCGTCAACGCCACGAGCGACACGAGCGGGCTCTTCCAGCACCGGCCCTACATCATCGACTCCTTCGGCCGCCGCAAGGACCTGTGGAACACCCGGTACGGGTGGGCCGTCGACTGGTGGGCCGATCGGGGCGTCACGATCCCCGCAGGCGGGGACATCTTCGACCCGGAGACGAACGTCGCCGTGGCCGCCTACCTCGTCTACCGGGAGCCGAACGCCGGCGGCTGGTGGCACTGGGGCACCTTCTACGGCACCGCCGGGTGCCACGACTGGGTCGTCGACGTCCAGAACTGACCGTCGCACCCGGCGCCGGCCGCCGGACCTCTAGGCTCGTGCCGATGCGTGCGATCGTCAAGGAGGCCGCCGGACCCGGTCTCGTCATGGCCGAACGGCCGATCCCCGAACCCGGGCCGGGTGAGGTGCTGTTGCGGGTGAAAGCCGCGTCGATCTGCGGCACCGACCTCCACATCCGGACCTGGGGACCGTGGGCGGCCGACCACGTCAGCCCGCCCCTCGTCGTCGGGCACGAGATGTGCGGCATCGTGGAAGCGCACGGGCCCCGCGTCGACGGCCCCGCCATCGGACAACTGGTCTCCGTCGAGTCGCACGTGGTCGACGGCACCTGCCTGTGGTGCCGAACCGCCAAGGGACACCTCTGCCCGAACACGGAGATCCTGGGGGTCCACCGTGACGGCGTCTTCGCCGACTACGTCGTCGTCCCCGCCTCCAACGCCTGGATCGATCCGCCGGACATGCCGCTGTCGGTGGCGTCCCTCCAGGAGAACTTCGGCAACGCCGTGCACACGGTCATGAAGCCCGAGATCGCCGGCCGCAAGGTGCTCGTGACCGGCTGCGGGCCCGTGGGCCTCATGGCGATCGCCACCGCAAAGGCCCTGGGCGCCCGGTCGGTGTATGCCACCGACCTCAGCGCCTACCGGCTCTCGATGGCGCTCCGCATGGGAGCCGACCTCGCCCTCGACCCCCGCGAGGACGACGTCGCGGGCCAGATCCTCGCCGACACCGAGGGCGAAGGCGTCGACGTGCTGCTCGAAATGTCGGGGGCCGAGGCCGCCCTGGAGTCCGGTTTCGGGCTGCTCAAGCCCGGCGGCGAGGCGGCGCTGCTCGGACTGGCCTCGAAGCCGATCTCCTTCGACCTCGACGACGCCGTGATCTTCAAGGGCGCCACGGTGTACGGCATCGCCGGGCGCCGGCTCTGGGAGACCTGGTACCAGATGCGGGGCCTGCTGCGGGCCGGCAGCGTCGACCTCGCCCCCCTGGTGACCCACCGGTTCGCCCTCGACGATTTCGACGCCGCCTTCGATCTCATGGCGTCGGGAGAGTGCGGCAAGGTCGTCATGTTCCCCGACCCCGCCGACGCCGACGGACCGCTCACCCGACCCGGAGGAGCCTCGTGACCGACAAGCTCGCGTTCCTGGACGACGAACTCGCCGACCTGCGCGCCAAGGGCCTCGAGACCACCATCCGCACCCTCGAGGGCCCCCAGGGGGCGTGGCTCACCATCGACGGCCGACGCGTCCTCAACCTCTGCTCGAACAACTACCTCGGCCTCGCCGACGACGACCGCCTCGTGGCTGCGGCCACCGACGCCCTCCAGCGCTACGGGATCGGCCCTGGCGCGGTGCGGACGATCGCCGGCACGATGGCGATCCACGAGGAGCTCGAGCGGCGCCTCGCCGAGTTCAAGGGCGTGGAGGCGGCCATCTCGCTGCAATCGGGGTTCACGGCCAACCTCGCGGTCATCCCCGCCCTGACGGGACGGGGCGACACGATCGTCTCCGACGAACTCAATCACGCCTCGATCGTCGACGGCGTCCGGCTCTCCCGCGCCGACCGCGCCATCTACGACCACGCCGACGTCGAGCACCTGGACCGGGTCCTCACGGAGGTCCGCGAGGGCGGGACCCGCAGGATCCTTGTCGTCACCGACGGGGTGTTCTCGATGGACGGCGACCTCGCGCCGCTTCCCGACATCGTCGACGTCGCCGACCGTCACGATGCGATGGTCATGGTGGACGACGCCCACGGCGAAGGGGTCCTCGGCCGGGGCGGTCGCGGCATCGTCGACCATTTCGACCTCCACGGGCGGGTCGACGTCGAGGTGGGCACCATGTCGAAGGCCTTCGGTGTGGCGGGCGGCTACGTGGCGGGGGACCGTCGCCTGGTCGACTGGCTGCGCCAGCGCGGCCGGCCCTTCCTGTTCTCCTCGGCGGTGACACCCCCCGACGTTGCCGCCTGTATCGCGGCGGTTGACGTGCTCGAAGCGTCCACGGACCTCGTGGAACGGCTGTGGGACAACGCGCGGCGATTCGAATCGGCGATGGCCGGCGCCGGATTCGACACGGGTCACTCCCAGACGCCCATCACGCCGGTCATCATCGGCGACGAGGCCACCGCCCAGGAGTTCTCCCGGCAGCTCCTCGACACCCATGCCGTCTTCGCCCAGGCGATCGCCTATCCGACGGTGCCCCCGGGCACGGCGCGGATCCGGGCCAGGGTGGCGGCCGCCCACGACGACGCCGACATCGACACCGCCATCGAGGCCTTCGTCGCCGTCGGCGAGGAGTTGGGCGTGCTCGACGATCCACCCAATCCGTAGGGTCCGCCGCTCCGAACCGGGGGAGAGACGCACCGCCCGGAGCAACCCATGTCGATCACCATCGCGATGCCCCGTACGCTCGGGGTCCGCACCCGCACCACGGTGAACCGCTTCATGCCCCACACCGACCTCCACACCGAGCTGCTCACTGCCACCGGCACCGGCGACCGCGACGCCTTCGCTCGTCTCTACGACCTCGTCGCCGGTCCCGTCTTCGGCACGATCCGGGGCATCCTGCGGGACCCCTCCATGGCCGAGGAGGTGACCCAGGAGGTCCTCGTCGAGGTCTGGCGGACGGCCCCGCGATTCGATCCCGAACGGGGCTCGGCGAAGGCGTGGATCCTCACCATGGCCCGCCGCCGCGCCATCGACCGGGTCCGATCCGAACAGTCGCACCGCGACCGGACGGAGAGCGTCGGCGCCGCCTCCCGCGACCCGGAGCGCGACACCACCTACGACGCCGTCGAACGCGCCGCGGAGCACGCCGAGCTCCGGCGGGCGCTCGACGGACTCACCGATCTCCAACGTGACGCGATCGAACGCGCCTACCTGGAGGGCAAGACGTACCGGGAGGTCGCCGAGGAGCTGGACACGCCGCTCGGCACCGTCAAGACTCGGATGCGCGACGGATTGCTGCGTCTGCGTGACACGCTGGGAGCGCCATCATGAGCGAGCCGATCCACGACCTCGCCGCGCCGTACGCCCTCGACGCCCTCGACGACGACGAGCGCCACCGCTTCGAGGCCCACCTGGCCGACTGCGCCGTCTGCCGCGCCGAGGTCGTCGAGTTGCAGCGCGGTATCGAGGCGCTCGCAGACGCCACGGCGACGCCACCCCCGTCCCGCCTGAAGGCCTCGGTGATGGCGGCGATCGACGACGAGCCGCAGGAGCGCTTCGCAGCGGCTCCGGCCCCCACGTGGCGGGAACGCCTGCGCACCCTCTTCTCCTCGATGTCGTGGCGCATCGGTTCCGCGGCGGCTGCGGCCGCCGTCGTCGTGCTGGCGGTGGCGATCGCCCTCACCCTCCGCGACGGAGCGCTCGGCCCCGACGACGTGATCGCTGCGCCCGACGCCGTCACGGTGACGCTCCCCGCGACCGAGGCGTACACCGGGACCGTGGAAGCCGGGGTGGCCTACTCCCCGGGCCGGACCGCCGCCGTGGTCACCTTCGACGGGCTGGCCGGCGTCGACGGCGACCGGACCTACCAGCTGTGGGTCATCGACGGCGACGGTCCGACGCCCGCGGGACTCTTCGTGCCGGGCGACGGCGGCCGGGCCACCGTGCTCCTGGACGCCCCCGTGCGCCCCGGCGACACCATCGGCGTGACGGTGGAACCGTCGGGCGGTTCACCGGCCCCCACCGGCGAGGTCCTCTTCGCCGCGACCGTCTAGTCCTCCTCGCCCTCCGCCGCGTCGTCGGAGCGTCGGGCGCGTTTGCCCGCCCACCGGATGGCGGCGAGCGCCACCACGATCGGGACGACGAAGAAGAGGAACTCGTCCCACCCGCCGGCGTGTCCCAGGACCATGCCCCCATGGTGGCACGGGCCGCGCGCTGGCGATCCTGCTCGAGCCCGGCCGATGCGCGCCCACGTCGCCCGGGCTCGGGGGGGCACCTGCGCGGGGCGACGTCGCGCACGTGCCGGACCGCGGACCCGGCGTCTCGTAGGATGCGGGCATGCAATGGATCCTCGCCGAGAGTGACTGGGTCGGTTCGTCGGACATGTGGGTGACGATCGTCGTCGGCATCCTCATCCTCGCCACGTTCGCCGCGCTCAGCCTCGTCAGCCGGAAATAGTGCGGCTCACCGCCGCCATGTTGGCCGACGGCGCCCAGGTGGCCGCCGGGAAGCTCTACGTGATGGGTGGCGCGTTCAACACGATCACGGCGAAGGAGTTCCCCGCCGTGCATCGGACACTGTCGCTCGCCCTCGTGGCCGAGGTGGGGCCCCCCGATCGCAATCGGGAGCTGGACCTGGTCATCCGCCTCGTGGACGAGGACGGCCACGAGCTCGGCGTCGAGTCGAAGGGCACCTTCCGGGTCGGGGCACCGGCCACCCTCCCCGCCGGGGCGTCGAGCCTCGTGCCCCTCGTCGCCAACTTCATGGGCATTCGCTTCCCGGAGCCGGGCGGGTACGTGTTCCTCATCGAACACGACGGCACCGAACTGGCGCGCGTGCCGTTCCGGGTTCGCGCCCCGAAATGACGGTCCTGAACCTCCCCAACCTCGTCTCGCTCGTCCGCATCGGACTCGTCCCGCTCTTCCTCTACCTCGTGTTCGGACCGGAGGAGTTCGTCTGGGCGGGTTTGCTGCTCGGCGTGATCGGCAGCACCGACTGGGTCGACGGCCAGCTGGCCCGCCGGCTCGACCAGGTCACCGAACTCGGCAAGCTCCTCGACCCCCTCGCCGACCGTCTGGCGATCGTGGCGGCGGTGATCGGGGGATGGATCGCCGGGATCCTCCCACCCTGGTTCGCCGCCGCCCTCGTCGTCCGGGAGGTGGTGATCGGTCTCGGCGCCCTCGTGGTGGCCGTGCGGGTGCGGGCGAAGCTGGACGTCCGCTGGCTCGGCAAGGCCGCGACGCTGGCCCTCTACACCTCCATCGCCTTCTTCTACATCCGGGCCGGAGCGGAGGCGGCGATCTGGGACGCCATCGCCTGGGGCTTCGGCATCCCGGGCCTCGTGCTCTACTACGTCGTCGCCGGGCAGTACCTCGGCGACGCCGCCGGGCTCCTGCGGAGATCGGGACGGGTAACCTCCGGTCCGACGCGTGAGCAGGGAGGAGTCGGGTGAACGTCCCCGAAGACCGCCGGTACACCGAAGACCACGAGTGGGCGCTGCCCCGGGACGGCGCGGTGCGCGTCGGCATCACGGATTACGCCCAGGACGCCCTCGGCGACGTCGTGTTCGTCGATCTCCCCGACACCGGGAAATCGGTGGCCACGGGCGACATGCTCGCCGAGATCGAGTCGACCAAGTCGGTCGCCGAGGTCTACGCCCCGATCGACGGGACGGTCTCGAAGGTCAACGAGCGGCTCACCGACGAACCCGAACTCGTGAACGACTCGCCCTACGCCGAGGGATGGTTCGTCGAGATCACGCCCGACGGCGAATCCGATCTGGATGCGCTCCTCGACGCGGAGGGCTACCGGGCGATCACCGAGTGACACGCCGGCCCTCGACCCCGCGTCGAGGGCCACCGATGCCGCAGCGGGGCCCGGCGCTACCATTCGACCCATGGCCGACGACCGAGCCCCCCAGGACCAGTCGGACGACGAGGCCACCCTCAGCTTCGACCCGATGCTCGAGGCACGCCGCCTGCGCAACCGCCAGGCGGTGGCCGGGATCCCGGGGCTCAAGGGATATGCGCTGGTCGTCATGAGCGGCCCCCGGCGGGGCCTCTACTGGGAGCTCCCCGAGGGCGAGACGGTGGCGGGGAGGAACACCCAGGCGGAGATCTTCCTGGACGACGTCACCGTGTCGCGGGACCACGCGGCCTTCATCGTCGAGGACCGGTCGCTGCTCCTCCGGGACCTGGGCTCCACGAACGGCACGTACGTGAACGGGGAGCGAGCGGACGAAGCGGCGCTCCATCCAGGCGACGAGGTGTTCATCGGCCGGTTCCACTTCACCGTGGCCCGATCATGACCGGCTCCTCGCCGCTGACGATCGGCGAGGTCATCAACCTCCTCAAGGAGGAGTTCCCCGACCTCACCGTGTCGAAGGTCCGATTCCTCGAGACGAAGGGGCTCATCACCCCACCTCGCTCGTCCTCCGGCTACCGGGAGTTCGGTCCGGCCGAGATCGACCGCCTCCGGTACATCCTCCGCCAGCAGCGCGACCACTTCCTCCCGCTGAAGGTCATCAAGTCGAAGCTCACGGCGTGGGAGCGCGGCGAGGAGCCGACCATCGACCAGCCGGAGGGTGCCCCGCCCGACGCCTACTTCTCGACGACGGGCGTGGCCATGGACGCCGAGGAGCTCGCCCGGGCAGCCGGCATCACCCGGGCGACCGTCGAGGGGTTGGTCCGCCACGGCGTCCTCGAGCCCGACCGGCGGGACGGTGACGACCTGTTCGACGACGACCACCTGGCCGCGGCCCGGGCCGCGGCGAGACGCACCGCGCGGGGCCGCGAGCCCCGGCGCCGCCGGGCCCTGCGGCGGGCCGCGG
>JAWVYO010000093.1:0-9061 GCA_033722675.1 Acidimicrobiia bacterium | reverse complement strand
GACCCGGCGGGAGAGAGGAACGTCTCGGCGTCCCGGAGCGAGTTCGTGAAGATCGCCGACGAGAGCCCCTGACGGACCCCGTTCTGGACCGAGATGGCGTCCTCCACTCCCTCGGCCTCGATCACGTAGAGGATCGGGGCGAAGGTCTCCTCCTGGACGATCGGCGCGTCACGACCGATCTCGATGATCGTCGGCTCGACGAAGTACCCCTCCAGGCCCTCGACCTCCACGGCGGAGCCGCCGACGAGCACCTTGCCGCCCTGACGCTCGGCCTCGGACACGGCGGTCAGCATGGTGTGGACCGCCTGCTCGTCGATGAGCGGTCCCATGAGGGTGTCGGGGTCGAGGGGGTCGCCGATGCGCACCTGCCGGTACGCCTCGACGAGCCGGTCGACCACCTCGGTCTTGATGCCGGGCTCGACGATCATCCGGCGGATGCTGGTGCACCGCTGGCCGGCGGTGCCCACGGCACCGAACAGCACGGCCCGGGTCACCATCTCGGGATCGGCGTCGTCGAGGACGATCACCGCGTTGTTCCCACCGAGCTCCAGCAGCGAACGCCCGAGGCGGGCGGCCACGGCCACGCCGACCTTCTCCCCCATGGCGCAGGAGCCGGTGGCGGAGATGAGCGGGAAGCGCCGGTCGTTGATGAGGCGGTCGCCCACCTCGCGTCCGCGGCCGACGACCAGGTTGAAGACGCCCTCGAAGCCCGAGCCCTCCATGACCGACTCGACGATCCGGGTGATGGCGATGGCGGTGAGCGGTGTCTTGGAGGAGGGCTTCCACACGATCGTGTCGCCGCAGACGGCGCCGATCAGGGCGTTCCACGACCAGACCGCGGCGGGGAAGTTGAAGGCGGTGATCACGCCCACGGGCCCGAGCGGGTGCCACTGCTCGAACATCCGATGCTCGGGGCGCTCCGAGGCCATGGTGAGGCCGTAGAGCTGGCGGGACAGGCCGACGGCGAAGTCGGCGATGTCGATCATCTCCTGGACCTCGCCCTCGCCCTCGGCGGCGATCTTGCCGTTCTCGAGGGCGATGAGCGCGCCGAGCGCCTCTTTGTGCTTCCGAAGGGCGTTGCCGATCTCGCGCACGAACTCGCCCCGCTTGGGCGCCGGGTACACACGCCAGCGTTCGAAGGTCTCCTGCGACGACTCGACGACGCGTTCGTAGTCGTGCTCGGAGGCCTGGTGGACCCGGGCGACGACCTCGGCCCGGGCGGGGTTCTCGACCTCGAGGACCCCGCCGGAGGGATCGAGCCAGCCCCCGGCGTATACCCCGGAACCCTCGATGTCGAGGCCGAGGGCCGAGAAGATCTCGTCCTTCGTCATGGTCATGGCGTGACTCCTTCGGTTCAGCGGGCGGCGATGGCCTCGATCTCGACGAGGAACCCGCCGGGCAGGGCCCCGGCCTGGATCGTCGAGCGGGCCGGCGGGACGTCCCCGACGTAGCGGGCATAGAGCTCGTTCACGACGGGGAAGTCGGCGATGTCGGCGAGGAAGATCGTGGTCTTGACGACGTCCTCGTAGCCCAGTCCGAGGTCGCCGAGGACGAGCCCGATGTTCTCGAGTACGCGCTCTGCCTGGACGGCGACGTCCCCCTCGACCTTCTCGTTCGTCTGCGGATCGATCGGGATCTGCCCGGAGATGAACACGAGCCCACCGGCCTCGACGGCGACGTTGTAGGCGCCGATGGGCTTGGGGCCGTTGGTGATGGGGGGCACGGACTTGGGCATGCGGCTCCTCGGGTCAGGTCCCTCCGAGGGTACTCGGGGCCTGCCGGGTCCGTGCCGGCCCCGACGCGACGGAACCCGCCCGTCACGGGCGGGTTCACGCGGGTCGGACGGGGGTCAGGAGAAGCTGTTGCCGCAGCCGCAGGACCGCTGCACGTTCGGGTTCGAGATGTGGAACCCGGCGCCCTGGAGCCCGTCGCGGTAATCCACCTCCGCGCCCTTCAGCATCTCCATGCTCTGGGGGTCCACGGCGAGGCGGACGCCCTCGAACTCCTCCACGATGTCGGACTCGTCGGTGGTGCTGTCGAAGTACATCTCGTACGAGAAGCCCGAGCAGCCGCCGGGGCGGACCCCGAGGCGCAGCATGAGCGAGTCGTCGTCCTCGCGCTCGATGAGTTCGGCGACCTTGGACGCGGCCGCGGACGTCAGGGTGACCCGGGGCTGGGCCGCCCGTGGCGTGATCGAGATGCTCTGCATCGACGGTCTCCTGGTCCGGCTGGGGGGAGGCGGAGTATACCGGGGGGCCCTCGCCTTTTGGAGTAGGTTTCTCATACGGCCATAGTGGAAATCGCCATGGCGACCATCGAGGACATCCGTTCGGCGCTGCGGGGCGTCGTCGATCCGGAACTGGGCGGCGACGTCGTCGAACTGGGCATGGTCCCCGAGATCGAGCTGGTCGACGGCATCGCCACGATCCATCTGGCCCTCACCATCGCCGCCTGCCCCATGCGCGACCAGATCGAGAACGACGTGGTGCGCAAGGTGAATGCGCTGTCGGGCGTCGACGACACCGTCGTGCAGGTCACGGCCATGACCTCCCGGCAGCGGTCGGAGCTCATGTCGGTCGCCCGCCGGCGGGCCCGTGAGGACGCCGAGCCGACCCGGGTGAGCCCGACGACGCGTGTCATCGCCGTGGGCAGCGGCAAGGGCGGCGTGGGGAAGTCGTCGGTGAGCACGAATCTCGCGCTGGCGCTGTCGTCGGTGGGTTTCCGCGTCGGACTGCTGGACGCCGACATCTGGGGCTTCTCCATCCCGCGGATGCTGGGCGCCGACGACCGCCTCGTGGCCGGCGAGGACCGCAGGATTCGCCCGGCGGAGGCGCAGGGCATCCAGCTGGTGTCGACGGGGCTGCTCGTGGACGACGAGGACAAGGCCCTCATGTGGCGCGGCCTGATGCTCACGAAGGCGCTGGAACAGTTCCTCAAGGACGTGGCCTGGGACCCCGACCTCGACTACCTCGTCATGGACATGCCGCCGGGTACCGGCGACATCCAGATGGCGCTCGCCCGGCTGTTGCCCCAGGCCGAGATGGTGGTGGTGACGACGCCGCAGAAGGCCGCACAGAAGGTCGCCGCCCGGGTCGCCGACATGGCCCGCCGGTCCTACCTCCCCGTCGTCGGCGTCATCGAGAACATGTCCGGGTTCACCACGCCCGACGGCCAGCACTTCGACCTGTTCGGGTCCGGGGGCGGACAGGCGCTCGCCGACGAACTCGGGGTGCCCCTCGTGGGCCGCGTCCCCCTCGATCCCACCGTCGTGGAGGGCGGCGACGAGGGCGCGCCCGTCGTGGTCGCCGATCCCACCACCCCCGCCGGGAGGGCATTCACCGAGATCGCTGCCGAGATCATCCGGCTCGTGCCCCCCGCCCAGGACGAGACCTGCACGGCGCGGATCGCCGTCCTCATGGAGCAGCTCGAACGGGCCGACGCCCCCGCCTGAGCCCTACCGGCAGAGCTTCACCATCAGCTGGTAGGGGTTCGTCAGCGGCCCGCCGCCCGGCTGATAGCCGAGGTGGAGGTGCGGCACCGCGGCGTTGCCCGTGTCGCCGTTGTATCCGACGACCTGGCCCACCTGCACCCGCACCCCGTTGGCGATGCCGGGCCCGTATCCGGCCAGGTGGGCGTAGTAGAAGATGTCGCCCGAGTCGCCGCGCAGGTAGAGGCCGTTGCCGCCGGCGTAGTGCCAGTTCGGTGACCAGATGTAGCCGCTCTCGATGGCGACGAGTTTCACCCCGAGCGGAGCGACCATGTCGACGCCCTTGTGGGAGCGCCCGCCGGGCCGGGGTTCGCCCCACGAGTCCCGGAAGCTCACCGGCGAGACGAAGGGGCACATCCGGCCGGTCGTCGGCGCCGAGGCGCTGGAGGTGTAGTTGGACTTCGCAGCTGCGGCCGCCGCTGCCGCTGCCGCTGCCCGGCGCCGTCGCGCCTCCTCGGCGCGGCGGCGCTCCTCGGCGATCCGCCGACGCTCCAGTTCCTCCTCCCACCACTGGTCGTACAGGTCCTGGTACTCCTCGGTGGCGGCCTCGAGCCGGGAGAGGATCACGTCGGAGGAGGCTTCGAGATCGGCCCGCACCACCCGCTGCTGGGCGAGCAGCTCGTCGAGCTCCTCCTGCAGCCGGGTGCGATCGGACTGGAGGAACTCGAGCTCGGTGACGGCGTCGCGGTCCTCGTCGACCACGGCGTCGAGGTAGGCCGAGCGCGTGCCGACGTGGGAGAACTCGTCCACGCCCAGCAGGCTCTGGAAGCTGTTGGCGCCGGCGTTGAGGTAGAGGGCGACCGCGCGCTCCTTGGCGGCGATCTCGGCGATGAGGATCTCCCGGCTCCGCCGCTGCACCTCGTCCTGGAGGGCGGCGATGCGGCTCTCGTAGTCGCGCTGGCCGTAGATCGCCTGGTCGAGGAGGGCGAGTTCGTCCTCGAGATCGGCCGAGACACGGGAGACCTCGGCGCGCGCCTGCTGGAGCTCGTCCTGGGTCACCTGGGCGCCTGCGGGCGCGACGGACCACAGCACGGCGAGGGCGAGGATGAGGAACGTCAGTCTGCGCACGAGACCTCCGGCGGCGGAGTCTATCCCGGTGCGGCCCTCACCGGTCGGCCACCGAGGGTAGCCGAATCGACTGCGATCAGCAGACCCCGGCGAGCACCGGGTACGGGTTCGTGTACGTCACGCCCCCCACGAGCCAGCCGATGTGCAGGTGGGGAACGGAGGCATTCCCCGAGGTCCCGACGTACCCGACGAGCTGTCCCGCCGACACCCGCACGCCGTCTGCGATCCCCGAGGCGTAGGCGTTCAGGTGGGCGTAGTACCACGTGTCGCCCGAGTCACCCCGGATGTAGAGACCGTAGCCACCGGCGTAGTGCCAGTTCGGCGACCAGATCCGCCCGCTCTCGATCGCCACGAGCGGCGTGCCGGTGGGCGCCATCATGTCGGTGCCGGTGTGGGTCCTCCCACCCGAACGCGGCTCCCCCCACGAGTCACGGAAGGTCACGGCACCGTCGACCGGACACACCCTCGACGAGGGCGCCGGCGGCTGCGTCGTGGTGGTCGTCGGGGCCGTGGTGGTGGTCGTCTGCCCCGCCGTGGTCGTCGTCGTGTCCGGCGGCGCCGTCGTGGTGGTGGAATCCGGCGGACCCGTCGTCGTGGTCGTCTCGCCGGCCGTCGTCGTCGTGGTGTCGGGCGGCGCCGTGGTGGAGGTCCCGCCGGCGGTGGTCGTAGTGGCCGGCGGCGCCGTCGTCGTGGTCGGCGGCGGGAGGGTCGTGGTCGTCGTCGACGTGGTGGTCGTGGACGTCGCGAGGAACAGCTCCCGCTCACGCCGCCGACGCTCCTCCTCCTCGCGGCGCCTCCGCTCGGCTTCCTGGGCCTCGAAGGCCTCCTTCACCGCCTGGTACTCGGCGTTGGCGTCCTCGAGGCTGGTGTAGATCTCGGTGACGAGCGACTCCATCTCGCCGCTCAGCGCCTCCTGCTCGGCGACGGTCTCCTCGAGGAGGGCCTGCTGGCGGAGGTAGCCCTGGCGCGCCGCCTCGAGCCGGTTGACGATCTCGCGGTCCGTCTCGGCCACGGTGTCGAGGTACGCGAGCCGGGCCGGGACCGCCGAGAACTCCTGGGCGCCGAGGAACGACGCGCCGTCCTGGGTTCCGGCCCCCATGTACATGTCGGCCACCCGGTCCTTGGCCGCGGCGCGGGCGAGCACCAGCCGCCGCTCCCGGTCGGTGAGCTCGACGAGCAGTTCGTCGAGCCGCTCACGCAGCTCCACCTCGCGCACGACCGCGGCGTCGTACGCCGCCACCCGGTCCTCGAGCTCCGCGGTGACGGCGCGCATGCGCTCGCGCGCCTCGGCGACGTCCTGCGCGTCCACCTGCGCGAACGCGGACGGGACGACGAGCGAGAGGACCAGGCCGGCCGTCGCCAGCCCGGTCACGAGGCGCTTCACGCCGTGTCCCTCCGTAACGACACCGACGATGTCCACTCCGCCGTCCCGTCGGGCAGGGCCACCACCCCGTCCGCCTCCAGCTTGCGAAGATGGGCGGCCGTGGACTGGGCTGCGGCGAAGTGCAGCGTCGGATCGACGTCGGCGTACACGAGGTGCACGACGTCTCCGACGGTGGGTGCCCCGCCCGCCACCGCCTCGACGATCTGGCGCTCACGGTCGAGCCGGTGGCGCTTGTACTCGGCGATGACCTGCTCCGGCTGATCGATGACGGGGCCGTGGCCCGGGTGGATCCGCTCGAGATCGAGGTCGGCGAGGCGGTCGAGGGACCGCAGGTAGTCGGTCATCTCCTCGACCACGACCGTGGAGCCGCCCATGATGTGGTCACCCGAGAAGAGGACGCGATCGACGAGGAAGCAGAGGTGGTCGGGGGTGTGGCCGGGGGTGTGGATGGCTTCGACCTCCCGATCTCCGAAGGTCATCGTCTCTCCATCGGCGATCCGGACGTCCGGCTTGAAGGCGGGCCCCGGGTCGCGTCCGTAGACGGGGACGTCGAGCTGCCGACCGATGGGGTTGGCCGCAGGAGCGTGATCGGGATGGGTGTGCGTCACGAGCACCCCGACCGTGCGATACCCGGCCACGGTGTCGACGACCGCGGCGACGTGGTCCTCGAGCATCGGTCCGGGGTCGATGACGATCGCCTCTCCCGCGTCGGCCAGCACCCAGGTGTTCGTGCCCAGTCCCGTGAAGATCCCGGGATTGGGGGCCAGGAGGTGGTGGATCTTCACGGACGCTCTCCTCGTGTCGGCAGCAGGACGCGGGCCCCATTGTCCCCCATGTCCAGCACTGGTTCGATCCTCTCGATCCGACGGGCGGACGTCGCGGCCGCGACGACGGCGTCGGGACCGTCACAGCCGTCGATCATCCACAGCACGACCCGGGTGGGGAACTCGACGTCCCACTCCCCGGCATCGCCCCGGGCGATCGCCTCCGCGGGTGCGACCCACACCGGATCGAACACCTCGCGATCGTCGGCGACGGGCACCGTCTCGCCGCCCACGATGGTGACGTAGAAGCGGGTGTCGTACCGGCGGGGCAGACCGGCCGGCGTCACCCAGTTGGCGAGGTAGACGAGGCGGTCGGCGTCGAACACGATCCCGGCCCGGCGGGCCTGCTCGTAGACCACGGGTGCCGGATCGTCCGGCCCGACGGCCGACGACCCGGGCTGCCCCACCACGATCCCGGCCTCCTCGGCCAGCTCCCGCAGCGCCGCGGCCCGCCATGCGAACTCCTCCTCCGGCCCGCTCCAGCGGACCACCGCACGCGCCGTCTCCGAGTCGTCCGCCGGCTCCACGACACCGCCCGGGAAGACCCGCGCGTTGCCCATGAAGGTGGCGGAACGGGAACGACGGACCATGAGGACCTCGGTGCCGTCGGCCGACGGGCGGAGAAGCAGCACCGTGGAGGCGCGGCGAGGATCGGAGGCGTCCACACCGGCACCCTACCGGCGCGACCGAGTTGCGCCGGTGGCCCCCGGAGGAGGCTGGAGCGGCGCCGCCGGTAGGCTCCCGCGGCATGGTGCAACGCCCCCCGTCGGTGGACGCCCTCGCCGCCGAGATCGACGACGGCACCGTCCCCCGGGCTCTGCTCGTCGACGCCGCCCGGTCGGCGATCGCGGCATGGCGCGCCGACGGCGACCCGTCGCCGGCGGATCGGGCCCGGGCCTCGGCCGAACGCCTCCGCCGGCTCCGCCCGGGACGGGTGATCAATGCCACGGGCGTGCTGTTGCACACGAACCTGGGGCGCGCCCAGGTCCATCCCGACGCCGCCGAGGCCGCCCGCGTGGCCGCCGTCGACGCCTCGGCGCTCGAGTTCGACCTCACGGAGGGTGCCAGGGGCGGTCGCGGCGCCTACGCCCACCGCCTGGCCGCATCGCTGTCCGGAGCGGAGGCGGCGCTCGCCGTCAACAACAACGCCGGGGCGCTCCTGCTGACCCTCGCCGCCCTCGCCGGCGGCTCCGGCACCGTGGTGTCACGGGGTGAGCTCATCGAGATCGGCGGCTCCTTCCGCCTCCCCGAACTCATGGCGGCATCGGGATCGCGGCTCGTCGAGGTCGGGACCACCAACCGCACGAGGGCGGCGGACTTCGAGCGCGCCGTCGACGACGACGCCGCGCTGCTCCTCAAGGTGCACCCGTCGAACTACCGCGTGGAGGGCTTCACCGAGGAGGTCGGGTACGGGGCGATGGTCGAGCTCGCCGGACGCCTCGGGCTCCCCTTCGCCGCCGACGTCGGGTCGGGACTGCTCGACGCCCGGACGCCCTGGCTGAAGGGGACGCCGCCGGCCTGGGTCGCGGACGAGCCGCCCGTCCGCCAGACCGTCGAGGCGGGGGCCGACGTGGTGATGTTCTCGGGCGACAAGTTGCTCGGCGGGCCCCAGGCCGGGGTGATCGTCGGCCGGGCGGACGTCGTCGACCGCATCCGGCGCCACCCCATCGCCCGGGCCGTGCGCATCGACGGGCCGAGCCTGGCTGCGCTGTCGGTCACCCTCGAGCTCTACGCGTCGGGGCGGGGCGCAGACATCCCCTTTTGGCGCATGGCCGGTCTCGACGGGGCGATGCTCACCGGGCGACTCCGAGCGGTCCTCGGCGCCGCAGGGGTCGAGGGGCGGATCGAGGAGGGTCGGTCCCTCCCGGGCGCGGGGTCGGTCCCGGGGCGGGGGATTCCCGGCCCGGTCCTGCGGGTCGACGCCCCCCGCCAGGCGTGGCGGCGACTCGTCGACGGCGATCCACCGGTCGTCGCCCGGCGGGACGAGGGATCGCTGGTCGTGGACCTCCGCGCGGTGCAACCGGACGACGACCACCTGGTGGCGAACGCGCTGGCAGCGGCATGCCGATCGTAGGGACGGCGGGACACGTCGATCACGGCAAGTCGACGCTCATCCGAGCCCTCACGGGTCGGGATCCCGACCGGTGGGCCGAGGAACGAGAACGGGGGCTCACGATCGACCTCGGCTTCGCCTGGACCGAGCTCGACGACGGAACGGAGGTCGGGTTCGTCGACGTTCCCGGGCACGAACGGTTCATCAAGAACATGCTCGCCGGTGTCGGCGCCCTCGACGTGGCG
>JAWVYO010000092.1:0-9214 GCA_033722675.1 Acidimicrobiia bacterium | reverse complement strand
GTCGCCTCCATCTACCGCGACCTCGACTCGCTGCGGGCCGAGCGGGCCCTCGCCGTCGGGGACCAGGCGGTCCTTCGCGAGCTCCTCGGACTCGACTGACCGCCTCTGGCGTCGCGAGGTGGCCTAGCCTGAACACATCGGGGACGCAGCCGGAGCGCCCCGACGACCGGAGGATCGATGGCCTGGGCGGACGGCCCCGAAACCGATGCGTGGCTGAAGCGGCTCGACGACGACCCGAACGACGCCGAGGCGCTGGACGGACTCGTGCGCGCCTACACCCCGATGGCGGAGTTCCTCGCCCGACGCTTCCGGGGCCGCAACGTCTCCCTCTCCGACCTGGAGCAGACCGCCAAGCTCGGGCTCATCAAGGCCCTCCGCCGATTCGACCCCGAACGAGGTTTCAAGTTCTCCACCTACGGCCGGGCCACCATCGTGGGCGAACTGAAGAAGGCCCTCCGGGACCGGGCATGGCCGATGCGCATCCCCCGCCGCCTCCAGGAGGACGCCCTTCGCGTCCGACGAACGAGCGAACGCATGGCCCACGACCTCGGACGCGTGCCCGACCCCGAGGAGGTCGCCGAGCGCATGGACCGCGACGAGGACGAGATCCTCGAGGCGATGGAGGCCGGCAGCACCTTCACGCTCTCGTCACTGGACCAGCCGATGCGGAGCGAGTCCGGCGCGCCGACGCTCGGCGACACCGTCGGTCGCGACGACCAGGTGTACGCCCTCGTGGAGCGCCTGGCCGCGGTGGAGCCCGCCATCCGGTCGCTCCCCGAACGCCAGCGCCGAATCCTCTACCTCCGCTTCTACGAAGGCCTCACGCAGTCGGAGATCGGCGAACGCGTCGGCGTCTCGCAGGTCCACGTGTCGCGGCTGCTGTCACGAGCCCTCGGCCACATCCGCCGGCTCAGCCGCCGGACCGTCCCGCCTCCGCAGACCTGACGGTCCGCAGGATCCGCTCCAGCAGCTCCGGCACCTGATCGCGGCTGTCGAGGCGATACCGGGCCGCCGTCCCGTGGCGACCGCGTCCCACGAAGACCCCGACGCCGTGCTCACGAACCGCCCGGAAGGCCGGCTCGTCGGTGAGGTCGTCCCCGATGTAGATCGGCACCACGTCTCCGTCGCCCAGGCGGGCGTGCAGCCATCGGACCGCCGCCCCCTTGTCCCAATCGACCGCCGGCCGCAGTTCGACGACCGCCTTGCCGCCCGTGACCCGCAGCCACGAACGCTTCTCGGCCATCTCCTCGACCGCCGACATCACGGACAACCGCTCGTGGGGTGCCTGGCGGTAGTGCACGGCGATCGTGAACCGCTTCCGCTCGATCACGACGCCCGGGTCGGACCCCTCGAGCCGGCGGCGCAGCCCCTCCTCGGCCTCGTCGAGCTGGGTCACGAAGTGCTCGAACTCCTTGGCCGGACCGTCGTCGGGACGAACCCCGGCCGGATCGGCGATGTCGAAGCCGTGGCTGCCGGCGTACCAGAGGCCGTCGATCCCCACGCGGTCCCGAACGTCGTCGAGGTCGCGCCCCGACACCACCGCCACCGGCATGAACTCCCGGAGTTCGGTGACGAGTCCGCGCTCGCGATCCGGCAGTGCGGCGTCGGAGGGGTGCGCCACGATCGGTGACAGGGTCCCGTCGAAATCGAGCAGCAGGATCGGCGACCGCTGCCGCAGGAGGGTGGCGATGTGCTCGAACCCGCCGACGGCGTCCGTCAGGCCGCCCGACGACGAGCGATGCCGCAGCCGGCGCAGATCGGCCTCGATGTCGTGCCCGGCGGCGAGGAACGACGACCGGGCGTGCCCACCGGCGTCCGCGAGCGCCGCGACGAGCTGCTCCACCCACGCCCCCGTGTCGTGGTCGGCGACGTGGCTGCGCATCAGCTCCATGCGGCTCGCCGCCAGGTTCTCGGGCAACGTCAACGCCGACTCGAGCGCCTCCACCACCGCCCGCTGGTCCCACGGGTTCACGGTCATCGCCCCGTCGAGGTCCTCTGCCGCCGACACCATGTCCCCCACGATCAGGGCCCCCGTGTGACCGACGCGGGCGGCTACGTACTCCTTGGGGAGCGGGCTGAGGTCGTCGATCACTCCGATCGACGCCAGGGCGTCGGCTGCCACGAGCAGCCGGATGCGCTCCTCCATCGGCATCGGGCCCTCGATGCGGTGGGTGGGCACCGGCCAGTCGTCCAGCGGAACCGGTCGACGCGACCCGTCGCCGTCGAGGACGAACAGAATCACCCCGAGCCGATCGGCGAGACGCGGGTGGCGCTCCGCGAACGCGCCCAGGGCCGCTCGGTACAGCTCGCACGACATGTCGTGGGGGGAACGGTTGTCCGCAAGCACGAGCAGGCGGTCGGGGCCGCCCACCGACGTCCGTAGCTCCGCCGACTCGTCGGCCACGTCGGGATGGAGCGCCAGCTCGTCGATGAATCCGGTGTCCACCGCCGGCCGGTTGACCACGACGCGCACCCGGTGGTTCGGCGTGGCGATCACCCAGTCGCTCGTGATCGCCTGGGCGAAGCGGCGGGCACACGCTTTCAGGTTCTCCGCCGATCGCTCCGAATGGACCGCCACCACGTCCGCGGCCAGCAGACCCTCGAGGAACTCCCGACGCCACGGGAGCCTCCCCATCAGCTCGATGGGCGGGAACGGCGCGTCGAAGACCGCAGCGATGCGGGCGTTCGGGCGATGCTCCCGGAGCGCGCCCGGCACCAGCGACAGCTGGGCGCCCACCACGATGGTCAGGCCCGACGGGTCGACGGCGGGAGCCGCCGCCTCGGCCGTCCGGTCGAGGACTTCGCAATGACCCCGCCACACCGCTTCGTCGAAACCGGGGATCTCGCAGGCGTCGCTGCAGAGCGGGCGGAGGGTGTCGCGTTCGAAGGCCCGATGGAGCTCGAGCGCCTCGTCGTCGACGGGCGCGCCGATCACCGGCATGTCGAACTCGTCGACGAGGCCATCTGCGCCCTCCACGGCCACCCATGTCCCGGCCACGCCGGCGAGGGCGCCCTCGACGTGGGCCCCGGTCCCCGGGCGGTGACGCGGCGGCACCTGTGAGACGACGACGATATGGCTCTCGATCATGGGGGCTCCTCGGTCGCCGTCAACCTACCGCCGGGGCCGGCCGCCGGTCTCACTCCTTGGTGCGGAACTTCTTCTTCCGACGACCGATGACGCGGGGAAAGCGACGGGGGCGGTGGCGGAAGCACCGCTCTGAGAGGTTGTAGGCGGACAGCACCGTGCTGCACTCGTCGTGGGCGCATCGGCGCGCCTCCTCGTCACGTTCGAGCGAGCGGCCGCGCCTGCGGCCGGGGCGGCGGCCCTTCATGATGCTGTTCGCCATCGAGTGCGTCCTCCGGTCGTCGTCGGACCCCTTCGATACCCCGTTGCCGGCGATCCAAACCCGGCCCTCATCGGACGCCCCCGTCGAACCCGTCCGGGGCGGCGATCGAGCCCAGACACTCTCGAGCCCACCGGTGCACGTCGTGGCGGCGGACCACCTCGCGGAGCACCGACATCCGCTCGGCCTGCTCGCCCTCGGGCATCGAGATCGCGCGCCCCAGCACCGCCGCCACCCCGTCCAGGTCGTACGGGTTCACGAGGAGCGCCATCTCCAACTCGTCGGAGGCGCCCGCGAACTCCGAGAGCACGAGCACGCCGTCGTCCTCGGCCCGGCATGCCACGTACTCCTTCGCCACGAGGTTCATGCCGTCGGCGAGGGGCGTGACCGCCATGACGTCGGCCAGCGCGTAGTAGGCCACCAGCTCCTCGGGCGGGACGCCGCCGTACACGTAGTGCACCGGCATGTGATGCGGCCCGCCGTACGACCCGTTGATGCGCCCCACGAGCCCCTCGACCCGCTCACGCATCTCCTCATAGTCGACGATCGCCTCCCGCGAGGGGACCGCGATCTGCATGAACACCGTGTCGCCGGCGATGTCGGCGTGCCGCTCCAGCAGCGTCTCGAACGCGCGCAGCCGCACGTCGATGCCCTTCGTGTAGTCGAGGCGGTCGACACCCAGTACCACCGTGGACGGATCACCCAGCTCCGCCCGTAGCCGCTCGATGTGGGCTTCGGTGACCGAGTCGCGCCGCAGCTGCTCGAACCGGCCCGTGTCGATCGCGATCGGCCGCGCCTCGATCCGGACCCGTCGTCCGTGATAGGCCACCCGGCCGCGTCCCACCACCGCGTCGGTGAAGCGTTCCACGGCATCGGCGAAGTTCGCCGCCGAGCGCTCCGTCTGGAACGCCACCACGTCGGCGCCGAGCAGGCCCTCGACGATCTGCGTGCGCCACGGCAGGCGGGCGAAGATCTCGACGGGAGGGAACGGAATGTGGAGGAAGAACCCGATGTGCAGGCCGTCCCCCGCCGCCACCTCGCGGATCATCGCCGGCGCCAACAGCAGCTGATAGTCGTTCACCCAGACGAGGTCGCCGTCACGGAGCTCCGACACCGCGGCGTCGGCGAACCGCTCGTTCACCGCCCGATACGCCCGCCACCAGTGACGGTGGAACTCGGGGGTGCGCACCGCGTCGTGGAACAGCGGCCACACCGTCGAATTGCAGAAGCCCAGATAGTGGTCGTCGATCTCCGACCGGCTGATCGTCACGGGACGCATGCCGATCCCGTCGTGCTCGAAGGGCTCGACCGCCTCGTCGGGCTCCCCCGTCCACCCGATCCACAGCCCCGTCCGCTCCCGCACGATCGGCGTCAACGCCGACACCAGCCCGCCGGGACTCGTGGCCCAATCGCCGTTCGACCGCCGAACCGGCAATCGATTGGCGAGCACCATCACCCGCCTGTCGTCGTCCGCCACCCGTCCAACCCCGTTCGTCGTCGACTCCCATCGTGCCCGCTGGTCCGAGGCGATCAAGGACCGATGGGCCCTGATGCCCGGCGGTAGCCTGCAGACCGGCACGCGGGCGTAGCCGAACTGGCATAGGCGCCGGACTTAGGATCCGGTGGGTTCACACCCGATGTGGGTTCGAATCCCACCGCCCGCACGCTGTTGTCTGCCCGGGCCGACTTCGGCGGCTGGCGCCGCCGAACAGACGCCGGTCGGCCCTCCTCCGCAACGTGGGGCCCCAACCCCACGGCGGCCGTGCCCTGCTCTCCGCCCGGGCCCTGCTGCCCGCTCCGCTCAGGCCGTTCCGAGCCACGGAGGCCGAGTCACCTCAGGGTGATGCGGGAGACTCCCATCGGTTGCTTCGCTCCCTCGGGAACGGTGCCGGATGCTGCCGCCGCGGGGCGAAGCAGCGCACCAGCGGGATGGGCCGGCAGGTCGGGCAGCCGAGCTCGCCCGCCCCTCGTACGGATGATCCGGGGGGTCATCCGCGTTGGACCGGGGGAACGTACTCCTTACACAACCCGCACCCGGTACGAACGACCGGACGCCATCCTCCTACGCACGACTTCGAGGAGCACCGTGTTCGACGACGAGATCCAAGACGACCCCGGCCGACCGATCGATCCGTGGCAGTCGACACACGGGCGAAGGCAGGGTCCGCCCGCCGCCCGACCGGCGCGCCCGTGGCTGCCGGGGATCGTCGGTGGCATCGTGGGCGCCCTGCTCGTCGGCGCCCTCTGGCTGGGGGTCGCCCTCACCGGCTCCGACGACACCGAGCCGGTGGCCGCGACCGCGACGACCCAGGTCGCCACCACGACGCTTCCCCCGACCACGACCCTCCCGCCCACGACGGTGCCACCCACCACCGTGCCGGTGACGACCATCCCCGCGGTCGACGAGCCCAGCGTCGCCGAGACCGGCGCCAGGGTCATCCCGACCATCGTGACCGTGGAGGTGGGCAACGGGACCGGGGACACGTTCCAGGGCGCCGGATCGGGGTCCGGGGTCATCGTCGACGCCGAGCGGGGCTACGTCGTGACGAACGACCACGTCGTCGCCGCCGGTCCGTCGTCGCAGGTGATCCTCGCCGACGGGCGCATCTACGAGGCGACCCTCGTCGGTACCGATCCGCTCACCGACCTCGCCGTCCTGCAGATTCCCGCGGACGAGCTGACGGCGATCGCGTTCGGCGACAGCGACGACCTGGTGGTCGGGGACGTGGCGATCGCGGTCGGAAGCCCTCTCGGTCTGGCCGGCGGACCGTCCCTCACGGTCGGCGTGATCTCCGCCTTCGACCGTCAGGTCCAGACGGGGCCGGCCGACATCCTCTTCGGCATGCTCCAGACCGACGCCCCGATCACGAACGGCTCGAGCGGCGGCGCGCTCGTCGACGCCGAGGGCCGGCTCATCGGCATCACGACCGCTGTCGGCGTTTCGGCCAACGGCATCGAGGGCATCGGCTTCGCCACACCCATCGAGATCGTGCGCCGCGTCGTCGACGAGCTCATCGAGGAGGGCAGCATCCAGCACGCCTTCCTCGGCATCTCGGGACGCACCGCCTTCTACGGCATCGACGAGGGCGGCTCGGCGCCGTCGGGTGTCGAGGTGCTCACCGTCGAACCGAACTCCGCGGCCGACGAGGCCGGACTCGTGCCCGGCGACGTGATCGTGAGCGTCGACGGCCGCGCCATCGACACGATGGAGGACCTGATCCCGCTGCTGCGGCGCGAACGTGTCGGCAACCAGATCCGGCTGTCCGTCGACCGTGCCGGCGAGTCGATCACCGTCACGGTGACCCTGGGGGCCAGGACCGCCTGATCAGGGCACGATGAGCACCGGGCAGGGCGCATAGTGCGCCACCCGGTCGGCCACCGACCCCATCACGAGCCGCTCCACGAAACCCGCGCCCCGCCGACCGACCACCAACAGGTCCGCCTCGGTGTCGCGGGCGACGTCGGCGAGGGCAGCGGCGGGCTCACCGATCTCCTCCGTGGCGACGTGGTCGACGCCCTCCAGGTCGAGTCGACCGACCGTGACGTCGAGGATGCTCTGCTGCGCCTCCGACATCGACGACGCCAGCGCGTCGGCTGGCGGCGGCGAGCCGACGATCCCCCACCATCCCTCGGGCGGACGGACCACGGTGACGAGGTAGAGCCGGGCGTCGCGCTGGCGCGCCAGCGACAGCGCCACCTGGGCGGCCCGCAGCGCCTGTTCGGAGCCGTCGACCCCGACGACGATCGTCTTCGGTTCCCATGCCTGCATCGCGACCTCCGTTGCCTCTCCCCCAACGCTAGGCGCCGGCGGCCCGCCCGGACAGGGCTAGAAGCCTCCGGACCGACCGTCCGGCTCCGTCAGCACCGCGACGAGCGCCTGGAGGGCGCGGGCCCGGTGGCTGATCCGGTTCTTCTCGTCGGTGGGGATCTCCGCCAGCGTCCGGCCGTCGACCTCGAAGACGGGGTCGTACCCGAAGCCGCCGTCGCCGCGGGGCGCACGCGTGATGCGTCCCTCGAGGACCCCCTCGACGGTGACCGGATCGGCGGCCGGACCGACCAGGGCGATGACGGTGCGGAAGCGCGCCGCGCGGTCGTCGCGGTCCCCGAGGCGTTCGAGCAGCCGGTCGCGGTTGTCGGCGTACGTGGCGTCAGGTCCGGCGAACCGGGCCGAGTAGATCCCCGGGGCGCCGTCGAGGGCGTCCACCTCGAGGCCGGTGTCGTCGGCGACCGCGGCCCGCCCGGTCGCCGACACCACGGCGCGGGCCTTCAAGAGGGCGTTCTCCTCGAGGGTCTCGCCGGTCTCGTCGACGTCGGGCCAGGTGGCGTCGCCCACGATCTCGATGCCCGGCGCGGCGCGGCTGATCACGGCGAGCATCTCGGCCAGTTTGTCGGGATTCTTCGTCCCGATGACGAGACGCTCGGGAACGGACATCAGCCGCCGATCGCGTCGCGTTGGGCGGCGACGAGCCGTTCGATCCCGATCGTCGCCAGGTCGAGCAGCCGGTCGAGCTGCGACCGGGCGAAGGGGGCGCCTTCGGCGGTGCCCTGCACCTCCACCAGTCCGCCCGATCCCGTCATCACGACGTTGAGGTCGACCTCCGCTCCGGCGTCCTCCTCGTAGGGGAGGTCGAGGAGGAGTTCGTCCTCCACGATGCCCACCGACACCGCGGCGAGGTGGTCGGTCATCGGGCTCGAGCCGAGGCGGCCCTCGTCCATGCCGACGGCGAAGGCGTCGTGGAGCGCCACCCAGGCGCCCGTGATCGCCGCGGTCCGGGTCCCGCCGTCGGCCTGGAGCACGTCGCAGTCCACACGCACCATCTGCTCCCCCATCGCCTCCAGGTCGACGACGGCGCGCAATGACCGACCGATGAGCCGCTGGATCTCCTTGGTCCGGCCGCCGCTCAGGGACCGGCGGTCGATCCGCTCGGGGCTGGAACCCGGGAGCATGTTGTACTCGGCGGTCACCCAGCCTCGGCCGCGGTCCCGCATCCAGCGGGGCACGTCGCTGTCGAAGGACGCCGTGCAGAGCACCCGGGTCCGCCCCATCTCGATGAGCACCGAGCCGGGCGTCATCTCGGTGTACCCGCGGGTGATCGCCACGGGTCGCAGTTCGTCCGGTCGCCGCCCTGTTCTCACGCGTTCCCCTTCGTCTCGATGGTCGTCCCCGGCTCGGCGTGGGACACCGGGCCGTCGAACACGGCACCGGCCTCGACCACAGACACCGCCGGGTCGAGCGTAGGGGCGACGTGCGTCACGACCAGCATCCCGACGCCGGCGTCGCGGGCGATCCCGCCGGCCTCCGAGGCGTACAGGTGGTAGGGGTACCGGTCGTCGGGCGGATCGCCCTGCCACGTGGCCTCGCACAGGAGGAGGTCGGCGCCCGACGCCGTCGCTGCGAGGTCGCCGTCCGGCCCGGTGTCGCCGGAGTACACGAGTCGAGCCGAGCCCTCGACGGAGGTGACGACGGCCGGGACCGAGTGGGCGGCCGCACCGAAGCCGATCTCCAGACCGCCCACCTCGTGGCCGGCACCGGGCTCGGCGAGGCGCACGTCGAACAGCCGGTGGAAGTCGTGGTCGGGTCCGGCGCCGAGGAAGGCTGTGAGACGGTCGACGACACCCTGCGGCGCGAAGAGCGGAAGCGGACGATCGCGGAACCCGTCCCCGTAGCGCAGGTGGTTGAGCAGCGGGAACACGTCGGCGCAGTGGTCGGGATGCACGTGGCTGAGGACGAGGGCGTCGGCGCGGTCGGGGACGTCGAGCAGGAGCGCCGCGGGGAAGGTCCCCGGCCCGGCGTCGAGCCAGACGAGGGCGTCGCCGTCCTCCACCACGTATCCCGACGCCGGGCGACCGGGGGTCGGATAGGTGCCGTT
>JAWVYO010000091.1:0-9227 GCA_033722675.1 Acidimicrobiia bacterium | reverse complement strand
TGACGGCGGTCGGGGTCTCCCGGCGATCTGCCTGCCCTCCCGTCGACGGGACGCGCCACGAGCGCAACAGCCAGCCGAGCACGACACCGATCACCGCCGCGACGACGATGCTGACGACGATCATCCCGATGACGTAGAGCATGGCTAGTCGACTCCTTCGACGGTGAACTCGATCCGTCGGTTGGCGGCGGGACCCGCGTCCGTGTCGTCGGTCACCGGGCGGGTTCCGCCGTAGCCGACCGTGGTGATCTGCAGGGGGTCGACGCCGGCGGCCACCAGCACGTCCGCCACGGCATCGGCGCGTTGGCGGGAGAGGGCGAGGTTCGCGGCCGCGTCGCCGGCGTCGTCGGCATGACCGCCGATCTCCACCCGTGCCCCCGGAAGCGCCCGCAGGAGCTCGGCTGCCCGTTCGAGCAGCTCAGACCCCGTCGGTGACACCTCGGCCGAGCCGGCCTCGAAGAGGATGGAGACGTCTTCGACGAGGGCGTTCAAGCGCGTCTCCAGTTCGGCGGCGGAGGCCGCGTCGGGGGGTGACGCCACCTCCAGCCGGGAGGCGTCGAGGTCGATGCCGGCGGCGGCGAACGCGTCGGTGATCGGAGCGAGCCGTTCTTCGTCGGCGACCAGGCCGGCGAGGAAGCCCATGTCGCCGTCGACGGTGAGCGAGATGGCGGCGACACCCCGCAATGCCGCGAGGGCGTCGTCGATCGCGGCGGCCCACGGCGCCGTCGCCCGGTTCGGTTCCACGATCACCTCGGCGGACAGGCCGGCGCGGGAGGCGCCCAGTTCGATGCGACGCCCCGTCACGGGCGAGGCCACCGACGCGCTGACGACGCCGTCCTCCACGGCGAGGATCGGCGCCGGCGGTGGGGAGGTCGTCGTGGTGGTCCCGGGCGGCTCGCTGGTCGCGGTGGTGGTCGGAGCGGGTGCGGTGGTGGTCGTCGACGGGGGCGCGGTCGTGGTCGTGGTGGTGGTGGTGTCGGTGGCCGTCAGGGGCCCGCGGTCGAACGTGACGCGGCCGACGCCCCACAGATCCGCGACGAGCTCTTCCACGACGGGGAGGTCGTCGGCGGCGAGGTCGCCTGCGATCGTGACGTCGCGACCCTCCGCGGTCACGATCACGGGGACGCCGGAGCGGTCCTGGTCGAGGTACGCGTCGGCCGCCCGGCGTTCGATGTCTCGTTCGATGGCCGGGACCCGCAGCGCGATCGTGATCGCAGCGAGGGCGACGAGCAGCACCACGGCGGCGACGACGGCCAGGCGCGACAGCCTTCGCCGTCGGTGCGGATTCGGGGTCGTCATCGTCGTGCTCCAGCCGGGTCCCGGGCGGCCGGTGGGACCGCCCGGGACGATTGTCGCACAGCCCCCGGCGGATCAGGCCTTCGCGTGCACGGCGGCCTGGGCGGCCGCCAGCCGGGCGATCGGAACCCGGAAGGGCGAGCACGAGACGTAGTCCAGGCCCAGCTCGTGGCAGATCGCGATGGAGGCGGGATCGCCGCCGTGCTCACCGCAGATGCCCACCTCGAGGCCCTCCCGGACCGCCCGGCCCGCCTCGACGGCCTGCCCCATGAGCTTGCCCACGCCGTTGCGGTCGAGGGTGGCGAAGGGGTTCTCGTCGAGGATTCCCTCCTGGAGATAGGCGAGGAGGAAGCCCGCTTCGGCGTCGTCGCGGCTGATCCCGAACGTCGTCTGCGTGAGGTCGTTCGTCCCGAAGGAGAAGAACTCGGCGTACTCGGCGATCTCGTCGGCGGTGAGGGCGGCCCTGGGGATCTCGATCATGGTCCCGAACAGGTAGTCGACCTCGATGCCCTCCTCGTCCATGACCGCCTTCGCCTCCGCCTCGAGGGCGGCGCGCTGGCGGGCGAGCTCGTTCACGTGGCTCGTGAGCGGGATCATCACCTCGGGTTTCACGTCGACGCCGTCGCGTCGCACCGCACAGGCCGCCTGGAAGATCGCCCTGACCTGCATCTTCGTGAGATCGGGCAGCATGATCCCGAGGCGCACGCCGCGGGTGCCGAGCATCGGATTCGCCTCGTGGAGCGCCTCGACACGGGCGAGCATGTGCTCTTCGTCCTCGACCTGGGCGAGGAGCTCCTCGATCTCGTCGAGGGTGCCGGCGTGGCTGAGGCGGATCTTGTGGTCGGCGAGCAGCCGGGTGAGGGTCCGCTGCTCGGGCAGGAACTCGTGCAGCGGGGGGTCGATGAGCCGGATGATCACCGGCAGCCCGTCCATGGCGCGGAACAGGCCGTCGAAGTCGGCCCGTTGGAGCGGGAGGAGTGCTTCGAGCGCCTCCCGCCGCTCGGCGGGCGATTCGGCCATGATCATCGTCTGGACGATCGGCAGCCGCTCGCTCTCGAAGAACATGTGCTCGGTCCGGGTGAGGCCGATTCCCTGGGCGCCGTAGGAGCGAGCCCGTTCGGCGTCGGCGGGGTAGTCGGCGTTCGCCCGGACGTCGAGGTCCCGGAGCTCGTCGGCCCATCCGAGCAGCTTCATGAGCCACGGGTCCTCGATGTCGGGGACGATCGACTCGAGCCGGCCGAGATACACGTCGCCGGTCGTGCCGTCGATGGAGATCCAGTCGCCCTCCTCCACCTCGGTCCCGTCGACGCTCATCGTCCGGCCCTGGAGGTCGATGGAGAGCTCGCCGACGCCCACGACGGCGGGCTTGCCGAACTGGCGGGCGACGAGGGCGGCATGGCTCGTGCGGCCGCCGCGGCTCGTGAGGATCCCGTTGGCGGCCAGCATGCCGTGGACGTCGTCGGGCTTCGTCTCGGGCCGGACCATGATCACGTCCTTGCCGTCCTCGCGGGCCCACTCCTCGGCGAGGTCGGCGTCGAAGGCGGCCACGCCGACGGCGGCGCCCGGGGACACGTTGAGCCCCGATGCCAGCAGGCCCGCGGCCTCCTTCGCCTCGGGACTGAACTGCGGATGGAGGAAGAAGTCCACCTGGTCGGGCTGGACCCGCATGACGGCCTCGATGCGGTCGATGAGGCCCTCCTCGGCGAGGTCGACGGCGATGCGGACCGCGGCCTGGGCGGTCCGCTTGCCGTCGCGGGTCTGCAGCAGCCAGAGCTTCCCGCGTTCGACGGTGAACTCCATGTCCTGCATGTCGCGGTAGTGGCGTTCGAGCGTCCGGGCGATCTCGGCGAACTCCTCGTAGATCTCCGGCATCTCGCGGGCCATGTCCTCCATTCGCTTCGTCGGGCGAATGCCGGCGACCACGTCCTCGCCCTGGGCGTTGACGAGGAAGTCGCCCTCGATCTCGTTCTCGCCGGTGGTGGCGTTGCGGGACATGGCGACGCCGGTGGCCGAGTCGTCACCCATGTTCCCGAAGACCATCGTCTGGATGTTGACGGCGGTGCCGAGGGAGTGGTCGATGCCGGCGGCGTTGCGATAGTCGACGGCCCGCTTGCCGTTCCACGACTTGAACACCGCTTCGGTGGCGAGCCTCAGCTGGTCCATCGGCTCGGCGGGGAAGCGCACGGCGATGCTCTTGAACTCCTCCACGATCGCGCGGAGGTCGTCGGCGGAGAGTTCGGTGTCGGACTCGACGCCCCGCCGGGCTCGGGCCCGTTCGAGGACGTGCTCGAACAGTTCGTCGCGGAGGCCCAGGACCACGGATCCGAACATCTGGATGAGGCGCCGGTAGGAGTCGTAGACGAAGTGCTCGTCGCCGGTGAGGGCGACCATCCCCTCTGCCACCTCGTCGTTGAGCCCGATGTTGAGGACCGTGTCCATCATCCCGGGCATCGAGAACTTGGCGCCGGACCGGCAGGACACGAGCAGCGGGTCGGCGGGGTCGCCGAAGGTCTTTCCCGTCGCCTGCTCGATGCCCGCCAGCGCCGCCTCGACCTGTTTCCAGGCCCCGTCGGGGAACTCCTCGTCCCGGTCGAGGTAGGCGAGGCAGGCTTCGGTGGTCACCGTGAACCCCGGTGGCACCGGGACCCCGAGCCGGGTCATGTCGGCGAGGTTGGCCCCCTTGCCGCCGAGCAGGGCCCGCACGGCGTCCCACTCGCCGCCGACGTACGCCTCGGCGGCGTCGACCTCGTCGAATCCGTAGACCCACTTCGCATCGGACATGGCGCAGCACTCCTGGTGAGGTGACTGCGTCCAACGATGCCGCCGTGACCAGGGGCGTGGCAGGGACCGACGGCCCTGTTCGGGGGTCGACCTCCCCTACGAGAAGGCGACGGGCAGCGCCGGTGCGGGGGGAGGCTCGATGTCGGGGGCGACGTCCCAGATGTGGATCGGCATGCCCACGTAGAAGTGCTCCTGGAGGGCGTCGGCCTCCCAGGTGTTCACCCGGACGCAGCCATGGCTGGCCGCATACGAGGGGACGCTCGGGTAGCCGTGGATGCCGTAGAAGTCCGTGAAGGCCCAGTAGTCGTACACCGTCCACCCGGTGGTGGAGTCCGTCTGCCACCCGTTGCGGAACCACCGGAGGGTGAAGTCGCCCCGCGGCGTCGTTCCCCGGGCATAGCGCTGGTTGCGCTCGCTCCAGTACGTGTAGCCACCGCCGGTCGAGGTGTGGACGATCTGGGCGACCTCGCCGTCGAGGACGAGGAAGAGCAGCTGGCGGCCGAGATCGACCTCGATGCGGTCGGGCTCGTCGGGGCGTTCGGGGATGCCGTGGTCGGGGAGGTCGGTGAGGTGCCACCAGTCCCAGGCGCCGAACTCCCAGGATCGGTCGACCCCGAGCCACTTCTTGAGCGCCATGACCGACACGGCCGTCTCCCAGCCGTACTTCCCGTCGATCTCTCCGCGGTACATCTTCAGGGCCCGCAGCGACGCCTGGAGGGCGGCGACGTGCTCGCCCTCGGATCCGATCTCCATGTCGACGAGGTGGGAACCCACCTGGGTGGTGGGGGCGACGGCGGAGGCGCCGGGGGCGATCACGGTGACGGCGAGCAGCACGGTGGCGGCGAGTACGCCGATCCTCGTCCTGAGTTGCACGGGTGGTCCCCCCGGATGGTGTCCTCCGACTGTACCCGGGGCATCCGCCCTTCGGACACGTTGAGTGGCTACGTTTTCGCGTTCTCGGGCATCGTTGCGAATCGGGGAGCGATACGATGCGCTCCTCGTGTCCTCCGACGCCCCCTTCAGGAACGTCGCGCTCGTCGCGCACGTCGACCACGGCAAGACGACCCTCGTCGACGCCATGCTCGGCGCCGCCGGCGTGTTCGCCGCGCACGAGACCAGGGTCGACCGGGTCATGGACTCCAACGACCAGGAGCGCGAGCGTGGCATCACGATCCTCGCCAAGGCCGCCGCCATCACATGGAACGGGGTGCGCATCAACCTCGTCGACACGCCCGGCCACGCCGACTTCGGCGGCGAGGTCGAGCGAGCGCTGGAACTCGTCGACGGGATCCTGCTGCTCGTCGACGCCGCCGAGGGGCCGATGCCCCAGACCCGCTACGTCCTGTCGAAGGCCCTCGCCCGCAACCTGCCCGCGGTGGTGGTCGTGAACAAGGTGGATCGGTCCGACGCCCGGGTCGACGAGGTGGTCGACGAGATCTACCAGTTGTTCTTCGACCTCGACGCCTCCGACCACCACATCGAGTTCCCCGTGTTCAGCGCCGTCGCCCGGGAAGGGAGGGTGGTGGCGGGTCACGGGATGCCCGCCGAGGACGCCGACCTGTCACCCCTCCTCGACGCCATCGTGGAGACGATCCCGGCGCCGGCGGGGGACCCCGACGCACCGGTCCAGGCGCTCGTCACGAACCTCGACGCCTCCGACTACCTGGGACGCCTGGCCATCGGCCGGGTCGTCCAGGGCACGCTGCGGTCCGGTGACCGGGTGGCCCTGTGCCACGCCAACGACGAGGAGCCGCCGATCGTCCGGCGCCTCACGCAGCTCATGGGCTTCGAGGACCTGGGCCGGACCGAGGTGGAGACCCGAGTGGCCGGGGACCTCTTCGTCGTCGCCGGTTTCCCCGAGGTGGAGATCGGCGACACGCTCGCCGACCCCGACGACCCCGTGCCCCTGCCCCGCCTCGAGGTGGACGAGCCGGTCCTGCGAATGACCTTCGGCGTCAACACGGCGCCGCTGTCGGGCACGGACGGTTCGCTGCTGACGAGCCGCCAGATCCGCGAGCGGCTCGAGCGGGAGGTCCGCGGCAACGTCTCCATCCGGATCGGGCCCACGACGTCGCCGGACGTCATCGAGGTCGCCGGCCGGGGTGAGCTGCAGCTCGCCGTGCTCATCGAGTCGATGCGCCGGGAGGGCTTCGAGCTCCAGGTGAGCCGGCCCGAGGTGATCATCCGTGAGATCGACGGATCGCCCCACGAGCCCGTCGAGCGTGCCGTCGTCGACGTGCCCACCGACCACGTCGGTACGGTCACCCAGGCGGTCGCCCCCCGGAAGGGCCAGGTCGTCGACATGCGGCCCGGCGACGCCGGGAGGACCGTGGTGACGGTGACCGCGCCGGCGCGGGGCCTCATCGGATTCCGGTCGCTGCTCATGACCTCCACGCGTGGCACGGCCCTCGTCCACCAGCACCACGACGGATGGATGCCCTGGGCGGGGGAGCTGCCGCATCGGATCGGCGGGGCGATGATCGCCGATCGGTCCGGGGTGAGCACCGCCCACGCCCTCGACAACCTCCAGAAACGGGGCGAGCTGTTCATCGGTCCCGGCGAGGACGTCTACGAGGGCATGATCATCGGCGAGGCGTCGCGGCCCGAGGAGATGATCGTGAACCCCACGAAGGCCAAGGAGCTCACGAACATCCGTACGCACAGCCACGACGAGGCGGTGAAGCTGGCGCCACCGCGGGTCCACACGCTGGAGACCGCCATCGAGTGGATCGCCGACGACGAGCTCGTGGAGGTCACCCCGAAGGCCATCCGACTCCGCAAGAAGCAGCTGTCGGAGTCCGATCGCAAGCTCGCCCGCAAGCGGGGCTGACCCGCCTCAGCCGTCGCCGCAGGTCCGTGTCGCCTCGCCGGTGAAGTCGGGGATCGGCCGGGCGGCCGCTTCGGCCGCCGTCTCCGCCGGTCCGTGGTCGGCGATGTCGGCGAGCAGCCACTCCATCTCGTCGATCTCGCGGCGTTGTGCCTCGATGATCCCGACCGCCAGCTCGCAGACCCGCACGTCGGTGATTTGGGACCGCTCGCTGGTGAGGATCGCGATCGAGTGATGGGGGATCATCGAGTTCATGTACGCCCGGTCCTGGATCGTGGCCTGCGACCGCACGAGCGACAGTGCGACCAGGAACACGAGCACGCTGCCGGCGAGGATCGAGAGGTTGATCGTCGTGTTGCGGTACATGCCGAGCATGAACCCGAGCATCACGATGGCCATCGAGGCGCCCATGATGAGCACCATGTAGAAGCGCTCCTCGCTGAACCGGACGTGCTCGAAGGCGGCGCTGTTGAGATAGGTGAGGACGTACATCACCACCATCGCGGTGGCGATCATCGCCCCGAAGCGCAGGTAGCGGCGGGCCTCGGGGCCGAGGCGCCCGTTCGACGCCCGGTCCTCGGTCGATTCGGTGGTCGGCCGGTCGGCCATGGTCGATCCTTTCGTCCGTTCCCACCGGCGCCCCGTCCGGTGCGACGAATCGGTACCCGGATCGGAGTCCGTCGAAACCGGGCCGTCCGTCACATTGCCGGGTTCAGTGACGGGCCCCTGGTACCGTGAGGCCTCGATGACGACCGAAGCCCCTGCCGGGGCGGCCTCCTTCGCCGACCTCGGCGTCTCGGACCACCTCGTCGATGCACTCGCCACGCGCGGCATCACGAGCCCCTTCGAGATCCAGACCCTGACCATTCCCGACGGACTGGCCGGCCGCGACGTGTGCGGCAAGGCCCAGACCGGTTCGGGCAAGACCCTCGCCTTCGGCATCCCGCTGGTGACCCGCACGGGCACCGGCGGTTCGAAGCGGCCCACCGGCCTCGTGCTGGCGCCCACCCGCGAGCTCGCCGCCCAGGTGGCCGAGGAGCTCCGGATCCTCGCCGCTGCCGGCGGCCAGCGCGTCGTGACCGTCTACGGCGGCGCGCCGATGCACGAGCAGATCGAAGCCCTCGAGCGGGGCGTCGAGATCGTGGTGGCCACGCCCGGCCGCCTCATCGATCTCGCAGACCGCAAGAAGGTGTTCCTCGACGGGGTGTCGACCGTCGTGATCGACGAGGCCGACCAGATGGCCGACATGGGGTTCCTGCCCCAGGTCCACGCCGTCATGCGCCTCGTCGGCGGCACCGACCAGACGATGCTCTTCTCCGCGACGCTCGACGGCGCGGTGCAGTCGCTCGTGAACTCGTACCTCGAGGACCCCGTCCGCTACGAGGCGGAGGACGCCAACGAGGTCGTCGACACCCAGGAGCACCGCTTCATCCAGGTGCACCACATGGACAAGGCCCGGGTCGTCGCCTCGATCGCCGAAGGCGTCGGACGGGTCCTCGTGTTCGTGCGCACGAAGCGCAACGCCGACAAGGTGGCCAAGGAGCTGCGCAACGAGGGCATCGAGGCCGAGGCGATCCACGGCGACCGTCGCCAGAACCATCGCGAACGGGCGCTCCGTGACTTCCAGGCCGGCAAGAAGCCGGTCCTCGTGGCCACGAACGTGGCCGCCCGGGGTCTCCACATCGACGACGTCGACGTCGTGATCCACTACGACCCGCCCCAGGACTACAAGACCTTCGTGCACCGCTCCGGTCGGACCGCCCGGGCCGGTGAGGAGGGCGTGGTCGTCACCCTCGTGGAGTGGGACCAGATCGAGGAGGTCCAGCGCCTCCAGAAGGCGTCCGGCCTCCACTACGAGATCGTGAAGATGTACTCGAACGACGATCGTCTCGGCGACCTGTCCGAATGGGAACCCGACGAGGTGGATCTGCGGCTCGCCACCGACGTCGACCTCTCCCGCCGCTTCCGGATGCGCCGCAAGCGCCGGTAGCGGGAACAGGGCGACCGCCCCGCGACGTTGTACCCTATGCAGTGACGCATCCAGCGTCGCCCTCATGGGGGTGACTGGTTTCGACTCTGATGGTCGATGCGCCGGAAGCGAGCCGAGGTCCCCGGAGTCCTCGTAAAAGAGCCGGGAAACAACCATAAGTGCCAACGACGAAGTTGCACTGGCTGCGTAAGTAACGCATCCCGTCCACCCGGGGGCTTCCCCTGCCGCCGGAGTGGACGTCGCAAGAGGGGATGCCCCCGCCGGGGTTCCGGGACCGGCGGGTCAAGCCCAACTCCGGATAGGGCGCAGGTCTGCCCGCCGATAGGGTCCTGC
>JAWVYO010000090.1:0-9704 GCA_033722675.1 Acidimicrobiia bacterium | reverse complement strand
GGCGCCGACGCGCCGGAGCGCGTCGAAGGCGTCGTTGCGGGAGCCGAGTGTGTCGAGGGCCTCCACGAAGCCGCCGAGGTCGCGGGCGACCGTGGCGGGGTCGGTGTCGAGCCGGACGGCGAGGAGACGCTCGGCCTCGGCGGGGGAGATGGGGGCGACGCCCGAGCCCGGCTTCGGGTTGACCCGACGCATGATGTCGACGGCCTCCTCGAGGCGGGCCGGCATGCGCGCCTCGGACAGACCGGCGACGGCTCGCTGCGAGTTGATGGCATCGAGGCGACGCAGCGCCTGGTTGTCGGTCTGCTTCGTGAGCTGGCGCATGCCCTCGGCCATGAAGTCCTCACGCAGGACGGCGTCCTCGACGGCCTCGGCACGCCCGAACCAGTGCTCACCCTTGTAGCCGACGGTCATGCCGACCTGCTGGGCGTCGGTGAGGTCGGCGCCGGGCCCGTGAATGACCCGCTGCACGTCGGTGTAGGCCTCGGGGTGGAGGGCGTCGGTGGCGACCTGGTCCATGCGCTCGGAGAAGACCGTGGACCGCATCCTCCCGGGCTCGTCGGCGAGGCCGAGGGCGTCGAAGACCTCGTCGCCGCCCGCCGCGTCGTAGAAGGCGTCGTCGTAGACCTGCTGCACGACGCGGTGGTCGACGTCGACGGCGTCCACGCCGTGCACCCGGGTCCAGTCGGGGTCGGCGGGCCGGATCCGCACCGTGAGGTCGCGGTCGGCGCCGACCTTCGGGACGGACGACGGATTGGTCGGTTCGAGCAGGTGGACCTCGTTGCCGACGTCGTCGACGAACACGCGGTGGCCGGCGGGCGTGCCGGCGTCGGTGACCTCGCGCAGGGTCCCCGACCGGAACCCGTTGCGTTCGGCGACCTCCCGCAGCATCGCGTCGTCGGCCTCCTTGTAGATGCGGCGCATCTCGGCGTTCATCGCCGCCCGCACGTCCTCCGACCGCTCGTTGATCTGCTGGAGCGCCCGCTTGTCCGCCTGCACGCGCAGCGCCGCGGCCCGGGCGTCGCCGCCCTCGGCGAGGACCCGCTCGAAGTCGTCGACGTTGCGGCGGCCCCGAGCCTGCAGTTCCTGCCACGCCTCGCGCCGGGCGGCCACCTCGGCGTCGCTGGGGATCCGGCGGCCGCCGGCCGTCCGCGCCACGTCGGTGCTGTCGTCCAGGCGCGCTCCGGCCCGGGCGGCGTCGCCGGTGTCGTCGAGTCGGTCGATCGTCCTCCCGGCGTCGGCGGCGTCCCCGAGACGCTCGGCCGCACGGGCGGTGTCGAGGGTGTCCTCGAGTCGCTCGGCGGTTCGGGCCGCGTCGGTCAGGGCGTCGGCGGCGCGGAGCGTGTCGGCCCCGGCGTCGACGACCTTCGCCGCCCCACCGGTGCCGATCGTGAGCATGACGTCGAGCGATCCCATCCACATGTTGCCGATGCGCTCGCCGAGCGGCACGTCGGGGTCGACGCCCTTCTCGAAGGCACCGATCGGCGTGACGCTCTTGGCGAACCCCCACGGGTCCTTCGCGACGGCCGAGCCGACGGCGCGGGCCGTGTTCGCGGCCCGGCTGAAGGAGTCGGCGGCCTGGTCGGCGGCGTCGGTGCGGCCCACGAACGTGCCGGCGACGTCCACGGCCGTCTGGGCCACCGTCTCGCCGGCGATCCGCCAGTTCTCGGGATCGGTGACCGCGTCGTAGGTGGCGTCGAGCGCGTCGCGGGTGGCGATGCCGGCCTGGCGGGCGACGTCGGGGAGGCTCATCGTGTCCCGGTACGTCCCGTCCCAGAAGGCGTCCAGGAACGTCCCCCACCAGCCCTCGTTCGCGGCCTCCTGTTCGCGTTCGGCGGCCTCCAGACCGGCGAGGATCTCATCGCGACTGCGGACCCTGGGCGGATCCCCCAGGGCCTGGGCCTCGGCGAGACGTTCGGCCTCGGCACGCCGGGCCGCTCGCTCGCGCATGGCGTCGAACCGCTCCCGCCATCCGGTCTCGTGGTCGGCGAGGATGCCGGCCCGGCGGGCCTCGGCGGCATCGATGGCCTCCCGTTCCGCACCCACGCGCTCGATCGCCTCGTCGCGGGGGATCCAGCGCGGATCGGTCCCGTCGTCCCACCAGACGTGCCCGTCCGGCACCGTCGGGTCCCATCCGTCGTTCACATACATCGGGTCGCCGAACTCGTCGAGGAGCGAGGGATCGACGGGCGGCTCGTCGCTCGGCGGCGCGGCTCCTGCCGGCGTCTCGGTCACGTCGTCGACGTCGCCGCGACGGATGGCCTCGGCGATGTCGGCGGGCGACAGGCCGGTACCCGCGAGCGCCGTGCCGAGCAAACCCATCGACCCGAGCAGCCCGACGAGGCCGATGAGGGCGGCTTCCTCGGCGGTGACGCCCCCCTCCTCGGCGACGGGGGTGAACTCCGTCTCCTCGGTGAACCCGGGCTCGGTCGTGGTCGTGGTGCCGTCCTCGCCCTCGACGGCGCCATCGTCCGCCGCGACGGCCCCCGGAGGCGGCTCGAGCGGACTGGCCGGAGCGGCGTCCGGATCGCCGAGGCCCCGCTCGGCGCCGAACCGGTGGAGGCCGGAGAGGAACGTGGTGATCGCCGGGTCGCCGGGCTCGCAGTGGTGGCAGCGGTAGACGTACTTGCCCCACGGCAGGTGGGCGCGGATCGACACGTTCGGCCCGTCCGGCACGTACTCGGTGCGGATCACCACCTGTCCTCCCGCCATCTGGAGGAGCCGGGTGTCCGTCGCCTGGAACCCCTGGATGTCGGCGCCGGCCTCCGTCGTGTGGATCGTGACGTAGGAGCAGTCCGACCCGTCGGGCGGGGGGAGCGGGACGCCGTCGGGTCCGAGTTCGCAGCGTTCGTGGGGGGCGATCGACGTGGTGCGCCCCTCCCGGTAGAAGCTGTCGAAGTCCTCGGCGAGCCGGGCCGCCTCGCGACCGGGGTCGTTGAGGTACGCAAGGCGGTAGATGAGCTCGTGCCGCGTCTCGCCCCGGCCCCCCTGGCCGAAGGACGGCGGATCGAACAGGCCGCCGTAGTCGCACTGCTCGGCGTTCGGTTCGAGGAACAGGTCGGCGAGGGTGCCCGTGGCCACCCCGTCGAACCCGGTGACGGGCGCGAGGTACCGGGCGATGTCCTGACGCACCGGGCACACCTCGGGCTCGTATCCCACCCGGGCGTTGCCCAGGCGGACCGGATCGTCGACGTCGGGTCGGGGCGGGGCCACCTCGAGCGCCCGCTCGTAGGTGAAATCGGTCAGCGCGTCGCACTCGATGAAGATCGCGGCCGATTGGTTCACGAACGTCGTGGAGTCCTCGCCGTCGACGACGAGCCGGTTCCAGGTGCGGTCGTCGATGGTGTCGGACGTGAGCCGCCACGCCAGCGCTCGCTGACACGACTCCTCGGGCATGCCCCGGAAGGTCGTGATCTCGGTGAAGGGGATGCCGATGTCGGTGAGGTCGCCGGCCTCGGATCCCAGCGGATGGACGTCTTCGAGGCGTCCCGAGACGTCGTAGGTCTCGGTGGTCGGCTCGCCCTCGGGGGGTGTCACGGTCTTCGTGCCGGTGGCGGTGTAGGTGACGCTGCAGCAGGGGATCTCGACGGTCTCTCCCCCGTCCGTGTAGGCCGTCGCGGCGAACTCGACGAGCTCGTCGATCTCGTACTCGGTGACCGTGCCGTCGTCGTCGGTGACCGTCCACGATGCCTCCTGCGCCGCCGGCTCCGGCGGGCTGGCGAGCCCGCGGGGGACCGGCAGTGCGAGGGTCGGTTTGCCCTCCCTCGCCCACAGGCCGCCGTGGAAACGCGCCTCGTCCCAGGGGACCACGTCGAGGAGGTGCTGGTACCCCTCACAGGTGTCCAGTTGGATGACGAGGCCCTCTCGTTCGCACAGCCCGTCGTCGGTCTCCTGGGCGGTCGCCACGGCGCCCACCCCGACCAGCGCCGTTGCCATGCCGACCAGGAGCAGGACGCCGGTACCCGCGGCGGCGTCGGCCACACGGGGCCGCCGGCCGACGATCAGCCCGGCGGTGATGGCCGCCGACAGGAAGGAGATCGCCACGCCCACGACGACCACGCCGCTGCGGGCGAGGAGGCCTGCGCCCTGCATGAGGACCACGCCGATGCCGAAGACGACGACGGCGAGGGCGCCGCGTCGGGCCATGAGGCCCCGGTCCGTGCGACGGACCAGCAGTGTCGCTCCCTGGATCGTGCCCACCACGAGCCCCAGGCCGACGGCCACCAGCACCGCCCAGAGGGGGGCCTCCCGGCCCAGCACGAGGACGCCACCGACGGCGACCGCCACCGAGATGGCGATCCGCAGCAGATCCCGGCCGGGCCGGATGCGGGTCTCCCTCCGGGCGAGGAGGAAGGCCAGGAGGAGGCCGACGACGGAGAGCACGAGCATCACGATGCTCCCGACCCGCAGCACCGTCGGCAGGAGCCCCTCCGCCTCGTCGCCGGACACGGGGACGGTCGTGACGGCCGAGCCGGACGTGGTCGCGGGCGTGCCCGAGGTGGTGGTGGTCGTAGCGGCGCCGCCGTCGGTCGCCGTGACGGGCTCCGGCTTGCCGCCCGGGACGTCGGTCAACTCGGAGACGAAGGCGGCGGCGAGATAGTCGGGGAAGGGATCGAAGGTCGAGGGCTGCGGCTCCGCGGCGTCGCAGGAGGCGGCCATGGGCTCGACGAGGCCGAGGACCTCGGTCGCCAAGCCCCGGGCCACGGCGAGGTCGGGGCCGCGTTCGGGGTTGTAGACCTGATAGAAGACGTCGACGGCGCGGTCCTCGCTGACGACCACCCCGAACCCGACCGCTTCCCAGGGGAGTTCGTTGCAGAGTCGGTCGTACAGCCCGGGCGCCCCGCCCGGCGGGGCGAACCAGGCCGTCGCCTGGAACCTCTGGTCGGTTCCGCCGATGTCGGTCTCGACGAAGTAACGGCAGAACACCAGGTACGTCTCGGGCTGGAACTCCCTCGGCTCGTCGGTCTCGGGGTCCTGCTCCTCGTAGGTGAACCCGGCCACGTCGGGGCACTCGATGGGGCTGGGTGGCTCGGCGCAGCTCCGTGCGAAGGGGCGGACGGCGTCGGCGAGGATCTCGAGCGCACCCCGGAGGGCCGGTTCGAGCTCGGGCGCGCGATCGATCCGGAGCGTGCCGGTGACGGCCAGGTCCGGGAAGGGACGGACGTAGTCGGTGATCCCGGTGCCGTCGTCGAGCCGCTCCCGATCGAAAGCGCACGATGCCGAGGTGTAGGCGAT
This sequence comes from Acidimicrobiia bacterium, assembly GCA_033722675.1. Classification (GTDB taxonomy): domain Bacteria; phylum Actinomycetota; class Acidimicrobiia; order Spongiisociales; family UBA11373; genus DATHYU01. Next base: position 4,472 of record JAWVYO010000090.1, on the reverse strand, counting down.
CGTCCCGGGTTTCAGCCATTCCACCGTGATGCGCTGGCCCAGGCCGTCCTCCGTGCGGTACGAGCATGTGATCGTCACCGAGGAGGTGGCCGAGACCGACCGATCGGACAGTTCGAGGCCCTCGATCTCGGGACAGGGGATCTGCTCGTCGTAGAACGCCAGTTCCGCCTCGGTGGGGTCCTCGTGCCAGGGGACGATCGGCGTGTCGGCCTGGACGGCGGCGATGCCACCGACGACCGCGAGGAGGACGATGATCAGTGTGCGCCGGCCCACGGCCCCACCCTATTCCCCGGACCCGTGCGCCGCATCTTCGAGGAACTCGACCTCGAGCGATCGGTCGATACGGATCGAGTCCTCGTCCACGGCGCATCCGAAGGCGGCGACGACGACGCCCGTGTGCTGCGCCCGGCGCACGGCGTCGACCCACCCGGCATCGGCGTCGCCCCCGACGACGAGGCGGTCGACATCGGGACGCTGGATCACGAAGACGACCGCCGCCCGATCGCCGTTCACCACGGCGGCACCCAGTTCGTCGAGGTGGCGGACGGCCCTGACGGACGGCGTCTTCGACAGCGGCGCGTCGGATCCGATGGCCCGGCTGCCCGACTTCACCTCGACCCACGCCGTGGTCCCGTCGGAGAGATCGGCCGAGAAGTCGACGACGCTCGACCCGAGCCGCACCTGTGGGCGTAGGCCCACGATCCGTCCCAGGCCGGGGACCGTCCCCTCCGGGGTGACGTGGTCGGCGAAGAGCCGCTCCGCCTCGGTGGCGTGGATGCCGATCCAGCAGTCGTCCCACCACCGGGTCACGCTGAAGCGGGTTCGTCGCGCCGGGTCGTCGGTCGGGTCGAGGAGGATCCGCCGACCCGGTTCCAGGAGACCCGCCATCCGCGAGGTGTTCGGCAGATAGGCGTCGACCGCGGTGCCGTCGTCGAGGCGCGCCCGCACGACGAAGCGGTTGCGGCGTTCCATGAACCTGGCGTGGACGGTCACCGGTCGCGACCGTAGTGATCCCTCGTCGATCACCACCGGCCTGGCAGAATCCCCGCCGGCGACGACGGAGTGCGGTGAGCGGACGGGAACGGCAGGGCCTCGGCACCTTCGGCGGTGTGTTCACGCCGTCGATCCTCACGATCCTCGGCATCATCCTGTTCCTGCGCCTCGGCTTCGTGGTCGGCAATGCAGGGCTCGGCTGGGCGCTCGTGATCATCCTGGCGGCGACCGCGGTGTCGGTCCTGACCAGCATCTCCGTGGCGGCGATCGCCACGAACATCGAGGTGAAGGGCGGCGGGGACTACTACCTCATCTCCCGAACCCTCGGTGTCGAGTTCGGCGGGGCCATCGGGATCGTGCTGTTCCTCGCCCAATCGGTGTCGGTGGGCTTCTACGCCATCGGGTTCGGGGAGTCGGTCGCCGCGCTGGCCGGGTTCGGCTCGACGCTGGCGATCCAGGCGATCGCCGCGGGTGCCGTGGCCGTGCTCTTCCTGCTCGCCTGGGCCGGCGCGGACGTCGCCACCCGGTTCCAGTACCTCGTCATGGCGGCGCTGGTGGCGGCCCTCGTGTCGTTCTTCATCGGTTCGATCCGCGGCGCCGACGGCGGCGTCCTCGGCGACGCCATGGCGGCTCCCACCGACTCGCTGGGGTTCTGGGCGGTCTTCGCCATCTTCTTCCCCGCCGTGACGGGGTTCACGCAGGGCGTGAGCATGTCCGGCGACCTCCGCGACCCGAGCCGGAGCCTCCCGCTCGGGACCTTCGCCGCCGTCGGCCTGTCCACCGTCGTGTACGTCGGCGCCGCCATCCTGCTGGCGGCCAACGCCACCTCCGAGCAGCTCATCGCGGACACCCGGATCCTCGGCACCGTGGCCACCGTCCCCGGCCTCATCGACGCCGGGGTGATCGCCGCCACGCTGTCGTCGGCGATGGCATCGTTCCTCGGCGGTCCCCGCATCCTGCAGTCGCTCGCCGGTGACCGGATCTTCCCGCTGCTCGGCTACTTCGCGAAGGGGCACGGGCCGAGCGACAACCCCCGTCGCGGCACCGTCCTCACCCTCGGCATCGCGTTCGGGACGATCGCCCTCGGCGACCTCGACGCCATCGCCCCGGTCGTCTCGATGTTCTTCCTCATCTCCTACGGGCTCCTCAACTACGCCACGTACTACGAGGCGCGTGCGTCGAGCCCGGCGTTTCGGCCCCGGTTCCGGTTCTTCAATCGCCGCACGGCGCTGGCCGGGGCGCTGCTGTGTCTCGGGGCGATGCTCGCCATCAACCTCCCCGCGGGCATCGGCGCGGTGCTCGTGCTGGGCGCCATCTACCAGTACCTCGCTCGCCGTACCCATCCCACCCGGTGGGCCGACGCCACCCACAGCCACCACTTCCAGCGGGCGAAGGAGTCCATCCGGGCGCTCACCGGCGAACTGGAGCACTCCCGGCACTGGCGGCCGCAGGTCCTGGCGTTCTCGGCCGACCGCGACCGACGGGCGCGGCTGCTCACGTTCGCCACGTGGCTGGAGGGGCGGAGCGGGCTGACGGCCGCCATTCGGATCATGGAGGGCGGCGGGGCCATCGACCGGCGCGAGCGGGAGGCGGAGGAAGAGGCCCTCCGCGCCCAGATCCTCGAACTCGGCATCGACGTCCACCCCCGGGTGATCCTCGCCCCCGACGCCATCGAGGCGGTCCCCGTCGTCGTCCAGTCCTTCGGGGTGGGCCCGCTGCGGGCGAACACGGCGCTGTTCGGCGCCCCGGAGGTCCCCGAGCCGGCGCGGGTCCGCGCCTACACCGCGGTGCTGCGGGAGGTGCACCGGTACGGCAAGACCGTCGTGATCGTCTCCACCGACGAGGCCAGCTGGGAGCGCCTCGCCGCCACGTCGGTCAAGGCGCGTCGCATCGACGTCTGGTGGGCCGACGACGACTCGGGGCGGCTCGCCCTCCTGTCGGCCTACCTGTGCACGCGCACCGCCGAGTGGAGTCGGGCGAAGATCCGGGTGGTGGTGCCCGTACCGGCGGCGCAGGACGCCGCGTCGATGACCGCCGCCGTCGAGGAGCGGGTCACGGACTACCGGATCCCCGCCACGGTGGCCACCGCCGCGGGGGAGAGCGGGGTGGCGCTGGCGGCGGCCTGCCGGGACTCGTCCCTCGTCATCCTGCCGATCCGCCTCCGCGACGGCACCGTGTGCGATCAGTTCGGGGCCGACCTGCTGCCCCGCATCGACCAGCTGCCTCTCGTCTGCGGGATGCTCGCCGGCGGTCCGGTCGACCTGTCGGCGGGCCCAGAGTCGGGGGTCCCCGGCGAGGTGGCGGCGGCCGAAGCGGCCGCTGCGGAGGCGCGTCGGCGGGCCGAGGCGCTGCAGCGCCGGCTGACCGAGATCGACCGGGAGATCCAGGACCTCCGGATCCGCGCGGAGGTCGACCGGACCCGTCAACCGGCCCGCGCCCTCGCCGACGCCGAGCGCCGCCGCGAGTCGACGCGCCGCCGGCTGGCCACCGCCCGGGCCAAGGAGCAGCGGTCCCTCGCGGAACTCGAGCGGCTGGTGGGCGGCACCGGCGCCTGAGCGTTTGCCGGATCCGGCGGCGGGGTAGCGGTGGGGCGTGCCGCACGAGACGACAGCGCGCTGATGGGGACCGTCCGCGTCGGCCTGTCGGGGTGGTCCTACGACGAGTGGGACGGAGGGTTCTACCCCGACGACCTCCCCGACGGCGAGCGGCTCGCCTTCGTCGCGCAGCGGTTCGCCACCGTGGAGGTCAACGGCACGTTCTATTCGCTCACGACGCCGGACGCCGTTCGAGGGTGGCGCGACGCGGCGCCGTCGTCCTTCCGGTTCGCCGTGAAGGGCAGTCGCTACATCACCCACATGCGTCGGCTCGACGGGGTGGAGGGGGCACTGGCCAACTTCTTCGCCGCCGGGGTGCTCGACCTCGGCGCCATGCTGGGCCCGGTCCTCTGGCAGCTCCCCGACACCCTGGAGTTCGAGGGCGGCCTCCTCGACCGGTTCCTCGACCTGCTGCCCGCCGACACGGAGGCCGCCCGGAGGCTCGCCCGCGATCACGACGACCGGGTGGAGTCACCGTCGTTCGGTCCCGACGAGAACCACCGGGTCCGCCACGTGCTCGAGGTGCGACACGACAGCTGGTTCTGCGAGGAGGCGGTGCGGATCCTCCGGGACCACGGCGTGGCCCTCGCCTTCTCCCACGCAACGGACTGGCCCTACGTCGAGGAGGTCACGGCCGGGTTCGTGTACCTCCGGCTCCACGGTCCCGACGAGCCGTACGCCAGTGCGTATGGAGAGGCCGTGGAAAATTGGGCGGACCGGATCCGGCGCTGGCACCAGGCGGAAGAGCCCGACGACGCGGTCCGGATCACCGACCGCGCTCCGCCCCGGCGCCGGGAACGGGACGTGTACGTGTACTTCGACAACGACGTCGGGGGTCACGCGCCGCGTGACGCCCGACGGCTTCGCGAGGTGCTCGGGTAGCGG
>JAWVYO010000089.1:0-9757 GCA_033722675.1 Acidimicrobiia bacterium | reverse complement strand
GACTCCGGGCCGAACAGCCCGGGGATCTCGACCGTGACGCTGAGGTCGTCGGACCACTCCTCCAGGGAGATCCAGTCGTCCGTCAGCGACGCACGAATGCGCGGTCCCTCGTGACCATCACCGCAGCCGTGGCAGAACCCGGCGGCCGTGGCGTCCCGATCCTCGTCGGGGATCCGGACGTCTCCGCCCGTCCCCTCGGCGACAGGAGTGGTGATGACACCGTCCCCGTCCTGGTCGGGACCCGGCGGCGCCGAGAAATCGACGGAGAAGGATCCGGTGTCGTCGACGTGGAGATTCCTCCACGCCCACTCGAAGTCGTTGCCGACATTGACCTCCACCCACGCGTAGGGATCGGTGGAGCCCGACACCACGCCGGTGTCGGGATCGAAGGTCACACCGGACAGGGCCGAGACGGCAAGGGTCTTCACGACGTCGCCGTCGGTGACGGTCACGAACTGACCGGCCTGGACGTCGAAGCCGAGCTCGGCGTCGAAGCCGACGTCCCAGGAGTTGTCACCCCAGCGCTCGACCGGTGCCGTCTGCTCATGGAGCAGGGTCCCGAGCGTCTCGTCCTGATACACCGAGATGGTCACCGTCGCGCCCTCGGGCCACTCCTGGCCCCACACGAAGTCCGCCTCGGGATCGACCTGGAAGAACGGCAGCGGGAACCCGAACGAAACGTCGGTCTCGCCGCCGCCCTGCCGCTGCTCGGACGTCACGCCTGATCCTGGCGCTCCGATGTCGAAGACGATCTGGGGACCCTCGTAGACGTCGGGCTCGGTGCCCTCGACCGAGAAGTCGGCGAGCCATGGGCCGAGACCGTCGAGGACTCCGTCGTCGGCGTCGGCGCCGGCGTAGACGTGTCGGACGGACTCGATCCCACCGTCGAAGTGTGCCTGGACGATGACCACGGTTCCGACGTCGGCGCGGCCGTACACCGTGTCGCCGATCTCGTCGTGCCCGTCGACGTACAGGTTCTGGACCCGGTGCTCACGTCGCACGAGTCCGTCGTCCACGGCGATCCACATGCCGCGCTGGATGTCGAACTCCGGCGCGAAGTGGAGATGACCGTGCTCGTTGAACACCGTCTCCGACAGGAGGACGTCGGTGAACGCCTCATCGGTAGCGATCGTGATGGTGAGATCCCGGCCGGCCTCCCACCACCCCTCGACCTGCAGGAAATCGTCCTCGGGGAAGACGGCGAAACCGTAGAACTCCTCGTCGCCCCCGCCGCAGCCGTGGCAGAGCCCGACGTGGGTGCCGTCGCCGTCGTCGTCGGTCTGCTGGACCGCTCCGCCGGTTCCCTCCGGCAGCGGCACGGTCATCACGCCGTCGCCCGACTCCCCTTCGGCGACCGGCGTCCCGAGGTCGGCCGAGAAGAAGCCGGTCGCATCGGTGGGCACGTCACGCCACGCCCACTCGGCATCGTTGCCGAGGTTGACGTTCACCCAGGTGCCCGGAACGGCGTACCCGGTCACGATGGCCGTGGTCGGGTCGAGCACGATGTCATGGATGTCGGCCACGAGAAGGGACTTCGTCGTGACGCCGTCGGTCGCCTCCACCGTGAACCCGGACAGGATGTCGAACCCGGTGTCCAGCCAGAACTCGTGGTATCCGGGATCCCACTCGGTGGGCAGCATCTCGGTGGTCCCGGTGAAGTCCGGAGCGTCCGCAGTCGCAGGATCGTCGATCGTCACGGTGATCGGCACACCGATCTCCCATGAACCGCCGCCCCACACCGAGTCGGAGTCGGGATCGACCGTCATCCACGGCGTCTCCGGCACCTCGGTGTGCCAGAACGCGTGCGTGTAGTCGCCGTCGTCGTCGTACTGCTGCGCCGTGCCCCGCGATCCGGGGACGAGATCGACCGTGTCCTGCTCGTGTTCCATGGGACCCGGGTTCCCGAAGTCGGCGGTGAACGAGCCACCGACCACGTCGACGACCCGGAACGCCCAGTCGATCTCCTCGTCGTTGCCGCCGTCGATCCACACCTGGAGACCGTCGTCTGCGGTGCCGGACACCAGGTCGTTGTCGAAGTCGATGTCCGTGATCTGCAGCGACGTCACGAACAGGATCTTGGTGGCGACTCCGTCGGTCGCTTCGACCGTGAAGCCGGGCTGGATGTCGAAGCCCGGTTCCAGATAGAACTCGTCCGGGTTGTCGGGGTACGTCCCGAGCTCGGTCGTTCCGCTGAAGTCCGGGGAGACCGCCGTCCCGGGGTCGTCGATCGTGACGGTGATCGGCACGCCGCCCTGCCATCCGCCACCGCCCCAGACGGCGTCGGTGCCGGGGTCGGCTGTCACCCACGGGGGTACCGAGGCCCGCCACCGGACATGGGTGACGTCGCCGTCGGCATCGGACTGGTGCGTGAAGCCTTCGTCTCCGGGTTGGAAGTCCCACGTGGCGCCGCCGTCGCCGGGCACGGTGAAGTCGGCGAACCAGGTGCCGTCGGACTGCACCGTGACGGTGCGGCTCGCTGCGTAGTCGGGATCGAAGGGATCCCCGATCCAGATCTCGGCGCCGGGCGTGCCCGTTCCGGACACGGTGTCAGTGGCGACGTCCACATCGGTGACGAGGAGGTTGCTCAGTGTCAGCGTCTTCGTGGCCGCGCCGTCGGTGACCTCGACGACCGAACCGATGTCCAGGGGGATCGATCCGGGATCGACGGCGAAGTAGCCGCCGCGGTCGGTCGGGAACGAACCGAACAACGTCCCGTCGACGGAGACGTCGACCGACGCATTCGGGGCGAAGCCGTGCCCCCAGAGGTCGTCCCACACCTGGTCGGCGAGGAACCACGGGGCCCCCGCGCTCCGAAGCTGGGTCGAGTCGTCGTCGTCGTCGTACTGGGCCACGGCAGCGGCGCCTTCGACACCGGGGTCGTACGACCAGGTGCCACCGTCGGCGATCACGCAGGTCTCGCCGACACCGAACACGTCGATGCAGACCTCGCTGCCGGGATCGGCCGTGCCGGACAGGATCCGGTCGTTCCACGGATCGAGGGTGAGGTTCGTCACGACGTGGTGGCGGACCAGCGGGATCGTGGTGGGACTCCACGCGTAGATGTCGAGACCCGGGGTGATGTCGAAATCGCCGTGGAGGTCGAGGTGCGCGTCGCCGGACCCGTCGTGCTCGACCACGAGCGAACGAGCAGCGGTACCGGGAGTGCCATCGCCGCCCAACAGCAGCTCGATGCCGAGGTGGTGCTCGAAGCCGTTGAGCCACAGTTCGTCGGTGACCGGATCGACGATGATTTCGGGGGCCGTCGCGTCGTAGCGACTCGTGTCTCCATCCGCGTCGTCGAGACCCGCGTACACGGCGTACCCATCGGCGCCCGGTTGGATGTCGAACCCCGCGGCACCGAGGTCGGCTACGAAGGTTCCGTCACTCGCGACCGTGGTGACGACCTCGCCGTCGGGCCCCACGTTGAGGGTGGCGCCTGCAGGCGCGATGCCCTCCACCACATCCTCTCGATGCCTGATCGTGGTGATGGCCACCTCTTCGACCAGCAACGTCTTGGTCACGGCCCCACCCGCCGGCTCGCTGCTGACGGTGATCGTCTCACCGGGAGCGACCGGTTGATCGAACTCCCAGGCGACTTGGCTGGGATTCGACGAATCCGGGCCGGCAGTCGTGACGAACTCTCGACCGTCGCTGACGGTGATCGTGACGTCGATCCCGGGCTCGAAACCCTCACCGATGAGACCGGCATGGGCGCGGCCGTACATGAAGCTCGCGGATTCCTCGGCCGATGCCTGGGGCATCGCGAGGACTCCGATGAGGAGTGCCAGGGTGGAAAGGACGAACAGGAACGGATGCCGGACGGTGCGGGTTGCCACGATGCGCTCACCTCCTGGCGATGCACCGCAGTCCCGGCTCGCCCCGTGAGCCCATCGTGGTCATCGCCACGACTGTCTCTTGGCCGCTCCGCCCATCACCGACGGAACGGTGCCCTCCGAACATCCGGCCACAGAGCGTGGCCTCGTGCCAGAGGCGAAGGACCGCGATGCGGGTAGCGTCGCGGTCGATGCCCGACTTCGACCCCTGGGACCCGTCCCACCGCGCCGACCCCCATGCCCTCTACCGCGAGATGCGGACGGCTGCGCCGGCCTACCGCGGCGTCGGGCCCGTGACCGGGCGCTCCTTCTGGTTCCTCACCCGCTACGACGATTGTGTCGAGGCGCTCAAGGCGCCCCACGACGTCCTGGGGAAGGAGTACGAGCGGCACCTCGACCCGGACCAGATCGCGGCGCAGCCGACGACCCCCGACGCCACGGCGATCCTGAACCGGAACCTGCTCTCGGTGGATCCGCCCGACCACACCCGCCTGCGGCGGCTCGTCCAGCGGTCGTTCACCAACCGGGCGGTCGACCGCCTGGAGGACCGCATCGACGCCATCGCGGTGGACCTGCTGGAGCAGATCGACGAGCCGGCCTTCGATCTCATCGAGGCCTATGCCGCACCGCTGCCGGTGACGGTCATCGCCGAGATGCTGGGGGTCCCCGAGCCCGACCGGCCGAAGTTCCGGGCGTGGTCGAACGCCATCCTCCGCGCCGAGACCGAGGAGCAGGGCATGGCGGCGGGCATGGAGTTCATCGCGTACCTCAACGACCTCATCGCCGCCCGCCGGACGGAACCCCGGGACGACCTGACGACCGAACTGGTACAGGCGGAGGACGACGGCGACCGCCTCGACCACACCGAGATGCTCGCGATGATCTTCCTGCTGCTCGTCGCCGGTCACGAGACGACGGTGAACCTCATCGGCAACGGCACGCTCGAACTCCTGCGACATCCCGCCGAGCGCCGACGCCTGCTCGAGGACCCCGACCTGCTCCCGAACGCCATCGAGGAGATGCTGCGCTTCCACGGTCCCGTCGAGTCGACGACCGTCCGGTGGGCCTTCGAGGAGGTCGAGCTCGGGGGCGCCACCGTTCCCCGCGGCGACATGGTCATCCCCCTCCTGCTGGCGGCCAATCGGGATCCCGAGCAGTTCGACGAGCCCGACCGGTTCGACGTCGGACGCCACCCGAATCGCCACATCGCCTTCGGACAGGGGATCCACTTCTGTCTGGGGGCACCCCTCGCCCGGCGGGAGGGGCTCGTCGCCTTCCGCCGGTTGCTGGAGCGCTTCCCGGACCTTCGCCTCGACATCGATCCGGCGGATCTCCGCTGGAACCAGGACTTCTTCCTCCGCGGTGTGCAGGAGCTTCCGGTGCGAGCGTGATCCCCGCGTGTCAGCTTCGCCCGGGCGGGGTATGGAAGGGGTGGACACACGCACGACACACCTGGAGGGATCTCGACGATGTGGTGGTTCTGGTGGTGGCTGATCCTGCTGTCCATCCTCTTCGTCCTGCCCATCGGCTACGGCTGGGGCTATCGACGGTGGGGCTACCCGTATCCGTCCTGGACGGCTCGCGCCCGTGAGGCTCGTGCCCGCGAGGCGGCCACATGGGGTTTCCTGGCCGACTTCGTCTGGTTCATGTTCCTGGCCTTCGCCGTCTGGCTGATCGTCGCGGCGATCGTGGCATGACCGTCTCGCGGTTCACCGATCGGCGCGACGCCGGCCGACGGCTCGCCGAGGCCCTCCGCTCCGTGGTGGGTGACGCCGACGACGTGCTCGTGCTCGGATTGCCCCGCGGCGGGGTTCCCGTCGCCGCCGAGGTCGCCCGGGCCCTCGACGCCGAGCTCGACGTCCTCGTCGTCCGAAAGGTGGGCACCCCGGGGCACCGCGAACTCGCCATGGGCGCCGTCGCCAGCGGTGGCGTCACCGTGAGGAACGAGTCGGTGCTGGGAGACCTCCGCATCGACGACGAGGCGTTCGAGGAGATCGCCTCCGAGGAGCGACGGGAGGTCCGCCGTAGGGAGGAGGACCTCCGTGGGGAACGCGCCGATCTCGTGCTCGACGGGCGGACGGTCGTCGTCGTCGACGACGGGGTCGCCACCGGATCCACGATGCGTGCGGCCCTCGAAGCGATCCGGTCGGCCTCGCCGAGGCGCCTGATCGTGGCCGTCCCCACGGCTCCGCCCGAGACGTGTCGTGCGCTCGACGATCTCGCCGACGACACCGTGTGCCTCCTGACGCCGCGCCGCTTCCGCGCCGTCGGTGCGTGGTACGACGACTTCGCGCAGACCACCGACGACGAGGTGCGTCGCCTGCTCCAGGGAGCGCTGCAATGAACATCCCGGTTCCGCGACGTGGCGCCAGCCCCGTCCCCGCCGACCCGACCTGGGATCGCGACCGTGAACGGTTCGCAGCCAGGGCTCTCCCCCTGCGGGACGTGGGCGACCTCGATCCGCTCCTCGATCGCGTCGGTGACGCCCGGATCGTGCTCCTCGGGGAGGCGTCCCACGGGACGGCCGAGTACTACCGCTGGCGCGACGCCCTCACGCGTCGCCTCATCACCGAGCAGGACTTCGACTTCGTCGCCGTGGAGGGCGACTGGCCGCCCTGCCAGGACGTCGATCGCTGGGTGACGGGATCCGACGACTCCACCGACGACCCCACCGAGGTCCTCGAAGCCTTCCGGCGCTGGCCCACCTGGATGTGGGCGAACCGCGAGGTCGCCTCGTTCGTCGACTGGCTGCGCACCCACAATCGCTCGGAGGATGCGTCGGTCGGGTTCCACGGGTTGGACGTGTATTCGCTCCGGGAGTCGCTCGCCGCCGTGCTCGACTACCTCGGCGACAACGCCTCCGACGCCCTCGATGCCGCCCGGGAGGCCTTCCGATGCTTCGAGCCGTACCCCGACCCCCAGCAATACGCCCGGGCCACGCGCCTCATTCCCGAGGACTGCGAGGAGGAGGTGATCGCCATGCTCGTCGCCCTCCGGCGCGACGTCGTCCCCGCCGACGGCGATCGGTTCGAGGCCGAACAGAACGCCTACGTGGTGGCCGGTGCGGAGTCCTACTACCGGACGATGGTGGGTGGCGGTCCCGGGGCCTGGAACGTCCGGGACACGCACATGGCCGACACGATCGACCGGCTCCTCGACCACTACGGCCCCGACGCCAAGGGCGTCGTGTGGGAGCACAACAGCCATGTCGGCGACGCCCGTCACACCGACATGGCCGACGCCGGCCTCGTGAACGTGGGCCAGCTCATGCGCGAACGCCATGGCGACGACGTGGTCATCGTGGGGTTCGCCGGTCGGCGGGGCTCCGTGATCGCCGCCACCGCCTGGGGTGCCGTACCACGGGTCATGAACGTGCCGGTTGCGCCGCCGAGCACGCACGAGGACGTCCTGCGCGCCGCGCTTGCCGGTGAGCCCGCCGGGGTCGTCGTCTTCGACGGCAGCGAGCCCGACGTCACCGTGCGGGGCCATCGGGCGATCGGCGTCGTCTACCACCCCGAGTACGAGCATCGCGGCAACTGGGTGCCGACGGCCCTCGAGCGCCGCTACGACGCGCTGTGCTTCTTCGACGACACCGGGGCGCTCCATCCGCTGGACGTCGGCGCCGGGACCTGACGCCGGACGCGTAGCCTCGGCACGAGACAGGAGGATCCATGGACGCCACCGAACTGCTGACCGACGCCTTCCGGCGCGTCGAGGACCTCGTGCGGACCACCGTCGACGGCCTCGACGCCGACGGCCTCACGTATCGTCCCGACGCCGAGGCGAACCCGATCGGGTGGCTCGTCTGGCACCTCACGCGGATCGAGGACGACCACGTCGCCGAGATCGCCGGCCGGGAGCAGGCGTGGACGGCGGCGGGGTGGGCCGACGCCTTCGGCATGTCCCCCGATCCCGACGACACCGGCTTCGGACACACGTCGGAGCAGGTGGCCGCCCACTGCCCCACCGACTCCGGGCTCCTCGTCGACTACCACGAGGTCGTCTCCGCGCGGACCCGGGAGTGGCTGGACGCGGCGAACCCCGACGACCTCGACCGGGTCATCGACCGGCGGTGGGACCCGCCCGTCACGGTCGGCGTGCGCCTGGTCAGCGTCATCGGCGACGCCCTCCAGCACCTCGGCCAGGCCGCCTACGTCCGGGGGCTGTGGGAGCGGCGCTGACGCGCCGCGGCCCCATCGGCAGCCGGACGTCGGGATTCATCGCCGATCCATTCGTTCCTCCTACGGTTCCTCGCTAGGTTCCGCGACCGGGATGTCGACGGAACGAAACAAGGACGTGGTGCGGCGGGCGGCGGAGACCTTCAACGCCCTCGACCGCGACGCCTTCCTCGCCAACTACGCCTCCGAGTTGGTCGTCCACGTCGGCGAAGGCGTCGATCCGGTGATCGTGACCCCAGACCAGCACTGGGCCGCCGTGCTCGCGTGGAACGAGCGGTTCGAGGGATTCACCGAGTCGATCCAACAGATGGTGGCCGAGGGCGACCACGTCTTTCTCCGAAGCCGCTACTCCGGTGTCCACCAGGGTGAATGGCGGGGCGTCCCGCCGACGGGGAAGCATGTCGAGTGGGACGCGTGGCAGATCCTCCGCTTCGAGGACGGCCTCATCGCCGAGGAACGCCTCCAGATGGACCTGCTCGACCTGTTCGAACAGTTGGGTGCGATCGATCCCCCACGGTGATCACCGGGCGCGCAACGCCGCCCGGATCTCGCCGATCTGACCGCGGTGCTCCGCCTCGTGCTGGATGAGATGGTGCAGGATCCAGGCGATGCCGTTGGTGGACCCGTCGTCTGCGTTCGTCACGATCCGGTCCAGGTCGTCGTCCGTGAGGCGCCCGAGCGTCACCAGCAGGTGCTCCCGGGTCCATGCCAGTCGATCGAGGTGACCCTGCAGCGAGTCGCTCACCGGACTGAGCCGACCACCCTCCTCGCGAACCGTGGTGGGGAACCAGTCGCTCGTTCCGTCGGGGAACTGCGTCGTCTCCCGGATGTCGGCGAACGTCCAGTCGAGTTCGATGGCTGCGACGTGATAGAGCAACGTGCCGATCGAGTTCGGCTGCCACGGAAGCGTTCGATCCAGCTGGGACTCGTCGAGGGTCTCCAGGTCGCGACGCAGCCTGCTGCGCCCGTCGGCCAGCATGGCGACGAATCGCCCCACCTGCCGCGTGTACCCCTCGAACGGCGTCAGCCCGTGATCCGTCATGGCGTCCACACTCCTCGTCCTTCGGCCTCTTGCCTCAGTGTCGCAGCCGCCGCGTCTCCTCACCGCTCCGTGCGCCCGTGTTCCCAACGCACGACCCCAGCCACCCGGGACGCCGGGCGCGAGCTGCTGGTGCCGTCCGGGGCCCGGGTTTCGCCGATCAGACCACGCCTCCGACGCGCCGGAGCGAGCGGCGGCGCCCGCGGCTCGGTTCGGTGAGAAGATCCACCGACCTACGGCACCTCTGCGAAGAAGGGAGTGGAAGCATCCGCTATGTCGACGATGCCGTCCACGCGTCCACCTGACAGGTCGACGGTGCCGGTGAGCACGCCGGGTTCCGTCTGACTCACGAACAGGCCCATCTGGGCCAGCCCTCCCGACGCCGTGCCGGTGAAGGTGCCAGTGACCTCACCGGTGTCCGGGTCGTAGGAACCATCGGGCATCTCCATGACCCATCCGCCTCCGCCGGCGGGATCACCTTCGAGGGTGGTGACCGACGTCGCAGTCGCGGTGCCGGTGATGGTGTTGATCTCGAGCGTCAGCTGGTTCAGCGTCAGTTCGGTGTTGGGGATATCGCCGAGCTGATCGAAGAACGGGATCTTCCCCGTGAAACGCACGAGGCCGCCGAACGTGACGTCCTCCGCCTCGTCCGCGCTGTACTTGCCGGCCGTCTGATAGACCCGGGACTCCCAGTGATGCGTCGCCGG